>NZ_OY782774.1 GCF_963678245.1 uncultured Sunxiuqinia sp.
TTTTAATTTAAGAAATCACTTTTCGCAATACCCATAATGATGATAGACAATAGTATCAGACCAATTCCAAGAAAAATGGTAGACCGGGTCTTGGACGAAACGCCTGCCCACTCTTTTCGATAAAATCCCCAGAAGTTAGCCGTAAGAATAATCGTAGACATGTGTAAAATCCATGAACTTGCACCATTGCCAATTTTTGTTTCCCCCATTCCGTAGAAGAAAAATTGAAGGAACCAAGTTGTTCCGGCTAATGCACAGAACAGGTAGTTTTTCAGTAATGGTGCTGACGAATCAACAAAATCGCTTCCTGTTTTATTTTTAAGAATAAGTGCGACCGACCAGATTAAATTCGTCGTTAGCCCTCCCCAAAGAATAACTAAAAAGATGATATTGTTCTCGAACAGGTAGGTACCGTTGCTAACGAACGAAAAATTATTTGTTACAGCAATTTCACGAACGGCTTCACCCATCTGCTTCCCGGCATCAATACCAAAACTGAAGAATGCACTTAAAACCCCGGATATCCCGGCGATGATTAGTCCTTTTGTCAATTTAAACTCGGTATTAACACCTTCTTTATGGCCCAGTAGATCTTTGTCTTTCATCAGACCCGCTTTACCGCAAAGCACAATTCCGATCATGAGCACAAAAATACCGAACAAAACCACCCGACCACTGGGGGTTGACAACATATCTGTAAACGAATCTCCTGCCGGTAAAACTTCTACTAAATTACCGACATCGCGAAGAATTGGTAAGCCTAACGAGCCCACCAACGAGGTAATTCCAAGTAATACCGAATTTCCAAGCGACATGCCAAGGTAGCGAATACCTAGGCCATAAGTAAGTCCTCCGATTCCCCATAGAACACCCAGAATATAAGTCGTTCGTACGACAGAAGAATCTGCAGCTGATATAATTCCCTGCCATTCCGGAGTAGTTAACAACACCGCGAGAAAAGGCATGATTAGCCAAGAGAAAAGCCCTCCAATAATCCAATAGACCTCCCAATGCCATTTTTTTACAAGATTATATGGCATGTACCAACTCCCCGATGAAGCACCACCGAGCGAGTGAAAAAGAATTCCTAAAATTGCTTGCATAGTTTAATTTGATTTAGTCCTGCTATAAGGCAGGATTTTAGTAATTTTGATTTTATAAAACATAAGTTGATGTCAAAAGTAGCTTGATAGTTATAGTCTATCAATACACTTTCTGGCAGATTGTTTGCACTTTTTGATACTGACATGGAGGATTTTTTTAAGTATTTAACTGCCGGAGAAGAAGATCAACACTGGGGACTTTATTTGAATGTTACCGGAGCCTATACTTCTCCACCAAATCAGCCCTATCCGCCAATAAGGCATCCGAGTGGTTATTATTTTAACTGGAATAGTGGACGGGTTTTACAAGAATATCAGATTAACTATATTACAAAGGGAAACGGGGTTTTAGAAACAGAAAATGGAGAGTTTTCACTTCTTGAGGGGAGTGTTTTTCTGATTAAGCCTGGTGTTTGGCACCGATACCAGCCGAATCAAACAGTAGGTTGGCAAGAGCATTATATTGGATTTAATGGTGAAATGGCTCGAAAGCTATTTCAACATCCAATATTCGCAGGAAATCAATCCGTTTTGCATATTGGGGTTCACGAAGAAATTATTGATACTTATTACAAAGTGTTTGATCTGGTTCAGGAAGAACAACCCGGTTTTCAGCAGATTGCAAGTGGGCTGATTGTAAAAATGCTCGGGTACTTAATATCGTTCGAAAAGCAAAAGGAATTTACAGGAAAGCGTATTGCAGGAATTATTGAGGATGCACGATTTAAAATCAGGCAAAACGTGGATCAAGAATTGGACATGACTCTGATGGCGAGGGAATATAATATTGGCTATTCGTACTTCAGGAAAATGTTTAAAAATTATACCGGAGTGGCTCCTCATAAATATCATCTGGAACTTAAGATAATGAGAGCAAAAGAACTCTTATTGGTGACCGATAAAAGCGTTAAGGAAATCAGTTATGAGTTGGGATTCCAAACTATTCATTATTTTAGCCGCCTGTTTAAGAATAAAGTGGGGAAGAGCCCAACTGAGTTCAGGAGATAAATTTTCAATAGCAAATTTTATAAAAAAAATGAAGACGATTGCATTAGGTACCGATCATGCCGGATTTCTCCTAAAAGAAGCGGTAAAAAAACATTTATCAAACAAAGGTTTCCGAGTTGTTGATTTGGGAACCGATTCGGAAGAGGCGGTAGATTATGCTGATTTTGTTATTCCTGCAGCAGAAACTGTTGCCAAAAATAAAGCAGATTTAGGAATTGTTTTTGGCGGAAGTGGAAACGGCGAAGCCATTGCTGCAAACAAAGTAAAGGGGGTGCGTTGTGCATTGTGCTGGAGTGTACAATCAGCTACTTTAGCCAAACAACATAATAATGCGAATGTGATTGCACTGGGTGGTCGGATGGTATCTGAAGAACTGGCTCTTGAAATAGTGGATCGTTGGTTAGTCGAAACCTTTGAGGGCGGTCGCCATTTAAGAAGAATTCAGAAACTACACGACTACGAGTCAGGCGAAAAGTAAGCGAGTAGCCTATAAGCCGCTACTAAAGTATTTCTTAAACGCTTTTGTATCAGTAATCAATTTAAAGTTGGAAGGGAGTTTTGATTTAACCACGGAGATTTGAGCACCAGTTACAAAGATTTTCTTGCCTTTAAATGTTTTATGCATTTCAGCAATGTAGTTTTCCAATTCTTTTTCATCGATTCCATTAATGAAAGCAGTGAAAATTCGATCGAACTGTTGCACACCGTCCATTTTGGCCAAATCTTCGAAGGGAACATTCTGACCTAGATAAATTGTTTTATAGCCCGATTTTAAGGCGAGATAATGATAAAATAACAAGCTGATTTCGTGCATTTCACCCTCCTTTAGAAAAAACAAAACTGTAGAAGTGGAATTGTTATTATTAATTCCTGAGCTTTCTTTGATGAGCAATTCACGGATGATGTTGGAAACAAAGTGTTCCTGAGCAGGGAAGATGGTTCCAATTTGCCAGTAAATACCAACTTTTTCAAATAGAGGAAAAATGTTTTCCATAAAGGTTTCTTCAAACCCAATCTTGTTGATTTGCTGAAGTAATAAATCTTCAAGGCTTTTATGATCAAAATTCACCATATGCATCACAAGCTGATCAATCATGCTTTCGGATGGAAGCGATTTCTCGTTTAGTTTCAGCACTTCCTTCTGAATTTGACCGTTTTCGTAGTTTGAAACTTTCGAGATCTTGTAGCCATGTTTCACCAACATCGATACGTTGAGTAGTTTCCGTAGCTCATTATCACTATAGTAGCGAATATTTGTTGTTGAACGTTGTGGTTCCAGCAAACCATAGCGCTTTTCCCATATACGAATGGTATGTGCCTTGATACCTGATAAGGTTTCCAGATCTTTTATGTTATAGTAATTCATTAATCGCAATTTAGATTAAACTCTCCGATATCATCTCTAATTCCTCCACGTTCACTTTTGCGAGAATTACTAAGCTTAACAAGAGATAATTCTGTTTTGTTTAATAATTTTGCAAATGTAATAAACATTATTGATCGAATTAAAAAAACTGAATCGGCGACGAATAGTTTTCGCGATTAAACAATTCCATTAATTTTGGTCTTCAATAATTAAGTAATATGAAATGAGCATGTAAAAGTTCTAGCACAAACAAGAATGCTTATATGCGAGTTCCATATGGTACCTTTTAAATAAACAATTTTAATCATATGAAATGAGGTTTATCTATCCTGAGTTTTTGACGGCACTTTTGTTGATCTGCCTACCTATACTGATTCATTTTCTGCATTTTAAACGGTACAGGACAGTCTATTTCAGTCAAGTTAACTTTTTAAAAGCCGTCAAGGAAGATACCCGAAAAAAAAGCAATCTGAAGCAATTGCTAATTCTCCTTGCCCGTATTCTAACGATTTCGGCATTGGTGTTTGTATTTGCTCAGCCGTATTTGCCAACAAATAAGCAAGAGCGAAAAGTGGCCCGAAAGATTGTTGCCCTTTATGTTGACAACTCATTTAGCATGAAGGGAGCAACTGATAATGGAATGTTGCTTGAGCAAGCTAAGAGCAGAGCTATTAGTATTGCCAGTAGTTATGGGCCTGAGACAAATTATATCCTGATGGAAAATCAGAATCTACCGGGATGCCAACAGTTAATCAATCAGACTCAATTAGTCACTCAACTTGGCAAAATTCAGGAAGGTCCCTTGTCTATCAGTGTTTCGAAAGCCTATCAGCAACTAAAAAATAGTCTGCTGAAACAAACTGAAAATGCCGATAACATCATTTATCTGATTTCGGATTTCCAGAGTTATACGTCTGATTTTTCAGAAATTAAATCGGATACCAGTATTCAAACTTTCCTGATCCCTTTTGGAAGTCAAGTTGCTAATAATTTGTTGATTGACAGTTGCTGGTTTGAAACTCCCGGACATAAAAAGAAGCGTGAAGAAACCTTGTTTGCTCGTGTCAAAAATCTGTCGTCACAGAGCTACCAGGACATTCCGGTCAGATTGAAGGTTAATGACACCATCAAGTCAATCAGTAATATTAGTATTGATGCGGAGACTGAACAAATAGTGGAGTTGGTCTATAAAAATAATAGTTCTGGGGTTCATCGGTTAGTTGTTGAGCTTGATGATTACCCGGTGGTTTACGACAATCAATACTTTTTAAGTTATAACGTACGAGATAAAAACGACGTGTTAGCCATCTTTCAGTCTGAGGATCCCGCTATTCGGAAGCTGGAAGCTCTTTTTGAAGATGATGAAAATATTAGATTTGAAAAAACGGCAGTTAGTAAAGTAAAAGTTAGCGAATTCGATCAGTATCAGTGCATTTATTTACTCAACTTAAATAAGTTTAGTTCAGGCTTGGTGAATGCGTTAAGTCAGTTTGTTGAAAAGGGAGGCTCGTTAGGCATTTTTCCCGGAATGCAAGCTGACTTAGCTTCGTATAATAAATTGTACGGGAAATTAGAGGCCGGCTTAATTACCGGATCTGATTCGGTTAAGTTGAAAATGAATCAAGTCAATTTCAATCACTTGTTGTTGCAAGATGTATTTTTACATGAAAAGGAAAACCTCGATTTACCCGAAGTGGAATTGAGTTATCGGTATCGCGTAGGACCACAGAGTTCACAGTTGAGCATCGTAGATTTTAACAATGGACAAACTGCTGTTTCTCAATATCATAAAGGGCAGGGGCGTGTGTATAATTTTAGTTTTCCGCTAAACGATGAGTTGACTGATTTTAGCAAGCACGCTATTTTTGTGCCGCTGGTTTACAACATTGCTTTAAATAGTTTTGAACCACAACAAATTCAGTATGAGATTGCTGATGATTTGGTTCTCACCTTACCACAAAGCGAAACATTTATGTCGGGCGATGGGTTGTCAATCAGCCCGATGCAAGCTGATGAGGAAATTCAGCTTTCATCAATTAATCAGACAGCCAGCGAGTTTCGTGTCGATTTGCAGGGAGTTGTTCAAAAAGCAGGCTTTTACAATTTAAGTCAAGGCGAAGGGGAAGTTCGTACCCTGGCTTTCAATTTTAACCGAAGAGAATCCACCTCTCCTCAGTTAACAAACACACAGTTGGAAAATGCTGTTGATGCCGCTGGTTTATTGTCGTTCGATGTTATTGATGCAACAAATTCCAATTTTGAAGCCAGAATTCTTGAAGCCAACGAAGGCATTCAATTATGGCAGTTGTTTTTAGCGATTGGCCTGTTGTTTATCGCAGCTGAGGTGCTAATTACCCGCTTTTGGAAATAGATGACAACTACCGACTCTTCGTTCAAAAAGAACGAGTTGTAAATCTGTATTGCTGATTTATTTGTTTTTATTATCCTCCGGATATTCAATTCGAACATGATAAATATTCATCAGCTTTTCAATGATCGTCTCCTTGAAAATACGGATGTCGCGCAAAGTTAAATCAGCGTTTTCCAATTGACCGGACTCCAACTTATCTCGCACCATTTTTTCGATGAGTTGATGCAAGTTCTCATGGGTTTTTTCTTTCAAAGCTCTCGCAGCAGCTTCAATGCCGTCAGTAAGCATTACTACGCTGGTTTCCTTGCTTTTGGGTGGTGGCCCGGGATAGGTGAACTCTTTCGGATCAACATCTTCATTTGGGTGATCATTTTTGTAGGTGGTGTAGAAATATTTGGCTTGTGTTGTACCATGATGACTACTAATAAAGTCGATCAGCATCTCGGGAAGCTTGTTTCTACGCGCAATTTTTACCCCGTTGGTCACATGATCAATAATTATTTTCGCACTTTGCTTATTGTCCAAAGCACTATGGGGACTCATACCGGCAGCTTGATTTTCGACAAAAAAGGCCGGTTGATTCATTTTTCCAATATCGTGATACAAAGCTCCGGCACGCACTAAAAATGGATTGCCTCCAATACGAATAATAACTTCTTCAGCAAGATTGGCAATTTGCATCGAGTGTTGAAACGTTCCGGGAGCTTCATGCGCCAGCTTTCGCAGTAAGGGTTGGTTGGTATCCGCCAGTTCAATCAGGGTGACGTCAGAAACAAAACCAAAAAGCTTTTCAAAAATATAAATCAACGGATAAGCGAGCAGAATGAGTAGTGCATTTCCTCCAAACCACTCAAGCTCTTTCCATGGAATTGAGTCAATGTTTCCTTCCTGGATCATCGACATAGCCAGAAAGACAACAGAATAGCTAATAAATACCCACAAAGCCGTTAATACCAAATGAGAACGCCGGTGCAGCTTGTCGAGACTGAAAACTGCAATAATTCCGGCAAAGAGGTTTAAAAAGATGTATTCGAAATTGTTTGGAGCAAAATATCCGATTAAAAGAGAGGTTACCACAAGTGTGAAAATAGCTGTCCTCGAATCGAAAAAGATGCGTAACAGAATTGGTAAAATGGCCAACGGAACAAGGTAGAGATTGACAAAATTGCGGTCGTTTACAAAACGTGAAGTAAACACCATTAGTACAATCATAATCAAGATAAAACTTAATCTTCGTTTTTGTTTGAAAATTTCGGGTCTGAAATAATACAAGTAAAAAATTAGGATGAGCAGGCACGAAATAATTAAAATGAGCTTTCCCAGGATTAACAGATAACGTTCAATATTTTGTCCTCGCTTGGTTTCGTACGTTTTTTTCAGCGAATCCAGTATGGTGTATTTGTCGGGAGTTACAATGTCTCCCTTGAAAATGATTCGTTCTCCGGCTTGCACCATTCCTTGAGTTAGCGAAACTTCATCCATTTGATTTTGAAGCTCCTGCTTGTTGAATTCTACATCGTATGCCAGATTAGCACGGATGAAATCACTTACGTTTGTTTTTTGAACGAGGCTATCAAAGCGACTTTTTAAGGTCGCTTTTAGCATATCACTAAGCTCTTGGTAAGCTGACTTTAATGTGTATAAATCAGCAACGAAAACGCGTTCTGCAAGTTTGTTTTGAATTACGATGAGCTGTTTCTTGTTTTGGAGTGCCGGGTTGTTTTCCGGAGACTGCTCCAGTATCCCAACATCATATAACCGGGAAATGAAATCCTCAAGGTTTTTCGCTGTTTCAGAGTCAACATCAAGTTTGCTTAAAGTCTGAGCAAGGTTATTTGTTTGGGCAATTCCTACAAGTGTATCTACATTAAAATAATGGATGAATTTACTTTTGACGGAGTCTCTTTCAATCTTGACTTGTTCGTCCGATTTTAAAATGGCAAAGTTAAAGGGAGCCATCAATGTTTCGTGCCGCCAAGGCGCATTCTTCTGAAACTCGTATTTGAACCGGCTTTCGCCAGGAATAATTAAATAGAGAAGAAATACGGTCGCCAGAAAAGCGAATGCGATGTAAAAAAAGTGATAGTAGCGAGCTAAACGCGTTAATAACTTTTTCATAAATACCTTTTTAAAGACTTTACAAGACCTTATAAAACTAATCTTGAAGTTATATATTTGAAGAATAAAATTAGTAATTTCTTTCATGTTTAAGGCTTTCTGTTGCTTTTTATCCAATACTGAGCGTAATATTAAGTTTTGTTGAGCCGTTGCATGATTGTAGAAGTTTAATTGATAAATAGATATGAATTACGGAATCTCCGGATTAAGTATTATTCCACTTCGAAAAGAACCTTCGGAGAAGAGTGAAATGACCAGTCAAATCTTATTTGGCGAGCATTTTGAAGTACACGAACAATTTATGGGATGGTGCCGGGTGACAACCGAATACGATAATTACGAGGGGTGGGTTGACCAAAAAATGATCACAGAAATATCGGATCGATCCTATCAAAAAATACAGAATTCACCTTTTGCAGTTTGTACTGATATTTTCAATATCGTTCCGGTTGATGACGAGCAAAACATGATGATTGTTGCCGGAAGCTCGCTGCCTTGCTGGCGCCCTTATAAAAAAGAATTTTCGATCAACCGAGAAGTGTACCAAATGAAGGGTAAGTTCATGTATCACCAACCGGAGGATGTTCGGAAATTTATCATTCAGCAGGCTTTGATGTATTTCAATGTACCTTATTTATGGGGCGGACGCTCACCTTTTGGTGTTGATTGTTCTGGACTGATTCAGGTCATTTACAAGCAGGCCGGAATAAAGATTTCGCGTGATGCCAGCCAGCAAGTTCTTCAAGGAACCGCTTTTTCGTTTGTTGAAGAAGCCATGCCCGGGGATTTGGCATTTTTCGATGATGAAGAGGGAAATATCATTCATGTTGGCTTCATTTGGGAGAAAAATAAAATTATCCATGCATCCGGCAAAGTACGCATAGACAATGTTGACCAGTTTGGAATTTTTAATGTTGAAACCAGACGCTATTCGCACAAAATGCGCGTAATGAAGCGGATCATCGAGTGATGGAAAAGTTGGAAATTTAAACACAATTAAGAAAGCAAAACCCAGTTTAAAAGGATTGTCAAGACCTGTTTGGTAGAACGGATGCATTTTTATCACCATTTGGAACACAAGACAAATCAAACAGAGTTGCTTTCACGATAACGTTATTAGCCTGAGAGTCTCAGACTTTCTTTATGGCTGATAAATGACTCTAAATTCTTGCAAAAAAAATACCGGAGGCATTATTCAAGCCCCCGGAATTCTAATTTGTTCGGTTTCTGTAATATTATTCAGGTAACCACCTGTTTACAATATCTTGGTTTTCTGCTACCCACTTTTTAGCTGTAGCGTATCTGTCATTTCCACCATCTTTAAAAAAAGCTAATATAGCACCCGCTTCAGAATCATTTAAATGGAAGTTTTTGAAAAATTCACCAGCCCATGGATCCTCTTCTGCAAAACCAGCACGGGCGAAAGTTTCAATACGCTCTGTTTCACCATATACTTTCTTTGGATCGTCTAAGAATTTAAGATCGAAACGGCCAAACGCCCAGTGAGGAGCCCAGAGGGCAACAACTATATCGCGCTCTTCTTTAATTGCTTTTGTCAATTCACTTAGCATAGCGATACCCGAAGAATTTAATTGGTCTATATTGGTTAATTCATATTCTTCAATAGCTTGATCCGTCATGCCGGTAATACCAGCACCTTTCTCAATACCGATAATTTTACCATCAAATTTATCAGCTATATCATTCAATTCTTCAATAGAATTTATTGTAACATATTTAGGTACAACTAATCCAAGACGTGCTTGGTCAGTATTAACATTTAAGCTAACGATTTTATCACCAAATTTTTTCACCTTTTCTCCGTGTGTAACAGGCAACCAGGCTTCCATAAATACATCAACATCACCCTGAGCCATTGATGCATAGACCAAATCGACAGCAGCAGCTTTTGTATCTACGTTATAGCCATTTTGCTCTAAAATAACTTGAGCAACGTGTGTCATAGCTACCCCTGATGCCCATCCATCAACATAGGCCATTGTTATTTCTTTTTCAGCTTCTTCAGCTTTCTTTTTTCCAGAATTGCAGCTACTCAATGCCAGAGTTAAAACTGCTAAGAATAATGCTTTTACTTTCATGATAATTCTTTTTAATTATTTTTTCTTGAATTTCATCCTCAGTTTACTGAGCGGACTATTTTCATTTTTTTGGCCCAAAGCCTGTGTTATTCGATCTAAAACGATAGCTAGAATAACCACGGCAAAACCACTTTCAAATCCAAGTCCTATATTAAGATTATTAATACCCTCAAGTACCTTTTCTCCCAGGCCACCGGCAGCAATCATTCCAGCAATAACTACCATTGATAAGGCCATCATAATTGTTTGGTTGACGCCTGCCAATATTGTGTTTGTAGCTAATGGCAGCTCTACTTTGGTAAGTATTTGACGGTTTGTAGCACCAAAAGCGCGTGCTGCCTCCACTAAATCGGGAGGTACTTGCTGGATGCCTAAGGTTGTTAAACGCACTGCAGGTGGTAAGGCAAAAATAACTGTTGCAAAAGCACCAGGTAGTTTTCCAATACTAAAAAATAGCACTGCCGGAATCAAGTAAACAAAAGCGGGCATCGTCTGCATAAAGTCCAAAATAGGACGTACAACACGATTTACCCCAGGCTTTTTAGCCGCCCAAATTCCGATGGGTATAGCTTGCACCAAAGCAATTATGGTAGAAACAAAAATTAACGCTAAAGTTTCCATTGTTTCCTCCCAGAACCCCATTAAGTAAATTAATACCATGCCCGCTAGGGTAAAAATGGCAGTTCCTTTTCCTACTTTTAAATATGCCAAAATGGTTAGCAGCCCAATAACAACAAAAAATGGAATACCCATTAAAATCCATTCAAAGCCTTCAATAAAACCATTTCCTAAATTTTTAATGAGATCAAACAGTCCGTGCAAATTCTCGGTAAGCCAATCTACGGCTACCTCAATATATTGTCCAATATCTATTACCTTTTCCATATTACTGTTCTATTGCTTGTTCTTTTAAATGTATGATTTGTTCATCGTTGAAACGTGTCGCCTCAATCATCAAGCTAGTTTGAGCCACTACACCTAAAAGTTGACCATTCTCTTTATTCACAACTGCAATAGGAGACTTTGTTCCACTCGTCAAAGGCAACATTTCTTCAACTGTATACTCAGTATATACACTTGGACAGTTAACCGTTATATAAGGCATAATGTCATCAGCTTTCGCTTTTTCGGCTTTAAGTATTTCTGGTAACCAAATAAAGCCCTGAAAAACACGGTGTTTATCAATTACAGGCAATACATCGGCAGCCACTGTGCGCATCTTTCGAATAACAGACTCAGGACCATCTTTATCAAGCAGTACCGTAGTTGGCTTTTTAAACATCAAGGAACCTGCAGTAATAATCGATTTTCGATCCACTTTTTCCACAAATGCTTTAACATATTCACTCGCTGGCTCTTTTAGAATTTGCTCGGCAGTGCCAATCTGTTCAATTATCCCATCTTTCATAATAGCTATACGGTCACCAAGTTTTATGGCCTCGTCTAAATCATGGGTAATAAACACAATGGTTTTATGCAGTTCGTCCTGAAGGTCCAGCAGTTGATCTTGCATGTCTGACTTAATAAGCGGATCAAGTGCAGAAAAGGCTTCATCCATCAACAATACTTCAGGATTATTGGCCAATGCACGTGCCAAACCGACACGCTGCTGCATTCCGCCTGATAATTGCGCGGGTTTTTGGTGTTCAAAGCCTTTTAATCCTGCAGTTTCAATAGCCTCTTTTGCTTTTGCTAAACGTTTTGTTTTTTCCTCGCCACGAATTTCCAGACCAAAGGCAACATTCTCAATTATAGTACGGTGAGGCAAAAGCGCAAATTTCTGAAACACCATACTCATTTCGGTTCGCCTTGTGTCTAAGAGTTCTTTGTTAGTCTCTTTCGTAATGTTAACACCATTAATTAGTACGTCGCCATCAGTAGGCTCATTAAGGCGATTTAGGCACCTGATAAGTGTTGATTTTCCACTGCCAGATAGCCCCATTATCACAAAAACTTCCCCTTCTTTTATTTGAAAGCTGGCTTTATTTACACCAACGGTACACTTGGTCTTTGAAAGAATCTCGGTTTTAGATTTTCCATCCTGGAGCATCTTTAATGCCTGAGCTTTCTTTTGACCAAATATCAACGTTAGGTCTTTGACTTCGATCTTTATATCACTTTCTGACATATTTATATATTTAGTTTCTAAAAGTAGTAACCGAAGTTGATGTTAAAGCGCTTCATCCATTCAGCGTCCTCGTCGCCAACTCCCAAACCTTTACCAAACGTTGGGGTAAGCCAAGGTTGATTTTTGCCCATTGCATAGTCGATGTATGTGTAGAGTGGTCCTGCAGAAATTAAAATGCCTGGGATTAGGTGGTGCATGTCAGCATATTCTTCTTTTGTTTTATCAACATAGGTATAATCAACATAAGCCTGTATGTTGGTAATTGGTCCCAGTTCGACAGGAAAGCTTTTTGCAATTCCTACTGCATAAGCGTTGGCTTCTGTCGCAACATCATAAGGCGATCCGTAAGCTCCCATCTGGATAATATCAAGTGATTGGCCATTGTCGGCTTTTGCAGCGTAGTTGTAATTGATGAATGTACCTTTAAAATTCCATCCTTTTCCCCAGTCGGCTAAAACGTGTGCAGCAAAAGCGGTGCTTGTTTCGGCCTCATCCAGCGCACTGTTATAAATGCCGCCAACTTGCCCGGATAAACCAACTTCCAATTGTTCGCTAATGTGGTAGGCTGCTCTTACATTTACTTGGTTTAATTCGCGGATATGAGCATCAACTGTTGAGGTTCCAATTTTTCCAACTCCTGGCGTAATGTCATAAGAATATCTTCCCGGTCCTGCATTGCCATAAGTAACACCGCCCGCTGTGGGACCTTCCGGCTCTGCCTGACGATAATAAGCAAAACTTAAATCCAGTTTATCAATCCCGGCGTAGTCAAATTTGATTCCCATGTCATAGTCATCTTCAAGTCCGAAATAGTACTGGCCTTGAAACCACCAGCTATGAGAGGCATACTTTGTAATGCCAAAAGGTACCTGACTAACTCCAAGCTTCATGTAAAGATTATCGTTGAATGCATAACCAAGGTAACCATGATGGATGAAATGAGTGTCGAAAGTAGGGTAGAAGCGGTATTCAAAACTAAGATCTATTCCTCCGGCTGATCCATCTACGTTCAGACGCCAGGTATCCCAAGTGAATTCAGGCTGCGTGTTGTTGTCGACCCAGCTTTTTGAGAATAAATTGAAGCGAACCGCGCCACCAACTTTAAAGTTGTTTTTTTTCTCCTGCGCAACTACCGAATGACAGAAGTTAAATACCAATAATAAAAGAACAAGTCTTCTTGAGAGTGATTTGAGAGATAAATTCATAAAAATACTTTTTGGTTTTAAAAATGATTTTTTATTTATGAATGGTGATTATTTATTGGGATTAGTTTCTATAGGACAAAAGTAAGAAAATTGAAGTGTCTCACAATTCTTGTTGGTTGTATTCGTTTGAAATGGCCGTATTGTAAAGAAAATCGATATTAAGTGCAGATGTATTTAATATAGAAGTAAACAATGAAGAGCATATTGAGCTAGTTTCTGTAATGGTTCTCTAGAAACAAATGTTAAGAAAACGATATTTTATTGTTGTGAAAAAATTTAAAAAGGTAAAGTGCTATTTTTCTTTAATGACAGAACGGAAATTGAGAAAAAGACTAATTCTTTTGTAATATTGCATTGACGTAGTATTGAGATAATCGTAAATACTCACTCAACCTGTTGTATTTTTGATCCAGAGGTGACATTGAAATAATCAAAAGCAACTACTTCGATTAATCGTTTAATGACTAGTTTACTAACAACAATAATAAATGAAAGATAATAAATACACCTATAAATATCCCAGGCCAGCAGTTACCACCGATGCTTTAATACTGCGGAAAGAGACTGCTGAGATTCTCTTGATTAGACGTGGCATCGATCCCTTCAATGATCACTGGGCGTTGCCGGGTGGTTTTATGGAAATGGATGAAGTGCTGGAAGAAGCCTGTATTCGTGAGGTAAAGGAAGAAACCGGTTTGGAGCTGGAAAAAGTGGAGCAATTCCGGGTTTACGATAAGGTTGATCGCGACCCTCGGGGACGAACCTTGTCGGTGATTCATTATGGCTTTGTGGGAAAAGATGCTATGGTAAAAGGCGGAGACGACGCAGCCGAAGCAGCTTGGTTTAAGCTTGACCAATTGCCCGATCTGGCTTTTGATCATTCAACAATCATTCACGATTTTCTGATTTTGCTAAGCCAGTCGCGTTAATACTTTTCAGTAACACCTCGTAGCTTTCCGAACCGCAATTAAACAGCAAATCCAGGCAGCTTAGGTTGGGCGTGAAGCCAAATTTGTCCTCAAATACCTGTGTGTATTTTTGTGGCTCGAATAGGGGGTCGGGTAATGCTTTTTTCGGTTTGGGGTGAATGGCTTCACGCATATTAATGCATTCGGCAGGCACTTCCTCAAAGTCTGCGGTTTGTTTTGTGATTGGCTGCAATTCCAGAATCCCGAGTACCGTTTGCAAAATTTCAGTGTTAAAATCGAGCAAGAAGGAATACTGTTTTTCAAAAAAAGGTCTGAAATCATCTTGAAGCACTTCAAAAAACGGGGAGGATTGGTAAGCTGAAACAATTGCTTGCCAGTGAATATGTTGCCAATTGGTGTCGTACGAAATGCGAATGTCTTTAATGAGTTGTTTGCGGCCTCTGCCTTTTTCAACAGGCATAATAAGCGACTCCGCTCCATTTGCAGCCGAAATTACAGCTCGGTTCCGGTAGGTCTGCTTGGTAAAATTTTCAAAAGTTTCAATCCAAGTGGTTTCGTAAATCAAGAATTTTGAGAGGTACTGTACAGGCGGAAAGTAGGCTGTACACAACAATACGTGCGAATCAATCATTCAACTTATTCTTTAAAAAAGCTGGTGTTGCTTTCTTCTTCTTCGGTTATTTCAATGCCTTCGGCATGGGGCTTTTCAGCAACTTCAACCTGTTGTGCTTCCAATGCTTTGATTTCGCGTTGCTTTGATTTCAGCTGTCCTTTTAGTTTCCACAGCCGAGGATAAGTAAACGAAAAAGACAGAATGGCTCCGGCAATGATGCAGACAATAAGGGCCAACACCAAAGGCACATCGGTAATTTCCCAGAAAAATACATTCAAACTAATCAACAATGTATTTTGTAGGGTAAATATAACTAGAAGCAAAGCCAATATTAGTAAAAATATAATTCCTGCAGACATAGTGATTATTTTCAGGGAAATTAATAAAAAAAAGGATAACGAGGCAAATCCTCACTATCCTTTTTTGCACGATAAACTATTTTTAATGCACGACAGAGAATAATCTACTCCAGCGAATGTTAGCCGGAAATCCTTTTTCTTTGTCTAACGACAGCCAGATGAAAACAGCTTTTCCAACTACATGATCCTCTGGGACGAATCCCCAATAGCGGGAATCAGCGGAATTGTGGCGATTGTCGCCCATCATCCAGTAATAATCCATCGCGAAGGTATAATTGTCGGTAGCCATGCCATCGACATAAATGGTGCTATCTTTTACTTCCAAATCATGTTCCTCGTATAGGTCGATAATTCGACTGTACAAAGGCAATGTTTCTAAATTCAGGTTAACGGTTTCTCCCTTTTTCGGAATTGTCAAGGGACCAAAGTTATCCACATTCCATGGATATTGCTCATCGTGGGGAAAAATATTTTGATCCCAATTTCCGTCGGGCATATTAACCCTTTTGACAGAAGTAACATTGTTGAGTGCCTCCAACTCTTTCACATACTCATCCGTCAGCGGATATAGGTATTGTGAACCATTAAATGCTTGCTGATCAGCTTTTGAGATGCCAATTTTTTCAAGCGTTCGTTTGTTTATAGGAGTTCCGTTTGTGGTTACAATGTAGTTGTATTGAACTCCGGGAAAGTGTTTCTGCTCACTCCCGTTTACGTATACCTGTCCATCTATAATTTCAATCTTATCGCCGGCTATTCCTATACAGCGCTTAATGTAATTTTCGCGTTTGTCAACTGGTCGGCTTATAATTTCCCCAAATGTGCGCTTGTCATTCCAAATACGGTCGCGCCCGTATGAGCGAAGCATTTGGTAATAATCTTGAGTGGGCATGTTTAAAGCCACAGTGTCGCCATGTGGAAAGTTGAAAACTACCACATCATTATTTTCTACATCGCCAAATCCTGCCATTCGTTTATATGGATTCTGAATCCATTCGACATACGATTTCGTTGTTCTTGAAAGTGGCATGGTATGATGAACAAATGGGAACGATAATGGAGTATTCGGAAGCTTTGGACCGTAGGCTGTTTTGCTTACAAATAAAAAATCACCAACTAACATTGATTTTTCCATCGATGAGGTTGGAATAGTGTACGCTTCAATAAAAAACATGCGTATAAAAGTTGCAGCAATCACTGCAAAGATAATGGCATCGACCCATTCAACAACTTTCGTTTGTTTACCATCTGGCGGGTTTTTCTTTTTCCAAAACGCCCAGTGTACTTTTTTTGTGATGTACATGTCGAAAATTACTGCCAGGCCGATCAGCCATAAGTAACTTTCCATCCAGATTACCCACAGGCTGTAAAGCAGGGCAACTAAAATGAACTTGAACCATTTGTTCGTAAAAATTTCTCGCATTGGTTTGAGTATGTTATAAGTTTAAAAGATCTTTCATGCTAACCAGGCCTTTTTTGTCAGTCGTATATTCGGCTGCTAAAACAGCTCCTAGGGCAAATCCTTGCCTGCTTTTTGCACTATGCTCTATCTCGATGTAATCTACATCCGATTCGTATTTGATGCGATGGATCCCGGGTACGTCTCCTTCACGAATTGCTTTAATATGCATCTCTGTTTTATTTCTCGGCGATTCCAGGGTCCAGCTATCTTTTCCCGGGTGTGCGGCAAATAAATCTTCGGCTAACGAAATGGCCGTTCCACTCGGAGCATCAAGCTTTTGAGTGTGGTGAACTTCCTCCATGGAAATGTCATATTCAGGGCGGGTTTTCATCAACTCGGCCAGCTTTTCATTTAGTGCGAAAAACAAATTAACTCCTAAGCTGAAGTTCGAAGCATAAAAGAAAGTGCCGTCTTGCTTTTTCATGTCAGCGAGTACAATTTCTTTATGATCAAGCCAGCCAGTAGTTCCACTTACTACGGGAACTCCACTTTCGAAACATTTTTTGTAGTTGTTTATTGCCGATGCCGGAATTGTGAATTCAATGGCCACATCTGCTTTTTTTAAATTTTCAGGAGTTAAATCGTCCTGATTATCCATATCAATTGTTAAAACAATTTCGTGCCCGCGGTCTTTTGCAATGGCTTCAATCGTTTTACCCATTTTTCCGTAGCCAATTAGTGCAATCTTCATTCTTTTGTTCCTTTTTTTATTGTTGAAATATAGTCAGTTAATATTATTTTGAAAGAGCTTGATTATATCAACTTCGACTTATTTGATTAACAGATTTTAGTATACTTTCTTTTTTCAGGCATACAAAGATAGAAATTAGATACTAAAACTAGAATGCATTCTAAAGTCGTTGAAATATTTTCGATAAACGAGAAGCTTAAGAGGATGAACAGTTCAATTCGATCAATTCTATAATGAAAAATTACTCGGTTTAAACGGCCGTGTTTCTTGTGCTTTTATTTCCTTTGTAATAAGAAGAGCTTCACAACAATTGTCAAAATTATAACAAATTGGCTACCTTTAATTTTTATTGAATACCGATATTTTCATGGAAACAAATAAACGACTGGAACTCGCTTTTGACTATGTACAATCTACCGGACAACATGTTTTTCTTACCGGAAAGGCCGGAACAGGTAAAACCACTTTTCTGAAAAGTTTAAAAGAACGCTCGCCCAAACGGATGATTGTGGTAGCACCAACGGGAGTTGCTGCAATAAATGCCGGAGGGGTAACCATCCACTCCTTTTTTCAGTTGTCGTTTGCACCACAAGTGGGCTTGGAAAATGAGCAAGGTCGGCAAATGCGTTTTAGCAAGGAAAAAATCAACATCATTCGCAGTTTGGAGCTACTGGTGATTGACGAGATCAGTATGGTGCGTGCCGATGTGCTGGACGCAATGGACCGGGTAATGCGACGGTTTAAAAATGGACGAAAATCGTTTGGAGGAGCTCAGTTACTCATGATTGGCGATTTACAACAGCTTTCTCCAGTGGTGAAAAGCAGCGAATGGCAATTGCTAAAGTCGAGCTACGAAACGGTCTATTTTTTTAGCAGCAGAGCCTTAAAAAAAACGTCTTATGTGAGTATCGAATTGACGCAGGTTTTTCGTCAACAAGACGATAAGTTTATCTCTATACTTAACAAGGTGAGAGATAATTTGCTGGATGAAAACGCAGCAAAAGAATTAAATAAACGTTGTCAGCCAGCTTTTTCACCTAACGATGAAGACGGTTATATTACACTTTGCACTCATAACAGTCAGGCTCACCGGATAAACGACTCGAAACTGAAAGGAATCAATTCTAAAGAGCAGGTGTTTAAGGCACGCGTTGAAGGTAATTTTCCTGAGTATTCGTTTCCAACGGATTCTGAACTACGGTTGAAGGTTGGTGCGCAGGTGATGTTTGTAAAGAACGATCCTGATCCTGAAAAACGGTTTTATAATGGTAAGATTGGTAAAATCACCGATATTGAGAAGAACACTGTTTGGGTGAAGTGCCCTTCTGATGAAAGTGAGATTGAAGTGAATGCTTTATTGTGGGAAAACGTGAAGTACTCGATTGATAAGAAAACAGCTGAAATCAAAGAGGAGTTGGAAGGTTCATTTAGCCAGATTCCATTAAAGTTGGCATGGGCCATCACCATCCATAAAAGCCAGGGGTTAACATTCGAAAAGGCAGTCATTGATGCTGAAGCATCATTTGCACACGGTCAGGTGTATGTAGCCCTTAGTCGGTGCAAAACACTTGAGGGGCTGGTGCTGAAAACCCCGATTTCAAACCAGAGTATTATTACCGATCAAACGGTTCACGGCTTTATTCAACAGGTTGAGGAAAATCAGCCAGGCGAGAAAGAGCTGAGCGAGGCGAAAATACTTTTTCAGAAAGAACAGTTATTGGAACTTTTCCGCTTTTCCCGGATTGCTTATCTGGTGAATTCGATCAACAAAACGATCAATGAAAACCGGGGGAGTTTTACAGATCTGCATGTCGAATTATTTCAAAAAATGAGAGATGCCCTGGAAGTAGAGGTGGTTGGGGTAAGCGACAAATTTCAACAACAAATCGAAAGTCATTTGCAGGAAATGCCTGATGTAGAAAAGAATGATAAGCTTCAGGAGCGAGTCAAAAAGGCTGCTGGTTATTTTCAGGATAAAGTGCAAGTAATTGTGGTTGAAGGGGTTGTAAAATCTGATATTGGTCTTGATAATAAAGCAATAAAACGCCAAATAACCAGATGGACGGGAGATTTGGAGCAGGAAGCTAAAGCAAAAATTGCCGGGTATGCAGTGTGTAAGACTGGCTTTTATGTGAATGAAATTATGGATGCCCGCGCAAAGGCTTTGATTGGAAACAGTCCTTCGAAGACAAAGAAGCAAAAGGCGAAGGAAATTACGAATCTGGAAGATATTCCGCATCCAGAGCTTTTCAACTTGCTCCGTTCTTTTCGGTATGAAAAATCGACAGAGCTTGGGATTCCGCCGTACATGATCTTTTCCCAAAAATCACTGATTGAGCTGGTCAATTACTTGCCGACGGATTCCACATCCTTAGCGTTGATCAACGGACTCGGGGCAAGGAAAATTGAACAGTTCGGAGCCGATATTGCTGACTTGATTCTCGGCTATTGCGAAGAAAATAAAATTAACCGCGAAGAAATTCCGCTGAAGAAAGTTTCGAAGGAGAAGAAGGAGCCAAAACCGGACACCAAAAAAATGAGCTTGGAGATCTTTCAATCGGGGAAGAATATTCAGGAAGTTGCAGCAGCACGAGGATTGGCCGCATCAACCATTGAAAGCCATTTAGCTCATTTTGTAAGGGAAGGAGAACTTGACGCACTCCAGTTTCTGACCAAAGAAAAGCTTGATAAAATTATTTCCTACTTTGAAACAGCTGAAAACAAAAGCTTTTCTGCTGCTCGGGAGGCTCTGGGGGACGGTTTTAGTTATGGCGATTTGCGAATGGGATTGAGTTTTCTTGAATGCAAACAAAAGAGTGTATAGGAAGAAAAATAGTCATCAACCTCAATTTAACTTTAACAGCGAACAGTCGCTTATCTCGGATTGTTTAAATAACAACTTGCCAGTATTTCTTTACTTTTGGCAAGTACTTCAATAAATAAAAGTCGATCGAATGAAACGAAACAGTGTTCCGCGCGTGGCGGCAATTCATGATTTAAGTGGTTTTGGACGTGCATCGCTCACAGTCGTAATCCCAATCTTGTCATCGATGGGAGTGCAGGTTTGTCCTCTTCCAACAGCTGTGCTTTCGTCGCACAGTGCGTTCCCAAACTTTCATGCCGTGGATTTAAGTAAGGATTTGCAACCGATGATTGATCACTGGAAAGAGCTGGACGTTGATTTTGATGCAATTTATTCGGGGTATTTGGGAGCTGCCAGCCAAGTGGATACAGTTGTTCAGTTTATACAGGATTTTTCGCAGTCTGATCCCTTGGTTGTTGTTGATCCGGTGCTTGGCGACAATGGTAAATTGTATACCGCGTTCAATTCGGAGATGGTAGAAAAGATGAAAGAGTTGGTGTCGTCGGCAGATGTGATCACCCCCAATCTGACTGAAGCAGCTTTTCTTTTGAATGAAAAACACAAAAAAGATATTGAATTGTCTGAGTTGAAAGAGTGGGTATTACGGCTTGGCGAAATGGGGCCCGAGAAAGTAATCATTACCAGTGTGCCTAATGGTGATTCGAGAAATAATTCCTCGGTAATTGCGTACAATAAAATTGATCACCGGTTTTGGCGTGTCGGATGCGATTATATTCCCGCTCATTATCCGGGCACTGGCGATGCGTTTGCCAGTGTAATTGTTGGTTCGCTGTTGCAGGGCGATAGTTTACCAATTGCTTTGGATCGGGCCGTTCAATTTATTTCGATGGGTGTTCGGGCCACTTTTGGGCATAACCACCGACCAACCGAAGGCATCTTGCTGGAAAAAGTACTGCCCTCTCTGAGTGCTCCGGTGCAAATTAGTAGTTACCAGTTATTGGATTAAGTTATGAAACGAGTATTTAAATATATTCACACACAGAAGCATGATTATTTAAAACGAGTACCATGTGTTGCAAAAAATAAACAATTATAAACACATGAAAGACATCCGTTTAGTGGCCACCGACCTGGATGGCACATTTTTAAAAAATGATAAGTCGATTAGTGAGGATGATATCCAAATGTTAGATATCTTGGGTGAACGTAGCGTGTTGCGCGTTGTTGCTACCGGACGTAATTTTCAAAAGGTTCAGGAAGTTATTCCGGAACATTTGCCTTTCGATTATGTGGCTTTTTCTTCCGGAGCAGGGATTTATGATTGGAAAGCGAAGAAATTGGTTTATCAGCAAAATCTCTCGAGAGAAACGACTCAGGGAATCATTCAATATTTTGTCCGTAAAAAGATGAATTTTCATTTGTTTCGTGCGGTACCTGAGAATTTCAGGTGTTGGTATTTTCGGGGAGAAAATTCTTGTGAAGAGTTCGAACGTTATTTAGAATTTCACAATGCAGTGTCTGAGAAATTGCCAATATTGAAAAAACTACAAGATGACGCTTGCCAGTTTCTAATCATTTTTCCCAATAATCCGGATTTGTTTTTTCAGATAAAATCAGAATTGAAAGAGCAATTTGACGATATTAAGGTTGTCAGAACTTCGTCGCCGCTGGATACCAATTACATTTGGATGGAGATTTTTCATAAAGATGTATCGAAAGGAAATGCTGTTAAGTTTCTGTGCGATCAGGAAAAAATTCATCATCAACAGACATTTGGTATTGGTAATGATTACAATGACTTGGATCTGCTGAATTTTACCTCGCACTCTTATTTGGTCGACAATGGCCCGGAAGAGTTAAAGTCCCTTTTTCGTAGAGCATTGTCAAACGAGGAGAGTGCTTTCAGTCAATCGTTAAAAAAGTATTTGTAATTGAAGTCAGAGTGATACAAAGCATAGCAGAGATATTGTTTGCATGGAAAGTACTACCCGAAACCAAAGGTAAATATTTGGTAGAAATACAATTAGATTTGAAAATACGGCATCATAAGTTTTAACTAACCAAAATTCGAGGGTGATGAAAATCAAAAATAAACAAATACTGTGCATTGGGGAGATATTGTGGGATCGTCTTCCATCAGGAGCAAAACCAGGAGGGGCTCCTATGAATATGGCTTTACATTTGAATGCGATTGGTCAACATGCAGCGATTTCAAGTCGAATCGGGAATGATGAATCGGGTAAAGAATTGAAGGCTTTTATCGAAAAGTCCGGATTAAGTTTCCATTATATTCAAGTTGATGAAAAGTTGCCAACCAGTGAAGTGCTGGTGCATTTGGATTTCAATAATAATGCGACCTACGAAATATGTGAACCGGCTGCATGGGATAATCTCCAGCTGACTGATTCATTACAGTCTAAAGCAAAAGAATGTGGGCTTTTAGTATATGGTTCGCTGGCTTCGCGAAATGAGAAAACCCGCAATACACTTGTCAAACTCCTCGAAGGTGATGCGATAAAACTGATTGATGTTAACCTCCGAAAACCTTACGATAGGCGGGAAATTGTTGAGCCTTTGCTACAGAAATCTGATATGATCAAGTTAAATGACGACGAATTGGGTGTTTTTGCTGGTTGGCATAATAAACGAAGCTTAGCTGGAAAAAAGATGATTCAGTGGTTGTCGGAGCAATATAATGCTGATTTGGTCTGTGTTACAAAAGGAGAAAATGGTGCAGAGTTATATTGCGAAGGCAATTTCTATGAGCATCCGGGATTTAAGATTAATGCAGTAGACACAGTTGGTGCTGGAGATGCATTTCTGGCAGGATTGGTTTCTGCTATGTTTGAAAATAAGTCATACGAAGATGCACTGGCATTTGCATGTGCCACAGGAGCATTTGTAGCTTCAAAGGCAGGAGCAACGCCGAAATACGATATGCAGGAGATCAAAAAAATCCTGATGTCGACTGCAGAATAGCAAATATATCAGGTTCGGAGGTGGTTGTTTTTTTTAACCCGATTTCCCTTTTTATTCAAGATACAATTCAATTGGGGTGGTAGAAGCCGATTCATTGGGTGAAACAATTAATAAATCAATTCCACCTCTAATCAATTCATCTATTTGTTGAATTTGTAATTCAGTGTCGTCATGAGCATCAGTAATACTTAACTGTATGTCAATATAGAAAGCCAACTCAATTTCCATGACTCGTTGTATACTCTTTGTCGCTAATAATCAGATGTCGTACATTGCGAAAAAGGAACCGAATATTTTTCATCTGCAGTAACCGAAAAGTGAGTCAGAAATAAGAAGTAAAAAAAGAGTGTGTAATTTCACGAAACAGCACTTGCAGACACCTATTCATGTAGGTCAAAATGGGATGTTATCAATTCAAGAGATGCCCATTATTTATTACCTGGTCTGAGTTATTTGATACCCTGCTTTTTTTGTTCAGGTTGAGTAGTTATAGCAGTAGATATCTATTAGCTATTGAGCCAATGGATTAATACCAACTAATGGATAACCAATGTTCTTCTTACGACGTTTGTTTCATCTGGCTATGTGCTGTTTCTTTTTAAAGAAGACTCGAACTTAATATTTCAGTGATTTTCTGACAGTGGGGCATCAGGAAAGCATCGTGTCTCGGAAAGCTAACATCTTATTCGTTGTGGTCTAAGGTTTTTTTTATTCCTTTATTGTCCCAAAACTAAACGTAACTTTTGAATTCGTACATTCCTCATAGTGATTTGAATCTGGTGCGGTCGCTTCGAAAGAGTGATCATGATGCATTTGAAAAGCTTTTCAAACGTTATGGTCAAAAGCTTTTTATATTTTCTTTGTCGTACCTGAAGGATACCGATCAGGCAGAAGAAATCGTGCAGGAAGTTTTTCTGAAGGTTTGGATCAATCGCTTTTCGTTAAAAACAGGAACATCGTTTCAATCTTATCTATTTACAATTGCTTTCAATTCGATCAAAAAATCATTCAATCGAAAAGCAAAGGAGAATCAATTCAGATTGGAGTTGGTAGATCAGTTAGATGATGGAAGGGATTGTGCTGAATATGAAGATAATTTTCAGCTGGTAGTAACAAAGTTGGATGGTTTTATTAACGAGATGCCCGAAAGAAGAAAAGAGGTATTTATTAAACGTAAACAACATGGAATACCTGTAAAACAAATTGCTGAAGAATTCGGCGTTTCTGCCAAAACTGTCGAGAACCAGATTACCGAAGCTATGAAATACCTAAAGAAACGGTTTGAAGAGGAGCTCCCTAGCGGATTACTATTTTTTTCTTTATTCCTTGAAAATTGAATTCATTCTCATCTTTTTATTGGTTGATTTCCCCCGTTTTAGTTCAATATTCTACGATTCTTTTGAACCCGTCTCAGATTTTTTCAAAAAAATCAGTTTAGGAATAGGGGTTTTTGAGAATTTGGGATAAAACAAGCAAACAAGTATAACAGAGAAATTACTTAAGTGCTGCATGGATAATAAAAAAACTGATAAGAAACCACTGGATAATTTTGCAAATGGAGGTTATAGCCGGAGCGATTATCGTCGAGTATCCCAAATATTTTCACATCCAGATGATACTTTGAAAGATCAGATGCAGCATCATTGGGAACGAATTCCTGCTGATCAACCTCTGGATGATCGTATGTCCCGGTTACTTCATCTTCTGAAGATGCAGACACTGATATCGACAAAATTGACCAAAAGACGTTCATTTATAAACTACTATCAGAAGGTTGCTGCAGTATTGTTGATTCCGCTTCTGCTTGGATTTGGTTATTGGTTGTTGCAAACACCTGTAATGCAATCGCAGGCAATGGCAACGATCCATTCGCCGATGGGGGCGAGGACGGAATTTGTTTTGCCCGACGGAACTGCCGGGTGGCTAAATAGCGGTTCTGATCTATCGTACTGTGTCGATTTTTCAAAGAATAGAGAGGTAAAGCTAAATGGTGAAGCCTATTTCGATGTTGTTCACCAGCAAGGGGCGCGGTTTCGTGTAAAAACCTCAGAAATTACTGTTCAGGTATGGGGCACCTCTTTCGATGTTTCTGCTTATGAAGATGATCCTCAGGTAAATGTCATATTGGAAAGAGGTGTAGTTAAGGTGTTAAATGCTAATGAAAAGAACATGTACACCATGAAACCCGATGAAATGTTTAGTTATGATATTCAAAAAAAGAAAGCTGCAATTCGTTCTGTTGATGCAGCCGACCAAACATCTTGGACAAAAGGGTTGCTTAAGTTTAGAGGTGAGCCTTTGTCTGATGTTGTGAAAGAACTTGCTCGATGGTACAATGTCGATTTTGAAATTAGGGACAAACAACTACGGGAGTATAATTTCAAAGCTACTTTTAAAGATGAAGAACTGGATGAGATCTTACGCATGATCTCGCTTACAACACCGATGAAATATCGAATTGTAGAACGTAAAACAAATGAAAACGGAGTTTATGAAAAGAAAAAAGTAATAATAGAAGCTAATTAGATAAGGGAAGTGGTACCAGCACTTCCCTTATAAAACGTAGAGTCGCACTAAATTAATTTATTAACCCTACAAATGTAAATTTATGAAAAAAACTAAGAAGGCAAAGGCCAGGAATTGGTCTGTGCTAAAAAAAACGTTATTGTTTATGAGAGTAACACTAACCCTTCTGCTAATCGGAATTTTTCAGGTTTCAGCGATCAATAGCTATTCGCAACAAACTCGGATCTCCATGAACTTCTCCGACACACGTATTTCAGAAGTACTGAATGAAATTGAGAATCAAACTAATTTCTATTTTCTCTATAATCAGGATTTGATTAATGTCAACCGAAAAGTTAGTTTGAGTGTAGACAACCAGGAGGTTGGAGCTATTCTCGATCAGTTGTTTATGCATACCAATGTCAAATATGTGATCCAAGACAGACAGATTATCCTGTCCAATATTGATAAAAATGAGCTGTCATCACAGCAAATCAATGTAAGTGGATCAGTCCAGAACATTTATGGAGAGTCACTTCCCGGGGTTACTGTAGTTATTAGAGGCACTACCATTGGAACAATAACTGATATCGATGGATATTTTGTTTTGAAAGATGTTCCTAATGATGCTGTTCTCCAATTTTCTTTCGTAGGAATGAAGATGCAGGAAGTGCCTGTTAATGGGCTAAATTCATTCCATATTATCATGGAAGAATATGCTATTGGGATTGAAGAGGTGGTTGCTATTGGTTATGGGACAATGAAAAAGAAAGACTTAACCGGATCGGTTGTGTCAATGAAGAGTGAAGAAATTACCATTGCTCCAACAAGTAACGTAATGGAGGCCCTGCAAGGAAAAATTGCAGGTATGGATATTGTCAAAACCAGTGGCAGAGTTGGAGGTGATGTTGATATTCTTTTAAGAGGTAGTCGTTCCATTTATGGAGATAATTCACCGCTCTTTATTATTGATGGAATTCCAGGAAGCTATAGCGAGTTGAATCCTTCGGATATTGAGAGCGTCGATGTTTTAAAAGATGCTTCTTCAACAGCAATTTATGGTTCAGCGGGCTCAAATGGTGTGGTTATGATTACAACTAAACGTGGAAGCGAAGGAAAAACTGTTGTGAATTTCGATGCTTATTATGGTTTTAGTGGTGAACCCGAGTATTTTCACGGAATGATTGGTGATGAATGGACTGGCTATCAAAGAGAAGCTTATAGATATTTGAATGGTCAGTATCCGGCTGATATGTCAGCAATATTGACAGACGTCGATAAATTACAAGCTTATAATCAGGGGAAATGGATTGACTGGGTGGATGAAGTGGCCGGAAGTGTGGCAACCGATGAGAAATACAGTTTGTCAATCAAAGGCGGAACCGTAAAGACAAAAGTCTTTATGTCATTTTCATACAATAAACAAGAAGGATTGTTAAGCAATGAAAATTTGAATAAATATGCTATTCGGTTAAATATTGACAAAGAGATTCTGCCTTTTGCAACAGTTGGCTTAACGTCTAATCTGACTTATACGATTCGTAATAATGGTGTGAATAATACCTTTACAAAGGCTTTAAGTTCATTTCCGCTGGGAGATGCTTATGATGCAAATGGAAACATTAATTACGAATACGCCTCCAATGAATATACACCACTTGGTGACTTCATTCCCGACCAATTTGTCAATAATACGCGTAGCACTTATTTTACCTCCAATGCCTTTATTGAAATCAGTCCAATCGAAGGACTAAGTTTCCGATCTGTCGTAAGTACAACTCTTTCAAATTTTAGGCAAGGACAATATTGGGGAGCCCAGTGTAATGCTAACAGACCTTCATATGCGGGGTCTCCTCACGCTGAAATTGATAACAACTATGGTTATGGCTATACGTGGGAAAATATTCTGAATTACAAAACATCAATTGGTCAAAATCATACCTTATCTGCGACTTTAGTTTCTTCGTGGAATAAAAGTCAGAGTGAGTTTAACACGGCTGGTGGCAGTGGTCAGAATCTTGACTCCTGGAGCTTTTATCGTTTGATGTCTGCTGCCGCGCCCAATGTTGAATCAGGTTATACTCAAACGCAAAAAAAATCGTATGCCGCACGTGTGAACTATTCATTTAAAGGGAAATATCTGATTACGTTCTCTAATCGCAATGATGGTGTTTCCTGGTTATCTGCCGGACATAAATGGGATAACTTTCCGGCAGGTGCTTTTGGGTGGCGTGTGTCAGAAGAGCCTTTCATGTTGAGGTATAAGAATTGGCTAGATAATCTGAAGTTGAGGGTTGGTTATGGTGTTACTGGTAACTCTGGTGGAGTAGGTGCTTATGGTACCACAACAACACCTTATGCCTACTCTTCTTGGGGAGTATCAGCAGACGGCCAAATCGCGCCTTTTACGCAATATACAGGTACTTATGGAAATCCAGGGCTAGGTTGGGAAAAATCATATAACTTTAACTTCGGATTGGATTTTTCATTTAACAATAGTCGGATCAGTGGAAGTATAGATTGGTTCAATACAAATACCGATGGATTATTGTTTAAACGGAAAATGCCTATCACTAGTGGTGTTACTGGATGGGGGTCACCACTTATCAGCTGGCAGAATATTGCCGAAACCAGCAACAACGGAATCGAACTATCTTTAACTTCCAGAAATGTCGAAACCAAAGATTTTTCGTGGAATACCACACTCTCTTTTACTTGGAGTAAAGAAAAAATTGAATCACTTCCCAGTGGTGATTTAATTTCAGAAAATTTGTTTGAAGGAAGTCCTATTCACTCTCTGTACGATTATAAGTATGAAGGTATCTGGAGCTCATCAATATCAAAGGAAACATCGGATGCTTATGGGGTTAAACCAGGTTGGATTATGGTTGAAACAGTACCTCAGGTAGATGAAGAAGGAATAAGTGATGATGGCATTCATAAGTACAGCGAAGGCGATAAGCAAATCTTGGGACATACGAACCCGGACTACATTGTGGGGCTTAATAACTCGTTTGACTATAAAGACTTTGACCTGACTGTATTTGCGATGGCCCGTTATGGTCAAACGATTGAAAGTGACCTGCTAGGATGGTATACTGCTAAATTGAGCAACCAAATTGCAGGTGCTGACTATTGGACCGAGGATAATCAGAACGCTTATTACCCAGTGCCAGGCAGTGGAGATGAACAAAGTGTGATGAGTGCTTTGCGTTACCGAGATGGTTCATTCATCAAAATTAAAAATATCACGCTTGGTTACACCTTGCCCCAAAGAGCTGTTCGAATTCCTTATTTGGATAAATGTCGAGTTTATGTAACAGCATATAATCCATTCCTTTATGTGAAGAATGACCAGCTAAAAGGAACGGATCCGGAGACTGGTGGGGCTGATTCGTTCCCGTTATACAAACAATATGTATTTGGTGTTAACATTACTTTTTAATAGAAACTGAATAAGAAATATACAATGAAAGATATATTATATAAAGGAATAGCAACAATTGTAATTCTAAGCATGTTTTTCTCATCATGCTCACTAGAAGAAGAGAATCCAGGCGGATTTACAATGGAAATAACAGCTTCAACGCTGGATGGATACCAAACCCTGATTAATCAATGTTATTTTGCTATGGAACGCTACTTCTATGGGACAGATAACTGGATGACTTTAACGGAAGGGAATACTGACCTTTGGACTTATCAGGCCAATAAATCGACCTCATGGACACAATGGTTTTGGTTTTATGCTGGTGCCGCTCCAAACACAACATATACCAATAACTGGTGGAATGGGACTTATGATGGTATTGGCTCTTGTAACAATGCTATTGCTTTAGCCGACTTAGCTCCTTTTCGTTCGGAAGATGATCGAAATAAAGTGGTTGCAGAGGCTCACTTTTTGCGGGCGATTTACTATTTTAATGCCGTTGAGCAGTTTGGTGACGTTACGCTAATAACGGAGCCTGTATCTGATATTGATTTTCATCCAGAACGTACTGATCCATTAACTGTTTATAAAGAGGTAATCATTCCTGATTTAGAATTTGCCTTTCAATGGCTGCCAGTGGGTGATTATAGTACAACTACTCGTCCAACGCAAAAAGCGGCATTGGGATTTCTGGCTAAAGTATGCTTGCAAACTGTCGAGTATGATGAGTCAAAAGAATATGCAGCGAAAGCGCTGAAATATGCTAAAATGTTGATTGAGGACTCGGAGGCTGGAGGCACGCAGTACAATGCTTACATGTACTCAACTTACGACGAAGTTTTTGCCGAAGAAAACAACTGGGCCAATAAAGAAGCTCTTTGGAAACACCGATGGTACTCTGGTGAAGACGGACATGGATCAAGTAATGGTAATTACAAATTGAATCGTAATAATGAGTATTTCTATTGTAAAGTAACCAATTTTGGAGCTCGCGTTGATAATCAGGAAACACGTTTGGCTTGGGGAGGATATCCTTCAGGCATATTTATGCCTTCTCAGCATCTGTTAAACCTATATGTACAAAGGGACGGTTCATTAGATCCCCGGTTCCATAAGTCATTTCAAACAGAATGGGATGCCAATAGCGAATATACTTGGGATGAAGCTGCTGTAAATAAATATGACCGAGAAAGCTCCGTGTTGGGACAAACACTTGAAGTGGGAGATAAGGCTATCAAGTTCATCATGCCTCAGGACGATAACTATGAGGATGAAGCTGCTTCAAAATTATCAAAACCATATCTGGTTGTTGACTATAAGGATGTGTATCATGATGAAAACAACAACATTAACATGACCTATGCTTACTCCAATCCGTCAGAAGGGTATACAGCAGATGGTGCTTCAGAGAACCTGTTCAATTATTTCTATCCTTCGTTAACCAAGCATAATAGCAGTAACTATTATGTAGCTAACGAATCAAAAAAACGCAATGGGAACCTGAATGCGACATTTATGATGCGAATGGCCGAAGTTTACTTGATTGCTGCAGAAGCTGATATTTATGTTAATGGCGGTTCGGGGGCCTTAGCTTATATTAATAAAACAAGAGAAAGAGCAGGTGCCGGCTTGTTAAGTAGAACTCCGAACTTGCAAGATGTTTTAGATGAGAGAGGTCGTGAGTTGTGTGGTGAATATTGTCGTTTTTACGATTTAAAACGAACAGGTATGTTTGACGATAAAATTTATCTGGAAGAAACACACCCTGATTTGGCTCAATTCTTCAAACCCGAATACGCGTTAAGACCAATTCCAACGACTTATTCCGCAACGCTCGAAGATGGAGGTAGTTATTATCAGAATCCAGGCTATTGAGTGTCACGAACAATGCAAGTTGGAGCTGTGTAAGCGGTGGGAGCAGGCCTCCCGGAACCGGCGTGCAGGCGCTGGTTCCAAACCATCTTTAAGCTGCTGTGGTTAAATGCTGTGGTAGTGAGCGTTAAAGGAAAAGGCATTACAAAAGTGTCAGGTAAGTAATAAGAAGATGAATGCAAATGAACCGCTGAAGAGGCGTCGATAGGGTTAGATGATGTCAAAAACAAAGTCCTGTATCAACTTAGGGACAATCAAGGAGGAAATCTGTTTACCGACCTTTGGGCATCCGGCGTATAGGCAGCGTGAGCTTATTGCAGGCTGTTACACGGAACGAGAGAACCTATCGTCACGATGTAAAGGAAAAGCTCAAGCAATGGAGACTGCAAAAGGGAAAGTGCCGATGCGTTGGAACTTCCGTAGTATTGAAGAAACTGCAGTAATGGCAGCAGAGCAAAGGGGAAGTATTGTCCAGCCTTGTCAAGGATAGAAACTGACCAGTTCAGGAGGTATTGAAACAGACAAAGCCAAGCCGTTCAGTATTAGCAGGCAAAGTGTATGCAGCCTGCCGGAAGGTATCTTCTAACTAAGGGAGTGGGGGCGTAGATGGAATAAGTATGGAAGAATTTAATAATACTTACAAGAATCATTTGTACATACAAGCAGTGGAACCGCATGAGTTCATGCAGCTATATTTCTCTGCGGTCAGGTTGAAGGACATAGCCAAGAAAGGGGGCGGAGTGAGGCCGCTTGGTATGCCCACCATTGCCGACCAGCTGAAAGGCATGGATATTTTTTATGCAAGCGGATGCGCGCTGCAACAGTTGGTTGCAAAGCTAAATCCTGTTTTACAGGGCTAGATCAACTACTATAGCAAGTTTTACAAATCCCAATTGGCAAATTTCGTACACAATGTGAAAATAGCCAGATGGGGAAGACGGGAATACAAAGGACTTCGTGCGAGCGACATGAAAGCAATCAGCTGTAAGCTAGCGTTCCCCTCATTTATTTGCCCATTGGACTATAGGATCGAAGCCTACGATTACAGACAATAAGACCCGTATGCCGGGAGACTGTCACGTACGGTTCTGTGTGGATCTTGGTGCTGCAATGCCCCGGGTTTACTTGACAGTATTCTAATATAACCAATTTTGAGATGGCCTCTATATTTAAGAGCTATTATAATCAGAAAGAAGTAGTTCTACGCATCGAACTACTTCTTTCTGGTTATAGAGTACGCTTTAAGGCGAATTCTGCTATTTTGAAAAGTATCGTTTAATGTCGAAGAAACTAAATTTGTTGAATAGTGAAAACGTTTTCATAAAGTGTCCTGTTTTTTCTACTTTTGGTGGTTAGAATTACAATTTTCAAGAATTGTCTTTTGGGTTGAATGATAATCAAACGTGAAATATGAAATCAAAAAATCGAATATTGTTTTTTTTAGGAGTGCTAATTCTTCTATTCTCAAATTATAGTTACGCCCAGATTCAAATCCAGGATTTAACCTGTGAGCATTTAACCAATCCACTGGCCATTGATGTGCTTGAACCACGTTTGAGTTGGCAATTAGCTGGTGATGAACGTGGGATTGAGCAAACGGCATATCAGGTTGTTGTTGCTTCTACAAGGGAGAAGCTGAATCACAATGAGGGTGACTTGTGGAATTCAGGAAAAGTTGAGTCCGATCAATCAATCAATGTTGTATACGATGGTGTTGAATTGAAAAGCAAGATGGATTGTTTTTGGAAGGTAAAAGTGTGGACCAATAAAGGGGAATCGACTTGGAGCGAGTCTGCCAATTGGTCAATTGGCTTACTTTTTTATAATGAATGGTGGGGACGATGGATTGGATTCGACCGCCCTTTCCCCTGGGATGATAACAGCTTTCACTCACGGCTTTCAGCACGATATCTCAGAAAGGAGTTTGAAGTAAAGAAACCAATTAAACAGGCGAAGGTCTATCTGATGGGCTTAGGACTCTACGAACTGTATTTTAATGGCCAAAAGATTGGTGATCAGGTATTGGCTCCGGTTCCAACCGATTACGATGAAAATGTCAAGTACAATGTGTTTGATGTGACTGATCAGTTGAAATCGGGCGATAACGCTGTTGGTATTATTCTCGGAAATGGACGTTACTATACCATGCGTCAGCATTACAAACCGTATAAAATCAAAAATTTTGGATTCCCGAAGTTGATGTTTCATATGGAAATTGAATATGAGGATGGCACGAAAGCCTACGTTCTTTCAAACAATAGCTGGAAAGGAACTGCTGATGGACCAATTTTGTCGAATAATGAATACGATGGCGAAGAATACGACGCCCGCAAGGAAATGCCAGGTTGGAATAAGGTTGGCTTTGATGATAAAGATTGGCTGGAGCCTGAATATGTGCAAGTGCCAAACGGAACATTTGAAGCCCAAATGACTCCCAATATGAAGGTGATGGAGAGTATTAAGCCCGTTTCTGTGACTATGATTGGAGAAGATCGATATATTCTGGATTTGGGGCAAAATATCGCTGGTTGGATGAAAATGACTGTTCAGGGAGACGCTGGCGACACGGTTCAACTTCGATTTGCCGAGGTGCTGCAAGATAATGGCGAACTGTTTACCGCAAATCTGCGCGATGCCAAGGCGACTGATATTTATATTTTAAAGGGAGGTGAGAAGGAAACCTGGGAACCTCGTTTTGTTTATCATGGTTTTCAGTTTGTTGAAATAACGGGCTACCCGGGAGTGCCAACGGTTGATGATTTTGTAGGGCAAGTGGTTTACGATGAAATGGAAACCACAGGTACTTTCGAAACTTCAAACCCTATTATCAATCAAGTATTTAAAAATTCTTATTGGGGAATTCGTGGTAATTATAAAGGCATGCCGGTTGATTGCCCTCAACGAAACGAGCGTCAGCCATGGTTGGGAGATCGTTCCACCGGTTGTTATGGCGAGAGTTTTATTTTCGGAAATGAGATGCTTTACTCCAAATGGCTTGATGATATTGGCTATTCGCAGAAGGAAAATGGTGCAATTAGTGATGTTGTTCCAAACTTTTGGCGGTACTACTCTGATAACATGACCTGGCCGGGAACTTACCTGATGGTGGCAGATATGCTTCATAGACAATACGCCGATGTTCGTCCGATAAAGGAGCACTACCAGTCGATAAAAAAATGGATGGATTACATGAAAGACCGCTATATGAATGAGGATTACATCGTCACTCAGGATCGTTATGGTGATTGGTGTGTGCCACCTGTTACAATTGAAGCTGGCCGCGGAAAAAGCGCTGATAAAAAGCACCCTCGGGAGTTGATTTCAACCGCTTACTATTATTACTACCTCGGCTTGATGGAGAAATTTGCACTTCTCTCTGGAAAGGGAAGCGATGTTGCTGAATTTCGGGATTTGGCTCAACATATTAAAGAAGGGTTCAATCGAAAATTCTATTTGACCGAAAAGGCTGGCTACGGCGAAAATATATTAACCGACAACCTGTTGGCACTTCAAATGGGGCTCGTTCCTGAAGAAAATCACGAGGCTGTTTTTAGTACCATTGTCGATATTATTCTGAATAGAAATAATGGACATTTAAGTACGGGATTGATCGGAACACAGTGGTTGATGCGGGCACTAACAGAAAACGGAAGAGCCGATATTGCCTATCAGCTAGCTACAAATACGACTTATCCCAGCTGGGGATACATGATTGAAAATGGGGCGACAGCCATTTGGGAACTTTGGAATGGAAACACAGCGGCACCACATATGAATTCATACAACCACGTGATGATGTTGGGCGATTTGATTATTTGGGATTATGAGCATTTAGCAGGAATTAAATCAAGTACCGAGAATTCTGGTTTTAAGGAGATTGTGATGAAGCCTGAATTTGTTGAGGGATTGAATTTTGTGAATGCGAGCTATCAATCCGTTTATGGTGAAATTAGCAGCGAATGGCAAAAGGATAGATCGACAATCGAATGGAAACTGACGGTGCCTGCCAATACCAAAGCCAAAGTTTATATTCCGGCAAAATCGGCTACTGATATTACAGAAAGCGGGGTAGAACTATTTCAGGCTAATGGCGTGAATTATCTCTACCAAGAAGGAGCTCGTGCATTACTTGAAGTTGGATCAGGGGAGTATTATTTTCAGTTTAAACGATAAGGTTTACAGTCAATTGGCTACCTAAATTCTTTCCGATACTCCGACGGCGTTTTTCCCATTATCTTTTTAAAATAGTGGTTAAAGTTCGCCAGGTTGTTGTATCCGCAATCGTAGCCAATTTCAGTAATTTGCTTTTCGGTTTCAGCTAACATTTTGGCGGCATAGCCAATCCTGATTTTGATGACATATTCCATAAAGGTGAGATGGGTTTTCTTTTTAAAAAAACGACAAAACGATCCGGGAGCCATATTGAGTAACGAGGCAACTTCATTCAACTTAATTTCCTCCTGAATGTGTTGAAATACGTATTCGTATATTTTGTTGATTTGGTTGAAGTCTTTGTCGAATGCGGTGTTGGAGATGGGCTGCTGTGAGAGGTACTCCCGTTTGTCACATTCAATTAATAAATTGAAAATACGTAATAAACTAATATAACTATTCAATCCTTGTTGAGTGGTTAGCTCTTTTAAAATCGACTTGATCTTTGGGATTCTGGAGCCATAAAAAAAGATGCCCGCTTCGGCTTGTCTCAAAAGATCAACAATTTTTTCAAGTTCTGGCTTGTTAAAGAAGTCAGAAGAAATTAGATTTTCATAAAAATGAATGACAATGCATTTGGGCAGAGCTTGTTTGGTGGTTTGGAGTATTTCCCAGCAATGGGGCAGGTTGGGGCCTAGTAGCACCAGATCGTTTCGCTCAAAACTGGATATGTTGTTGCCTACAATTCTTTTACCGGCTCCTGATAGAATGAAATTTAGCTCAAAGTTTTTATGCGAATGTACACGAGATGAGTTTTTTGTCAACTCCATTTCACGAGTAATGAACGAATGCTGATGGGGAACATATATTTTTTCAAAAACGTATTCCATTTGTTAAATATTGACAATAATTTGTTGAATTTATGAAGATATAAAATATAAAGGTGAAAATACAATGTAAATACGTTAAAATTTGATTGAAGATAATAAGCTGGATTTTATTTCTTTGTTTAGAGAGAAAGTCTATTTGTCGATGATAAGTTTTAATTGAAAAATTGTAAAACCATGAAAAAAAATAGTGTACTAATTGTCCTCTTTTGCTTAATTGTTGTATTTGCTGGGTGTGCTTCCCAAGAGGAGCGTACATTCAAAGAAGGTATCGTTTTGGAGGAGTTTATTTACGAAACGGCTCCGTTCCCCTCGAGCCATGCCGGAACTATTGTTGAAACCACCGATGGAACATTGGTTACCTCTTGGTTTGGCGGTACTTATGAGCGTGATCCGGACGTTTGCATTTATGTGAGCCGAAAAGTTGATGGCGAGTGGACAGAGCCTCAGAACGTAGCAGATGGTATTCAGAATGATACGCTTCGTTATCCAACCTGGAATCCGGTGTTGTTTCAGGTACCCAATGGCGAATTACAACTCTACTATAAGATTGGCGCACACCCTGATAATTGGGAAGGATGGATGAAAATTTCGGAAGATGGAGGTGTGACTTGGTCAGAAGCGATAGCATTGCCCGATGGTATTATTGGGCCGGTAAAAAACAAACCGGTGTTAATTGACGGAAAGATCATCAGTCCGACAAGTACAGAGGAAGATGGATGGCGAGTATACTTTGAGATTTCGGATGATCTCGGAGAAACCTGGCGTAAAACAGAGCTCATCAACGATGGCTACGATATTATTGCTATTCAACCCAGCATATTGGAGTATCCTGATGGAAGATTACAGGCATTGACTCGAAGTAAAAACCGGGCTGTTTTGCAGTCCTGGTCTGATGATCGGGGCGAGACCTGGTCGGAAATGACCAAAACTTCGTTGCCACAGAACAACTCGGGAACCGATGCCGTGACACTTTCCGATGGCAGACAATTGTTGGTTTATAACCATGTGTTGCCTCCCGGCGAAAAGGTAAAAGGCGGACGTTCACCGCTTAATGTGGCAGTAACTAAAGATGGCGAACATTGGATGGCAGCGCTTGAATTGGAAGATGAGCCGGAACAGCGTTTTTCGTATCCGGCGGTTATTCAAACCAACGATGGAATGATCCACATTTTGTACACATGGAAACGAGTTAAGATGAAACATGTGGTTGTCGATCCTTCTAAAATGGAACTCACTCCAATTGTTGATGGACAATGGCCTGAAAAATCAGAATAATAATAACAACTAAGAATATTTTTTTGAGTGAAATCAATTTCGACTTCATTTAATACAATTTGCATAAATATATGAAACCAAATTTTTCGATGCCATTAAAAGGAATAGTTCCTCCGTTGGTAACTCCTTTGCTTGATAATGACACACTAGATGTTGACGGGCTGGAACGCCTGATTGAACGGACAATTTCAGGCGGTGTACATGGGCTTTTCCTGTTGGGAACAACGGGCGAATTTGCCAGCTTATCATACAAAATTCGTGAAGAGTTGATTGAACGAAGCTGCAAGCTGGTCAACGGGCGAGTGCCTGTTTTGGTCGGCATTTCAGATTCAGCTTTCACCGAAAGTTTAAACTTGGCCAACAAGGCTGCCGAGTATGGTGCTGATGCAGTTGTGATTACTCCTCCTTATTATTTTAGCGCTAGCCAACCTGAGTTGTTGGAATATCTGGAGCGAATTATGCAGCACATGCCACTTCCTTTATTCATTTATAATATGCCGGTGCACACAAAGGTTTCGTTTGCTCCAGAAACGGTAAAAGCAGCAGCCAATATTCCCGGAATTATTGGGATGAAGGACAGTTCTGCAAACCTGGCGTATTTCAATCAAATTAGTTATTTGTTGCAGGACCGTCCTGACTTTACGTTCATGGTTGGCCCTGAGGAGATCATGTCTCAGTTCGTACTTTTAGGTGGTCATGGTGGTGTGAATGGCGGTGCAAATATGTTCCCTAAATTGTATGTCGATTTATACAATGCCTCTGCAGCTTGCGATTTCGATAAGATTATTCCGCTTCAGCAAAAGGTAATGCAAATTAGTAGTACTATTTATAGTGTTGGACAGTATGGTTCCAGTTACCTGAAAGGCTTGAAATGTGCGCTGTCTGTAATGGGTGTTTGCAGTGATTTTATGGCAGAGCCATTTCATAAATTCAATGCTCCTGAACGTAAAAAAATTCAAAAAGCATTGGATGAGCTAAATTACAAAGAGCTCTTGTAGATCATGAAATAGCGGGGAAGACAATTGGAGCAATCGATACTTCAATTGCCTCCCCTGTTTTCTATTATCGCAATAGCTGTAATCGGAAAACTGTTTGGATGTGTTCATCCGGTATTAATAGACCTAACATAGTTGATAATCGAACTAATAAAACAAATTGAATGAGTACGATTGACGTCATTATTTTTATTGCTTACCTCGTTGGAATAGTCTTATTCGGAAGTTCTTTTTATAAGAAGAATAAATCATCATCGGCATTTACTTTGGGTAATCAATCGATTCCAGGGTGGGTGATAGCACTATCGATATTTGCCACTTTTGTGAGTAGTATTAGTTATTTAGCATTGCCCGGTCAGGCTTATTTAACCAACTGGAACGCCTTTGCATTCAGCCTGTCTATTCCATTTGCTTCGTACATGGCGGTTCGATTTTTTGTGCCGCTCTATCGCTCTATCAATAGTCCATCGGCCTACACATATTTGGAGAAGCGTTTTGGGGCATGGGCAAAAAACTATGTTTCGGTTATGTATTTGCTCACCCAATTGATGCGAGCCGGAACGATTTTGTTTTTGTTAGGTATTATGCTGCATACATTGCTTGATTGGGATATTTCAACCATTATTATTGTTACCGGATTTAGTGTTATGGTTTATTCCCTGCTTGGTGGTATTCAGGCTGTGGTTTGGACTGACGCGATTCAGGCAATTATTTTAATTGTTGGCGCGATTGTGTGCATTCTCACGTTGATGTTTTCGATGCCTGAAGGTCCGGGACAAGTTTTTGAAATTGCAGCGGCAAATGATAAGTTCAGCCTCGGAAGTTTTGGAGCCAGTTTGAATAGTTCCACTTTTTGGGTGGTGTTGATTTACGGTATTTTTATCAACCTACAGAACTATGGAATTGACCAAAATTACATTCAGCGTTATATGACTTCAAGTTCTGAAAAAGAAGCTAAAAAATCGGCATTGTATGGAGGTTTACTTTATGTTCCTGTATCTGCCATGTTTCTATTTATCGGATCTGCACTATACAGTTTTTACACGGCACAACCTGGATTGATCGATCCGAATATTCAGGCTGATAAAGTTTTTCCTCAGTTTATTGTCAATCAACTTCCAAACGGGTTAACTGGATTTTTGATTGCATCGGTTTTTGCAGCCGGAATGAGTACAATATCAACCAGCATTAATAGCTCGGCAACCGTAATTTTAACCGACTATTTTAAGATTGACGGTAACTCTGGTGATGATAAACGCTCGATGCGAATTTTGTATTTGGCGTCGTTTATTTTCAGCACTTTGAGTATAGGTGTTGCCATCGCAATGATAAATGTTCAGAGTGCTCTGGACGCTTGGTGGAAATTGGCTTCAATCTTTAGTGGAGGCATGCTAGGATTATTTCTGCTTGGATACCTTTCGAAAAAGCTTACCAGTTTATCAGCTTTTATTGGAGTGATTGCCGGAGTTGTTGTAATTGGTTGGATGAGCCTTTCTCCCATCTTTTTCCAAGGAACTTCGCTTGAACCATATACCAGTCCATTCCACAGTTATTTATCGATCGTGTTTGGTACTGTAGCGATTTTTATTGTAGGGTTTTTAATAGGAATAGTCGTTAATAAAAAGGTGATTGCTGGAAAATCATTTTCTTGATTTTATCCATCAGCTATTAAAATCATCAACGATTTAATGATCAAATTCTTGGTCGTTTTTTGTTGATTGAAATCTGTTTTCGAAAGCTGAAAAACATATTATCTAATCTCCCTGGATATAGTCCCCTGAAGCTCTGCTTCGTTTGGAAAAATAGGTTCCTTGTTGATACCTCATCAACTCTGCTGCGAGGTAGTTCATTTGTTTTTCTATGTAATCATCATTACGTTGAAAATTATAATTTCACAAGACGTGCTAAAATACACTCAATTTGTCAATGATGTCTTTGTTTTACTCTGAAAAATACTTAGAGGTATCATCACATCTATGCAACTGGGACATAAGTAATGGTGATGAAGAGTTGAAACACGTGAGACTATTCTTTCGGGTATAGTAGATACATACTTATTGACAACTGAAGCTTGTCTGAAGGCTGGGGCGCCCGTTGTTGCTGTCGATCGCATCAATGAAGTACTGCAACAACAGGAGAGGCCATTATTGCAAGCTCTGAACTTGAACATTAATTTTATCCTAGATGAATATAGTCGCAAGTTGTTTGGTGAATATCAACATTGGTTGGACCTAGCATTTACAGGAAAACAAGAAGAGAGTATCCACTCATAATTATATTCGAAGCTTTTAACTAATCCATAATCTGAATCCAAAATGAAAGCTATTTGATAAATTAAGAACGTTTACATGAAATATTGTTGAGTTTTCATGATTTGCGAATATTTTTTGAATGCAAACGTTTACATACGAACGGAAATCATGACTAATGTCTTGTTTTGATGGGTGATCGCGTTAGTGTACCCTAATGTTTAGCATTTGAGTGAACTATTCGCATATCAGAAGATGTGTTATAGAGCACTAATTTGCAAGAACAGGACTTTATTTTGTATCCTTTTACAAAATATTGCTTAGTTTTACATCCATTAAAAACGTAAAAGATAAAATGTAAACGTTTACATTTTATCTTGCGGATAACTAGTAAGTTAGACAAAGAAAGGGTAAAGTAACTGTTATATAGGCATTTCAATACTGTGAAATTAACGACAAAATGTTTGCAGCATTAATTTCTTCTGTTTACGTTTGTGTCATGAACTTAATACAAATAGACTATAAATTTTTATTACTTAAAATTTTCAATTTATGAAGAAAACGATTTCAAAACTTAAATGGGTACCAATTTTTGCTTTAATCCTAGGGGTCATAGCTGTGTCTTGTAAGGATGACGAGGAAATACCTGATCCGGTATATGTGATCAGCACAAATGTGTCATCGATCGATTTAGATATGAATGAAGGCGATGTCGTTACCGAAACAATCACAGCATCAACTACCGAAGATGGTGCAGCTTTTACCGAAAGCTACACGTTTACCTCTTCTGATCCTCTTGTAGCTACTGTGAATAGTAGCACAGGTGTTGTAACTGCTGTTGCAGGTGGTACAACTACCATTACTGTTGAAGGACAAGTTTCAGGTCAATCTAAAACCGTGGCAGTTACAGTTATTGCTGCTGAACCAGCTCCAACCTTTACAAAAGAAGCGTTGCTTGATGGATCAGTTAAATACACTTGGGATCCTGCAAAAATGACGATTACCGATGTCGTTGTTTATGACGAGACTGGTGAAACTGAGCTTACCAAAGGCGGTCCAGATGACAACAAAAATTCAATCGATTACATTTTCGAATCTGACTATACGCAGGGCATGTTTGTTTTAACACCTACCGGAAGAAGTGATAATTTCAAAGCTGGTTTAACTGTGTTGGTAAAAATTACAGTTGATGGTGCTGATGACCCAGTATGGAAAAATCCTATACTGCATGACAAGCTGGCTTATACGACAACACTGAGCACTGTTACTTTCGAATGGGATACAGCTTCTACAAATAGCGGAGTTGTTCCTGCCGGCGTGAATGTTTTCTTGCGTAATGATCCTGTTGCAGATGGCGAGCCTTATACAAAAGGTGAAGCAATTAGCTATGCAACTGTAGGTGATATCGATGGTGATACTTTAGTGGTTGTTTCTGATCTTGTTTCGAACGAATCATATTGGTTCGACGTAGTAGATGCCGATGATAATATTCTGTGGGACACTCAGTTGACTATGCCTAGTCCTATTACGCGAATTAAAGCAGGTAATACAGAGTCTGTCTGGTATGGTGATGCTTCTTCGGCTGGAAATAAGTACGCAGAGTGTCGCAGAATTGCTGATCGTATCTCGATTGGTCAAGGTCTTACTGTTGATGATATCGCATCGGTTAAAGTTAAAGATGCTACCGGTAACGTAATTGCAGAATTGGGCGCATGGAGTCAAAACATAGCTGTCTATGAATATTCGTGGATCAATACTAATGCACCTAATGTAATAGCTACATTTGATGCAGCAGTTGCACTTGAAGGTGCCTATATTCATGAAAAAATTGATCCAGATGATGGTAAAAATGGTGAATTCAAGCATATTTCATTCTTTGATATTCCTTATTCAGAAGAAAAATATACAGTTGAGTTAACCGATAATGAAGGAATGGTATATACAAAAGAATATGAAACAAAGAAGAAGGCTTCTACATTAAACCGTTCTATGGTTCGCGCTAACGAACATGTCTATGCTGACAAGGCTGATATTAATGCTAAAGACCTCGTGTTTATGGCAAATTCAAATATTCCTAGTGATACCTGGACTTTTGAAGTTTCGGATCCTGCTATAGCAACCATTGATGCGAGCGGGTTGATCAAATTTGTTGCGAATGGTGCTTCAACAATTACAGCATCTGCTGAAGCCGGTACTTTGTCGTACACCGTTGCTGCTGCTCAAATTTACTGTGATAATTATCAGAAATTTGAAAGTTTGGAAGTGGGCGCTTCGGAAGATATGACTTTCAAGTCGCCAAATGAATATTCTTTCGCTACCGCTACTTCTAGTAACGAGTCTGTTGCAACTGTTGATGGAAAGAAAATTACAGGTGTTGCTGAAGGTAGTACTTTAATTACGATCACAGACGATCAGGGTAATGAAGCAAAAATGACTGTTACTGTTGTCGCTGCCGCTGCTGGAGAGTAAAGAATAAGGTACACAATTAAAAAATTTAAAGCAAGCCTTCGGGCTTGCTTTTTTTTGCTTGCCAGTAAAGGAAAGCGGATAATGGGGAATCCGTTCATCTTTCATCCTAAAAGGAACGCGATTGCTTTTCTTTATCGGTCTTATTTTAAAACCTCAAAACATTAACAAAATAAATTGGGACATTTTTTAAGAATTGAATGTAAACGTTAACATTTTTTTTTATTTTTATCGCTGTATTAGAGTGCTCGATTGAATATTTGATATCGACCTTGAGATAAGTGGTAAGTCCTCTTGTTATTTATTTAAAGTTGCGGCTGTGTTAAGTGATTTTAATTAAGCTGTTTGCGTATGTTTTCTGCTTTCGGCAAGTCTCCACAGAGAGGTTGTGATTTGGAGAACAGATAATAAAAAGCTTGTAAACGTTATCATGTTTTTTGTTTTACTTTCGGTAAAATGGATCGCGCTCCATATTCGGTGAGTTTTTTAGTAACCTGATTTTTGTCTAACTTACACATACATATTTATATTATTACTAATTTAAATCATAAAATTCTATGAGAAAAGGTCTTTATTCTAAGTTAGTTTCGGAGTATAGCGGACTACCTTTTCCGGCGAAACTGACATGTTTGCTTGTTGCTTTCATGTTGTTTACATATACACAAGTTACTGCATCGGTTGGTCTTCTTGCTTCAACTGTTACTATCGAAGTTTCAAATGAGAAGGTGTCAACCATTTTACGCGAAATCGAAGAGCATACCGGTTGCCAATTTATTTACGAAAGTAATACGGTAGATCTTAATTATTTGACAAGCATTAAGGCTGATGATGAACTGATTGATGCTGTCTTAACAGAGCTTCTTGCCGGGCAAAACCTAAAGTACCGTCTTGCTGACGGGAATAAGATTATTATTATGTCGGAAAATAGCCGGGAGACTATTATGCAAGCTGCAGATGTTATTAAGGTAACAGGAGTTATTCAAGATGAAACAGGACCACTTCCGGGCGTTACTGTAGTCATCTCAGGAACGACAAACGGTACCATAACCGATCTCGATGGGAAATATTCACTTTCTGGAGTTCCGGCAAACGGTTCTATTACTTTCTCCTTCATTGGAATGGAAACTCAGACAATTGAAGTTAAGGGGAGAACGTCCATTGACGTGACGATGAGTGCAGGAAATATAGCTCTGGATGAAGTTATTGCAGTCGGTTATGGAACACAGACAAAGGGATCGTTAACTGCAGCGGTTGAACAAGTTTCAGCAAAGGAGATTTCGGAACTTCCGGTGTCAAATTTATCGGAGTCATTGCAAGGGGTTATTCCCGGTCTGAACATCAGTAATGTGTCCAGCCGCCCTGGTCAGGCTGCCGATGTAAGTATTCGTCAGACCTTCAGCCTTTCAAAAGATGGTGGTAACTCTGTTCCACTTGTCATTATTGATGATGTGATGCAGCTGGATGCGAATACGGGTCTTCCCACCCTTGATCAGTTCAACAACCTGGATCCATCGGAGATTGAAGACATTACCGTGCTTAAAGATGCTAGTGCCGCTATTTACGGAGCCCGTGCTGCACAGGGAGCAATTATAGTAACAACCAAGCGAGGAAAAAAAGGAAAGCCTAGAATTTCCTATTCAGGGCAGATGACCTACAATGATGCCATCAGTCATGGAAAGACCTTAGATGGTAAAGAATATGGCAACTATTGGAATACGCTTGTGGATATTACCGGTGATGCAGAAGCAAACGACCTATACTCGATCAACGAACTTTATGATATGTCTCAAGCTGATTACAACTGGCTTGACGAAGCCTGGAAAGCGAGTATAACGCAACGCCACTCGTTAGGGGTTAGTGGCGGGTCGGATAGGGCTACTTACTATGCCGGACTTTCAGTATTTGACCAGGGAGCGAATTTAGGTTCACAGGACTATCAGCGTTATAACTTCCGAGCCAACGTATCGGTAGATGTTGCCAATGGGTTGAAGTTTACATCGAACCTGAGCGCAAACAAAGGAACGCTTGAACGTTCATATACCAAATCAAGCTCAGGTATCAGAAATGGTTATGCTGAAGGAACACGAAGCGATTATGCCCCTTTATTGCATATGCCTGGTCATATTCCATGGCAAGTTGAATATCAGGGAGAGGAATACTTCTTTTCACCATTAATGGGAACCACAATTGCAACCACGGCCTCGTCGATCAATTCAAAAACGAGCATGGCAGGATGGAACTATTTTGCCAATGAGGCTTCAGGGGCCAAGTCAGCTGAAGAATCGATGTCGTATAATGCTAATTTTGGGTTGGAGTACAAAGTCCCTTTCATTAAGGGGTTATCAGTGAAAGCAACATACAGCATTCAACAAAGTTACACCGAGGGTGACCAGGTCGCACTCCCAGTGGAATTATTATATCAGGAAAACACCGATGTAGCGAATAATCATCTTTATAACCCGAATGGCAATTTTGGTGTGGGTGTAAATAATGCAGGAGGTGATTTACAGATTCTGTACGATTCAAACTACAATAAAAGAGATCAATACAACTTCTATTTGAATTATTCGGGAGAATTTGGTGAGCATACGGTCTCAGCTATGGCAGCAGTTGAACGTTCCGAAGGCTACAGAAGTAGCCAACGTCAGATATATTCAAACCCGGACGATCCGTATTTAGGAGGTAGTTCTACAGCCGGAGATATTCAGGATGGTTCTTATATTATGAGATACCAAAATGCTTCGATGTCTTACATTGGTCGTGTAAACTATTCTTACAAAAACCGCTATTTAGCATCATTTTTACTTAGAACCGACGCTTCTACCAAGTTTGCACCGGAAAACTATTGGGCTATGTTTCCTTCCTTATCAATAGGTTGGATACTATCTGAGGAGCCGTGGTTTGAAAGTGCTCTGTCTTGGGTTGATTATTTAAAAGTTCGCTATTCTGTTGGTATTACCGGTAAGGACAACATTCGTGCCTGGTTGTGGCTTCAGCAGTATGACTACTCCAACGATGGAGGTATTGGATTTGGTGAAGACGGAGGAAATAGAGTTGAAGGGTTAAAACCAGGAAAAACACCTAATCGCGATGTTCAGTGGGATAAAACTTATAAGAACAACTTTGGAATTGATGCAAGTGTGTTGGATAATCGCTTGAGCCTTGGCTTCGATTTTTATTATGATATGTTGAGAGATATGTTGACAGTAATGAGCGCTCAACTTGGCTCTCCGATTACAACTGGAGGTGCTTTTACGGAACAAAATTTTAGTTCGATTGATGCTTGGGGATACGAAGCTAAGCTTCAATGGAGAGATAAGATTAATAACGATCTTCGCTATAGCATTGGTATAAACTTTGGACATGGCTATAACAAAGTCGTGAAGTATTTTGATTCAAACTACCGCTATCCGGCCGATATTCGGATGAAGGAAGGGGAGTCAACCATCCGTCCGTCTTATGGTTATAAGGTCTGGAGGGAAACATCTGGTGGCGATGGCATATTACGTACACAGGAAGACATCGACAACTATTGGGAATACCTGTCGCAAAATTCTGCAGCTGCCGGTAGTGATGGCGCTTATTACTTTGGTGCAACAGATAAGAGTCAAATGCGATTGGGTAACCTAGCCTACCAAGATCGTTATGGAAAGCCTGCCGAAGATGGTTCGATGACCGAAGCAGACGGACGTATTGGAGAAGATGGTAGCCAGGATTTTTACGAGCTTGAAAAAGCAAATTCCCGCCATGGTTTCGTCACCAATTTGGGGGTCACCTATAAGTCATTCAGATTAAAAACACAAATCAGCACCTCGTGGGGAGGAGTAAGGTATATAGATCGGGTACAATCATATACCGACGAATTCTTCTGGAATCCAGAGTCTTTCTGGGCTGATATGTACTCGCCTGACACTCCCATGGTCGGAAGTTACCCCATTTCATCGGAATCAGGTAACTTAAGGGAGTCGGACTTCTGGACAGTGAACTCGTTTAGATGTTTTATAAGAAATATTTCGCTAAGTTATGATTTGCCAAAAAATTGGATGAACTCAATTGGAGTTGAACGGGCAGCCTTTACCCTCACAGGGTATAATATGTGGGATTTTTATAATCCATATCCGGATAAATATCGGAATATGTACGACTCGTCAACCTCTGGGTATCCTACTTTGCGCTCTTGGTCACTGGGAGTAAATGTTTCATTCTAATGAGGATATAGATGGTTATATTTTAATATTAAAGACTATTCAAATGAAAAATATACTGAAACATATAATATTAGGGCTGGCTTTTTTGACAATACTAAACTCTTGTAGTGATGAATTTCTTAGAGAAGCCGGGCCAATTGATCGCTTTGGTGATGATATTTTCAAAAGTGAATCCCTGATGGATCGCCACCTGGCGACTCTTTATTCTTACTACTTTGCCGGTTTTAACTCGCCGGATCGTCATCTGGTTGGATATTATACGAACATGCCGTCCCGCTTGACTGATGAACGGGGAGGAGGGATTTCTTCTTACAAATGGATACAAACAAACGCGTCATTTTCAAGTGGTGATGATTCCATGTTCCCTTCATATATTGGTCCCGACCGCTTGGGGAGCTCAATAACGAACTATTCGTATGACCGCATTCGATATGTAACAGATGTTCTTGAAAAGATCGATTCTTACAGTGATGGTGCACTTTCAGAAAGCTACATTAATAAAGTCAAGGGGCAGATGTATTATCTGCGCGGAATTCAATACTATGACCTGATGAAAGTCTATGGCGGGGTACCAATTATAACAACCGTTCAGACTTCTTCCAGTGATGATCCTTCTATTAAGATTCCTCGCTCTTCAACCGGCGAGACTGTAGCACAAATTATTGCAGATTTGGATAGTGCGGCTACCTTACTTCCTGGTACGTGGAACAATCCTGCGGAGAACTACGGACGTCCAACGTCTTGTTCTGCAATGGCTCAGAAAGTTCGTGTCTTGTTAACTTATGCGAGTCCGCTGTTTAACTCCAATTGGGAAGACGCTGGCAGATGGCAGGATGTTATTAATGCAGGATTGGAAGCTGAAGCTGCATTACAGGCTGAAGGTTATGGACTGTACGGAAATTCGATCAAAGATTGGGAAGAAATGTTGAGTGCGTCATCTTACGATGCTCCCGGTAATATGGAAGCGATTGTGATTCAGTTGCTCAATGCCCCTGAAAGCGGATCAAGTAATGCTTACCAAAACGGATGGGAAAATAGCTTGCGTTTGCCCAGTCAGGGAGGTAACAGTGGTGTCGCTGTTCCTCGCGATATGATTGATTTGTTTCCCATGGCCAGTGGTGCTCGTCCGACACCAGCGAATGGCTATGATTCGTTTAAATTCTTTTTAAACCGGGATCCTCGTTTCTACCGTACATTCGCTTTTAATGGTGTGATTTGGCCATATCAGGAAAATACGAAAGATACCTTATATACTTACATGTGGCAATCCGGACAATCTAATTATTTTGCTGGAGAGAATAATGATATTGCCAGCCCTGTTTTTGTTCGTAAGATGTCTGGCGATGCTGACGCATCAAGTGAGAACTACGATTTATCGGGAATTAACATCATGGAGTATCGCTATGCCGAATTTCTGTTAATCATGGCTGAAGCGTATGCCGGTGTCGGCAATACTGGAATGACCGCGCAATACATTAACCGAGTGCGCAACAGAGTAGGAGCAGGAGAGGTTGATAAGCCAGGTACGAAAATGGAAGCGTTTAACGCGGTGTTGTACGAACGCCAGGTCGAATTAGCCTATGAAGGTAAACGCTTTTGGGATATGCACCGCTGGATGTTGTTTAACGATGGTGGCGATAATGTCATCTCAACCAACGCTACCTGTAGTAAAATTGGTGTAAAACCGTTGAAAGGAGGAGCTCGCAGAGGTTATTTTCTGAAGTACACTGGTACAGTTTCAGGCAAAGATGATCCGATTGCCGAAGAAGACTTGGTGGCAGCCAATCCAAACTCAGAAGATTTTCAAAATCAACTGGAGGATTTGGCCGAGTGGTATGATGCTAATTTTGAAGAAGCAGAATTGACTAATTATATGGATCAATATTTGCAAGAACAGAATGTATATACCTGGAATAACAACTACTATGTGAGTGGTTTCCGCTCAAACTTACTTACTCAGAACGATTGGCTAGAGCAAACAAAAGGATGGGATGATGCCAGTGGTTCTCCGGGGATATTCGATTTCCGAGGGGAATAACACATGAGCTTCTTCAAAAGAAATTGTTAATATTGAATCCTTTAAATTTAAGAATATGAAGAAAATTATAAACTACTTAATACTATTTGGGGCGATAATGAGTGCCTCTGTGGTATTCAATGCATGTAAAGATGAATTAGAGGATGATGGTGGAGTATTCATTTTTCAGCCTATCAACCTAACCTATTCACTCAATGATACTTTAAATAGTCCCATATACAATATGGGACGTTACACTTGGGAAGATCGTTCCGAAACACCGACTACGCATTATGTAGTGACTACCTATAGAGGGCTTATCGAAGAAGGCGGGACTCCGATTACAACAGTTAAAGACGTTCCTCATATTGATGGTGTTAATAATTACAATGTCCTGGTTGATGAAGAACTCCTTAGTGGAACAACCTATGAGACTGAAATAATGCCCTACATGAACGAAACTCCAGGCAACGCGAATACGATTGTATTCGAATCTCTTATTGAAGACATTATAGGTAGTAGCACAAAAGTAGCAACTACAGCAACAACGGCTACCTTTAAATGGAAAGTGAGTGCCGCCGGAGTGGCGAAGAAAATTGTTGTTACGCCAAACGAAAATGATTTGAACCCTGGTGCGGAAGAAGAGGCTGTTGTCGTCGAACAAGATATTCCTTCAGATGCCACAACAGTGACTGTAGAGGATTTAGTGCCCTTTACCGGTTATATCGGCGAGCTCATTGATAAAGATGGTGGTGTTGTCGGACGTTATACCTTGAAAACATCTATGGCAGGAGGTTTAGTTGTTAAAAATAGCTCTGAACTTGAGGCAGCTATAGAAGAGTTGATGATGAGCGGCGGCGCTATATCGTTATCAGCAGAGGAAACAAGCGAATATGAATACTCAGGTCCAATGCCTACTGGTGACATCTATTTATTGGGACTGGAAGGTTATGATGGTACCCAAGAATCTACTGTGACGATTAAATTGTCTGTTAAATACCAGGAGCAAAGTGGTATGCTTAACCTCATGCGCTTAAACATTGATGGTGCAAATGAGTTAGAACACTTAATTACCTTGGAGGATGCTGATATAGATGCTGTAGAGCAAGGTACCCCGGCCGAAGCAACTGGAATTACAATTCAAGATTGTTGGGTTACCAATTACACAGGTTCTGCAATCTACTCGCCAAAAGAAGCCTATCAGCGGCTCGAAAATATTAGTATCTCGAACTCCACCTTTGCAAATATTGTCGGTAATCTGATTGAATTCAGAAAGTGGGACGAAGAAGGTGTAAACTCTAAATTTGAGGCGGGTAATCCTTATTGGTGTTCTGCTGTAAAAGATATTACAATCGACATTTCAACCATTTATAAGGTAGCTACAAAAGGGGGTACGATAGATGGTGACGAATACATTCGAGGAAATTCTGTGGTAAGAATCGACGGTGGTAAAAACCTCAATAACAATACGCAGGGTAGTTCGTTCAATTTGTTTAATACCACATTAATAGATGTTGCTCCGGAAGCACCGATCTTTCTGATTGAAGACTACAATTACCAGGGGAAAGATAATCCGGGAGGTATTTTTACTAAGGATTGTCTATTTGCGAATATCAGCGAGGGGTCGTATTCTGTACGAACCGGGCAAATTGCTCAAGGTTATAATTTTAACCCAACGACCAATGAAGCTGCTAATGCAGAGTCGATGACGACAAGAACTTCTCTAGCCCAATTGTACGGCGCAAATTCAAACACGGTGAACAATCCACTTGCGGGACCTATTGTTTCGGTTACTTTTGCGGATTTGAATAACCTGGATTTTAAAATTACAGGAGGTTCAGCATCGAAAGGTAATCCATCATTGTATGAATAGACACTCTTTATAACAATGAGTCATTCTAAAAAGACTGATGAATTATTTTATTTTTACTGATCTGAAAGAAGCCGTTGTGTGCGTACATAACGGCTTCTCTCTTCGTGAACTGATTGAGAAATTGAAGGTGTTCTTAATTACTTTTGTTGAGAACTTGTATTCTGTAAGTACACTATAATGCTGAGGGAAATCTTTATTTAAAGAATAGCATACTTTTAATGTGTTTTAAGACCTATTTTGAAAAATAGTATTCTTGTGTTGTAACGATTACATACAGTATTGAAATTTGTTTTTATTTAACCATTAAATAAAGGTTTTTAGAATGTAAACGTTATCATTTTTTTATTAATTTTGGAAAAATTAAACGTTCAAAAATTGCTTGAATTATTGTAGGGCATAAATCTTTGAGAAAAGGGGATTGAATATAGCTCGAAAGATTGATACTGGAATTAAAACTAAACATTATGGAATATCAAATAACAAAAATATTGGCTTCAAAATTATTATCAGCTGTTTGCGGAGTCTTTTTTTCGATTTCACTTTGGGCTGGAAGTCCAGTTGTAAAGATTGACTTCAACCAGACCGGTAGAAGTGAGACTGAAGTCCATGAACCTGGCTACGAACCCTGGGGCAGTTATACCAATCCTGTTTCCAAAACATTTGAAGGAATATCTTTCACATTAACCAAGTCCGGCACTGCAGGAAAAGGTCTTAAAAGTAATTGGTACAAGGCCGGAATTGGGGCGGCAAAATTGGTTAATGACGGGGTAACGGTTGATAGTGGTAATGATGGAGGCGAGATAACCTTAACGATTGGAGGGCTTGAGAAGGGCGATCATTCATTGTTGGTTTTTCTGAATAACGTTGATAGCCCGGAGTCCGGTACTTTCAGCCCAGTTGATGTTTTGATAAACGGAGAAGTTATTTACGACAACGTGGCCCCGACAATACGAGCCGCATCTAACTATGATGCAAAGATTATCTATCTGACGTTTAGTGCTCAGGAATCAGAAGATGTCGAAATTACTTTTCGAGCAGAAACCGCAGGAGATGAGACCATCAAGAACTTTGTTCTCAATGCTATTGAGCTAAATACACCTAATTTGCTCGATCAGGCAATTAATCCTGAGCCGGCTGATGCTAACGAGCACGTCGTTGCTCATAGTGGAACTGTCAAACTTAGCTGGACGGCAGATGATGAAGCAACTTCTCATCGCGTTTATTTTGCGACATCTGCTGATGACTTAGCTACGGCAACAACTGATGACCTTGCATATAAAGGAACACAAGCAGAAACGGAATATCAATTGAGTGACTTGGATACGCACAGTGATTACTTCTGGAGGATTGACGAAGTGAAGGCCGATGGTACTGTCACGAAAGGTAATGTGTGGTCATTCCGGTTAGCTCGTTTGGCATTTCCCGGAGCCGAAGGTTATGGCAGGTATGCCAAAGGAGGCCGCGGCGGAAAAGTTGTACATGTTACGAATCTTAACGATAGCGGAGAGGGAAGTTTACGCTATGCGGTTGAAGAAGAAACCGGATCTCGAACAATCGTTTTTGACGTTTCAGGGATCATTAGGCTAAAGTCACGCTTGGTGCTGTCGGACAGCAATGTGACTATTGCCGGACAAACGGCTCCAGGTAAAGGTATTTGTTTACGGGACGCTCCTTTTGGGTTGAGTGGCGCAAATGATGCAATTATTCAGAATATTCGTATACGAAGAGGGAATATTGGTCAATATGGCCAAGGTTTGGATGGTATGGGAATGCAGGGAAGCAATAATTGCATCATCGACCATTGTTCTATCAGTTGGACGATTGATGAGGCTTTCAGTTCCCGTTCGGGTAAAAATATCAGTTTGCAACGCACTTTGATTTCCGAAGCATTGAATGTTGCCGGTCACCCAAACTACCCGGAAGGTACTGCTCACGGATACGCGGCTAGCATTAGCGGCAATGTTGGTAGCTTCCATCATAATCTTTTGGCTCATTGCGAAGGACGTAACTGGAGCTTAGCGGGTGGTCTTGATGGTGACGGCTATTATTCAGGAAGGCTTGACATCAGAAATAATGTAGTTTACAACTGGGGACACCGTGCTACCGATGGAGGTGCAATGGAAGTAAATTTTGTAGGAAACTATTATAAACCTGGTGCCGCAACAGATCTTTTCTATGCGTTGACTATAGAGCATGAGGGTAGAGGGAAAGGAACCCAGCAGGCTTATTTCGATGGTAATGTAATGCCTGGACATTTTAATGAAACGAGTCAGGAGGATGGTAGGCGATTCACACTAAAAAATGGTGCTACAGTCGATTGGGAAACTTTTGTCGAGGAACCATTCTTTGAATCGTATGTCGAAACGCAAACAGCAAGAGCTGCTTATAAGGATGTATTGTCGGATGTGGGATGTACTCAGCCGGAACTTGATAATCACGACGTTAGAGTAATTAATGAGTCGTTAAACGGAACTTATACCTATTCAGGTAGTGTGTCAGGGAAACCTGGGTTACCTGATGATCAGGATGATGTAGGTGGCTGGGAGAACTATCCGGAGGAGAGTAGGGATGCTTCGTGGGATAGTGATGCAGACGGCCTTCCTGATTGGTGGGAAGCCTACTACAATTTAAATGAAAATTCGGCAGAAGGAGATTATTCCGAAGCCAACCAGGATTTTGACAACGATGGGTATACCGAGCTAGAGGATTACCTGCATTGGATGGCTAAGCCACATTTTATTCAATCGGTGAACAAGCCAATTACAATCAATCTAACCAACTTTTTCAAAGGTTATGAGGATAATCCTTCGGTAGTAGCTTCGGATGAAGTTAACGGATCGGTTGAAATTACGAATAACCAGGCTGTTTTCAAGTGCGAATCATGTGGCATGGCATCATTTACTTTAACTGTGACGGACGCAGATGGTGACAGCAAGGCGAAAGAGGTGGTGGCATTTTTTCAACCCAATAAACAAGGTAACTGTACGCCCGATTTTTCAACCGGAATGAATGATTTTGATGATTTTCAAGAAAATATTTATATCGCTCCAAATCCTGTTTCAGATAACCAGCTGAACCTTTTTGGACATACTCAACAGGAGTTGATCAAGTCAATTACCTTACATAGTGTTTTTGGGAATGAAATAAAGATGGAAAATTCGAACACGGTGTTTTCCGGCGATTTTGAGGCCAGTTTAACCTTGCCTCAAATTAGCTCAGGGATATATTTTGTCCGGCTTGAGTTTGAAAAAAGAAATGTCGTTCTACAGTTTGTCAAGAATTGAATTGATGAGTGTAGAAGAGCTTTGATGGGCTGAAAAAGTAAAAAGAAAGGCTGAGTGCTGACGAATGCAACAAGAATAGGGTGATTTTATTTGGAACTTTGCCTGCATGATATTTATTTATAGCAGTTCATGTTGAAAAAGAAGCGTTAGATCGTAAAGCTTTAAAAGGTTACCAGTCATGGTGCTGGTTTTTGATGATTTATTGTAGACTAAAAAGGGGCTTTTTTGAATGCCCGATTTATCTAATAATTCAAAAGGTAATAGGCAATTATGCTAAAAGCAATTGCTGAAAAGTATAGTATTATGAAACAAAAGTTTAGTAGATTAAAAGTAGTAATCGCATTTGTTGGCTGCATGTTGTTTGCAGGTTCTTTGCATGCACAGTATCCTGATATCCCGGAAGATGTTCAGAAGGCAGCAAAGGAACTTATTGAAGAGACGTATCAACTTTCAGATGAGGCTTGGGAAAAAGCGAAACCAATTGTTGATAAACAAGCGGAAGAAGGTCGCCCTTATATTCCATGGGCAGGTCGTCCAAGTGATTTGCCGCAGGCTAAAATTCCTGCATTCCCCGGTGCTGAAGGTGGCGGCATGTACACTTTCGGAGGTAGAGGTGGAAAAGTAATTACAGTGACTAGTTTGGCAGACCATGGCCCCGGAACATTACGCGAAGCTTGTGAAACCGGTGGTGCACGAATTATTGTTTTTAACGTGGCCGGTATTATTCGCCTTGAGAGACCGATTATTGTTCGTGCTCCATATGTCACAATTGCTGGACAAACTGCTCCTGGTGATGGTGTTTGTCTTGCTGGCGAAAGCTTCTGGATAAATACTCACGATGTAATCATCAGACACATGCGTTTTCGCAGGGGAGAAACTTGGGTTGGTCGCCGCGACGATGCGATTGGTGGTAATCCGGTTGGTAATATCATGATTGATCACGTTTCAGCAAGCTGGGGATTAGATGAAAATATGTCAATCTATCGCCATATGTGGAGCGACGGAACAGGTAAAAAAGATCTCAAATTACCAACTGTAAATATTACGATCCAAAATTCTATTTTCTCAGAAGGGTTAGATACATGGAATCATGCTTTTGGAAGTACGCTGGGAGGCGAAAATTGCTCTTTTATGCGTAATCTTTGGGCTAATAACTCTGGTCGAAACCCTTCTATTGGTTGGAATGGTGTTTTCAACTTTGTGAATAATGTCTTATTTAACTGGGTACATCGTTCGATAGATGGTGGTGACTATACTGCAAAATTTAACATTATAAACAACTACTACAAGCCAGGGCCTGCTACTCCTACTGATCGCCCAGCAGGATATCGGATTTTGAAACCAGAGTCGGGGCGTAGTACCCTAACACATCGTGTTTATGGACGTGCGTTTGTTGATGGAAACATTGTTGAAGGAAACGAAAAAGTAACCAATGATAACTGGGCTGGAGGTGTTCAGCTCGAAGATATGCCAGATAAGGAAAATCCTTATAAAGAAGTGTTGTTATCTGACGATCTCAGTAAATATAAAGGTGTTGTTTATTGGGATGAACCATGGGAAATGCCTTACATGACCATCATGCCTGCAAAACAATCATTCGATTATGTGTTGGAAAATGCAGGTGCAACTTTACCAAAGAGAGATGCGGTTGATCAGCGTATTTCAAAAGTTGTTCGTACCGGAGAAATAGAGTATGCCGATGATATTAGTTTGGACGGAATTCCAAAATTTAAACATCGTCGTTTGCCCGAGGACAGTTACAAAATTGGAATTATTACTGATATTTCGCAAGTAGGCGGATACCCCGAGTACAAAGGAGAACCTTACGTTGATACGGATAAAGACGGAATGCCTGATGAATACGAACTAAAGTATGCTGATTTGGGCTTTGATCCGAATGATTCGGCAGATGCCAATGAAGATTGCAACGGTGATGGTTATACAAATATTGAAACGTATATTAACGGGATCAACCCTCGATACAAAATTGATTGGACAAACATGAGTTTCAATTACGACACACTCGGAGAGAAGGGTGGAGTAAAATAAGCTGTACAGAATCTTTAGGTTAGTTTTAGGTAAATAGTTTTAGGCCGGTTTCATTTATTGAAGCTGGCCTTTTTTTTGCATCATTACTTATATCCGTTAATTAGTCGTCCCTGACAAAGCTTTCAATGGTTTGATAATCAGCATTGAGATGTTTAGAAAATTGCGTTTCAGATATTCTGAAACGCAAGGTTATTCGTATTTTCAAGAAATAGTTTGCAAAATGATAGGAAAAAGAGACAAGTCACTACAGCTAAATATTTTTCAGGTCCCACTGGTTCAGTTTATCAAAAGGAACACGAATTATGTCGATTGGCTGAACAGGTCGACTGGCAATCGGGTGAAGATGAATTTAGAAGCTACTACTGTCCGTACAACGGGCGCCCCTCTATTCCAATCCGTAAGATTGTCGGTGTTTTGCTGTTGAAGATGATGTTCAGCCATAGCTATGAATGGGGTGTTGACCGTTGGCAGGAGAATCCTTATTGGCAATATTTCTGAGGAGAAACATTCTTTCAGCATGAAAAGCCCTTTGATCCGACCGAGCTGATCAAGTTCCGTCAACGGATCGGTGAGGAAGGAGCCGAAAAGCTATTGAAACTATCGATCAATCTGTTCAGCAGAAAGGAGATCGCAGAAAAGGAAGTTTGCATTGACACCACAGTGCAGGAAAAGAACATCACCTACCCGGCAGATGCAAAGCTTCGAAAGAAGATCATCGAAAAGTGTTGAAACATTGCAGAAAAAGAAGAGATCAAGCTCCGTCAGAGTTATCGGAGCACCATAAAGCAGTTGATGATAGACCAGCGTTTCAGGTAACATCCCAAGCGCAGGAAGATAGACACCATTGCCGGAAGGATTGTCCGGGACATCGAAAGGAAATTGAGCAGCGCACAGAAGTAGGCTTATAAAAAAGACTTGATCATCTTCAACCTTGTATTACTGCAGAAACGTTCGGACAAAAACAAAATCTTCAGTCTCCGCGAGCCTTCGGTAAGTTGTATCGCCAAAGGAAAAGAGGCAAAGAGATATGAATTTGAGAACAAATCATCGTTGCTTGTTTCCAAACACTCCCGGATCATTGTCGGAGCGATGGCTTTTGAAGGGAACCCGTATGACGGGCATACGCTGGATTCACAATCGGATTTAATTAGATGAAAAAGCTCCGAAAAGTCAAAGAAAAACTTTTCGTCTTCATTCTTAAATTAAATATCTGGATTGAAAATCAAATCCTGTTCAAAAGAAAAATCCTTCTTGTGCAAAAACTGGAGGTTTTTCAGGCTTAACTATTTTAGGGTGAGCCGATTTCTTACTTTTTCTTTCGTCTAAACAATTGTATAATATCACTTAGCCCAATTGTTAAACCTAAGTTTGTTGGCTTGGGGTTATAAGGATTCGTGTCAATTCCTTTGTCCTTGGGAGTAAGATAACTAATCTGACGAATCTCGCGGTTGAGTTTAACAATGTTGTTATTGAAATTTTGATAGTCTCTACGATAAGCTTCGGTTCCGACTAAGTTTAACTGGTAGCTGCGGTATGGAATGTAGTAATCGTTTTGTGTAGCTTTGTTTTTATTGGCGTAAATTACTTTGGCTTGTAGCGACATGTGATTGATCATTAAGGAATCCCCTTCATTCAAAAATATTGTAAATCGACCCGTGCTGTCGGTAGTTACAATTTTGGTTGTACGATAGTTTATAAGGTGTGCGTTTTCAGCAGGAAGCGAATCTTCAGAAAAAACATAACCGCTAAAAGTAATGGTTTTGTCTTCTTCCTGAGCAAAGGATATGATCACTGAAAAGAGGAGTAAAATGGACAAGGTCAGGCGCATTAGCTTTTGGTTTCAAAGCTAGATGATTGACCTGTTAAGATTCATTAACTGACGGTAATAAAACAAAAAGAGCTTTAAAGAATACTAAACTAATAAGTTTACCGAAAAAGATGAGTTATTCCCATATTTTTCGTGCATTTAAAGCTGCCTGATAGCGTGCCGCATTTTGATTATGTTGACGCAGGGTTTTCGCAAAATTGTGGTAGCCATTAAACTCGTCACTGGCACACATGTACAAATAGCTGTGATCTTCAGCGTTTAAAATAGCTTCAATACTGGATATCTCAGGAAAATTGATGGGACCGGGAGGCAAGCCTGCGTGTGTGTAAGTATTGTAAGGCGAATCGATCGAGAGGTATTTGGTCAAAACCCGTTTTATTCCAAAATCACCTAAAGCAAACTTAATGGTTGGATCAGCCTGCAGCAACATGCCTTTTTTTATTCGGTTTAAATATAAACCTGCCACCCGGGGTTTTTCATCTGCTTTTATTGTTTCTTCCTGAACAATAGAAGCTATTGTTGAGACTTCTACCGGCGTTAAGCCAAGCGACTTTGCTTTAGCCAGACGGTCCGTGTTCCAAAAACGTTCATATTCTGAGTGCATGCGCTCGACAAACTGCCAGGGAGTGGTGGTCCAGTAAAACTCGTAGGTATTGGGAATAAACATGGCGTGAAACGAAAATTGATTAAAGCCATATTGTTGAATAACAGAGCTGTCTGTCAGGAGTGAGAGTAATTCCAGCGAGTCGGGCTCAATATCGTGTGAGACCGACCCGGCCAGCTCATCAATAAAGCGAAGGTTATTAAAAATAACCGATACCGGCTTTTGATCTCCTGCCCGTAACATATTTACGATCTGGTTGGTATTCATTCCTTTGCTAAAAACATATTTCCCGGCTTTTATCGTTGTGGGGTATTTCTTCTTTTTTGCTACCCACTTAAAAGCCTTTTCATTAATCAGGATTTCGTTCGACTCAAGCGAATCCAACACATCCTGGTAGCTGGCTTCTAACGGAATTGTAATACTGCCGGAATGCTTGACGTTCTCGGCAAACACATATTGAAAAAGCTGGTAGCCCCGAAGCCCTGCAACGATAAATGCCAGTGCAAAAAAAATAATCACCCATTTATTGAGTTTTGGAGACAGATGTAATCGATTAGTCGACATTAAATTCATGTGTTGTTAATTTTGAACTACAAAAATAAACTTTTCTACGATTTAAAGGGTGTGTAAGCTTTACCTTAATTTTTTAGTGAAATGAAATGCACACTAGCTTCGATCTAAGCGAAATTGGCTATTTTCGTGTTCTGAAAAAAAACACAAAAAAATCGAAAATTATGCATCAGGTTAAACTTGCTGAAAATATCTACTATTTGGGTTATAATGATCGGAGAACCCAGCTATTCGAAAATATTTGGCCGATCCCGAATGGTGTTTCTTATAATTCATACTTGATTGACGACGAGAAAGTTGCCTTGGTTGATACCGTTGAGCGTGCTTTTATTGATGATTATCTAGAAGATATTGACGCTATTCTAGGTGGCCGTCCGGTGGACTATTTAATCATCAATCATATGGAGCCCGATCATTCAGGAGCTTTGCGTGCTATTGTTATGAAATACCCGAACATCACTTTAGTGGGGAATAAAAAGACCTTTGGTTTTGTCGAGTCATTTTACATGAAACCAACCAACACGCTCGAAGTGCACGACAATTCGGTTCTGGAGCTCGGGAAAAACAAAATACAATTTCAAACTGTGCCAATGGTTCATTGGCCCGAAACGATGGTCAGCTTTGAGGAAACAAACAAAATTTTATTCTCGGGTGATGCCTTCGGAAGCTTCGGTACCTTAGATGGTGGTGTCTTTGATGATGAAATCAACCTTGATTTTTACGAAAATGATATCATGCGCTATTTTACCAACATTGTTGGTAAATATTGTCCGCATACACAACGTGCCATAAAAAAATTGACACCACTCGATATTAAAATGATTGCTGCTACACACGGACCAATCTGGCGAACAGATTTGGAGTGGGTGTTAAGTCGCTATAATAAATGGAGCACCTACACAACTGATCCGGGTTGCGTTGTGGTTTATGGTTCGATGTATGGAAATACCCAAAAAATGGCTGAAGTGATTGCTCGTCAGTTGTCAGAACGAGGCATCAAAGATATTCGCGTTTATGATTCTTCAAAAACGCATAAATCATACATCATCAACGATATTTTCCGTTACAAAGGATTTATTGTTGGCAGCTGTGCATACAATAATGCCATGTTCCCTAATGTTGAAAACCTCTTGACTACGGTTCAGCACATGGGCGTGAAAGACCACTATTTGGGTGTGTTCGGAAACTTTGCCTGGAATGGGGGAGGCGTGAAAAACCTGATGAAATTTGCCGAAACTTCGAAATGGGATTTGGTATACGACCCCATTGAAGAAAAAGGAACTTTGAAAGAAGAAAAATATCAAAAATGTATTGATTTGGCGAATGCAATGGCCGATAAATTGTTGGCAGAATAACAATCTTTGCGAGATAGCCTTCTTCCTTGCAGGAGGTGTGGGCAAAGCCGAAAGTCTCTAGGGTTGTAGCATCCACAAAGGCATCAATGACCCGGGCAAAAGTATCGACAGGGGCACTGCCTTTCAGGCTAATCATGATCAGTTGATTACGTTCTTCTCCGGAGTGGTATAGTGTGGTGATTTTGATCATTTAATCGAGCTCTATAAATTGATTTATTTTGATGAAGCGTTACTTGTAAATGTCCAATGACTCCAACAGTTTTGATCAGATTCTGAATTTCATTATAAGGAAGACTTGACAAGTCAAGCTTCTTTAATGTATCAATTGCGTGTTGAACCTCTGCTCTCATGTTTTTTCAAGTACTGCCAACGGTCACTTGAAGTTTTTTTTGCGGATTTCTTAGAGTGTTCCTATCTAAAGGACAGGGAATTGACAAACGAGAATCCGTAGTTGGCGTACCTCTGAACTCCGCCCTGCAATATGTACTGTGTTAGCGGTAGTCTTTTTGATAAAATAATTTTTTTTCTCACCGTTATAGTCAAGTTGCGAGAAAAGTACTCCTGTTCGAAAGTTCATCTTCTCACTAGTCCTAGTCATCCAAATATATCCAATTATACCAGCATGCATATAAAATTTATCATTCAAATCCTCAACATTTGAATACTTTATCACGCCCGCTACTAGTTCTGGTAGAATTTTAAGTAAAGGAGCTGATTTTTCATAAATAATACACTTTTCTCCTTCACAAACAGCATTATGGTAGTCTTCAGCTAATTTAATCAAGTTTTGGTGCTCGGGTTTTTTCAAAGATTGTATCCTAGGTTGAAAATTAGGGGCATCTTGCATATAAATATTTAGCAATCCAATATGTCTTGTCAATTCAGGCCATTGGCAGTACCACCAAGCAGACATTGACCCAGGACACGTTGACGGCCGATAGCTCACGCGATAGCAGTTTCCGTTCGTTGCGCGACCATGTATAGGCGGGCCTGTTGAGCCAAAACGAACCCTACCGACTGGCTTGCGAAGCGTTATGGGTTGAGTTTGAGAAAAATGGCCTGACCTTGTACACCGCGAATTATGGTGAAGAAACTGCAGCCATCGACAGTTTGGTGAACGACTTGAGTAAGCCCGAAAATCAAGCACAACTGGCGACCATCAACGCGCAGGAGTGGAAAGACGAGCTGGAACGCGATAACCAGGCGTTTGTTGAAGCAATCCGCAAATGTAGTGCCGTGCGGTCGGCCGATGATACTGTGACCGACCTGGAGGCTTTAAAAGAGCTGCAGACTGCTGTAGAATTGCTGCTTAATGTGCTCAATACCCTGCATGCGATGAACGAGCCTGTGGTAATTGCTGAAGCGGCAGACATCAGCGAAGCCACCACATCGGCTAAGCAGAGCACCAACAATATAAGTGATTATGGGGAAGTAGTAGCACCGAGTTAACTTTGTGCCTATTCTGGTTTTAAGAGAAAGAATACGATTTTCTCTTAAAACAAAAAGTCCTCCGACAATGCCGGAAGACTTTTTTACTACTACTCAATTACTACTAACTACCTCTTCTCGAGAGGATATCTTGATTATAAGGTTATACCGGTTTTAAAGATAGCAATTTCCTTGAATCCACTTAGTTCGTGTTTCAATTTTTTACCTTCCGAAACGGTGATGATTTCATCTAACAGATCTTGCACCAACTCATCCATTGGCGTGCCTTCAACCAGCTTTCCGGCATTGAAATCAATCCAGTTTCTTTTCTTCTCGAAAAGAGCCGTATTGGTTGAAATTTTCATGGTGGGTACAAAACTACCGAACGGTGTTCCACGACCGGTTGTAAACAGCACCATTTGGCAGCCGCTGAATCCTAAAGCCGAAGCAGCAACAAGGTCATTACCCGGAGCCGAAAGCAGGTTTAAACCATTTTTCTTGATTCGCTCAGCGTACGACAATACATCAACAACGGTTGCTGTTCCACCTTTTTGGGTGCATCCCAGCGATTTGTCTTCAAGCGTTGTAATACCACCTTGTTTGTTTCCCGGCGACGGATTTTCGTACACCGGAAGGTCGTGTTTCATATAGTACTCCTTGAAGTTGTTGATCAGGCTAACTGTTTTGTCGAAAACTTCTTTGCTTTCGGCACGCTCCATCAACAGGTGCTCAGCGCCAAACATTTCAGGTACTTCGGTCAGAATGGTTGTTCCTCCCTGAGCAATCAGAAAATCGGAGAACGCTCCAACCAGAGGATTTGCAGTAATTCCTGATAAACCATCGGAACCACCACATTTTAATCCTATTTTCAATGCAGAAATCGGACAGTCCTCTCTCTTGTCATGGCGCATAATCTCGTAAATCTCTTCGAACAACTTTAAGCCTTCTTCAACTTCATCTTCCACATCCTGCGAAACGATATACTTCACCCGGTCTGTGTCGTATTCTCCAATGAATTTTTTCAGATGATCAATCTGGTTGTTCTCGCAACCCAAGCCCATGACCAATACACCCCCGGCGTTGGGATGATTGATGAGGTCTGCTAATGCTTTTTGGGTGTTCGTATGGTCGTCACCAAGTTGAGAACAACCATAACTGTGTCTGAAAACCTGTACATTGTCAATGTCGGTTGCCGGATACTTGGCTTTAAACTGGCTGATAATCTGGTCAGCCTGTCCGTTTACGCATCCAACAGTTGGCACAATCCACAATTCATTACGAATACCAACGTCTCCGTTGCCACGCTTGAATCCTTTAAAAGTGCGATCTTGATTTTTAATCGCCAGCTCATTTAGCTTTTGATTGAATTCGTAAGCAATGGTACCCGATAAGTTTGTTTTGGTGTTTTGGACATGAACATGTTCGCCTACCTTTATCTCTTTTATAGCATGTCCGATTGGAACACCATACTTGATAATATTTTCACCTTCAGGAATTGTATTTACAGCGATTTTGTGTCCACTTGGAATATCAGCCGAAAGGATAATAATTTGTTGGTTATCGATTTCGATGACTTCTCCCTGTGAAAAATTTTTCAATGCAATTACTACATTATCAAGTGCGTTAATTTTAATGAAATCTGCGGCCATTATTTTCTGGTCTAACTAATTAATTATTGACAACGGTTTGTTCGTCTTTTGCTTTACCTTCTATAGTCATACCCATCAATGGGTTTTTTGCGCTCAATACAGCTTTTACAGCTTTTTTCATTCCCACCTGGTTGATCAGGAATAAGTAGTGGCTAACCGTAATGGTAAGGTTTGGAATCTCGTTCAGGTTTTGTTTCCATACTTTATCCAGCCCCAATACTTTTTCTACCAATTCGTAAACCGAAATCGGACGTCCATCACATGCAGCCCAGGCTTCTTTGTAAAAATCAAGAATCCACTGGTCGTCTTGCACCTGATATTCGCCGTTCTCTGTTTGACCTTTAAAATACGAAATCATTGCAGCCAACGAGAATACGAGCTTTTGTGGTAACATGTCGTGTTTTTCAACAAAACCAAGTAATGATGGTAAGTTACGTGTTTCCCATTTCGACATGGCATTTAAAGCAATACTTTGCCATAGGTGACGAATATAGGGGTTCGAGAATCGCTCAAGGATTTTACCGGCAAATGATTTCAGTTCTTTTTCTGTACCATCCAGTACCGGAAGAACTTCCTCATAAACCATCTCTTTCATAAAGTTACCCACTTCAATGCTTTCGTAGGCTTCACGAACGGTATCAATACCGTATAAGAAAGATACCGCGTAACTTCCGGTATGGGCTCCGTTCAGTACAGCTACCTTTTGCTCGCGGAAACGAGTCATGTCTTTTACGAATTTCACTTCTAATCCGGCTTGCTCTGCAGGGAATTCTCTAGCAACCCACTCTGGTGCTTCAATTACCCAAAGGTGGAAGTATTCGCCAACCACAACCAGGTTATCTTCGTATCCAAGCTCAGCCTGAATTTCTTTGATATCGTCTTTCGGAAATCCCGGAACAATGCGGTCAACCAAGGTATTACAGAATGCACAGGCCGTTTCAACCCATTGGGTGAATTCATCGCCAAGATTCCAGTTGTTGGCATGTTTCAGTACATATTTCTTCAACATATCGCCGTTGCGGTCGATCAATTCGCAGGTGAAGAAAATAAGTCCTTTGTCTGAAGCACCTTCAAATGCTTTGAAACGCTCATATAACAATGCGGTTACCTTTCCGGGGAAGGAGTTTTGAGGCTCCATGTCAAGGGTGTCGTTTTCGTCGAAAGCAATACCTGCTTCAGTGGTATTGGAAATCACAAAGCGTAATTCAGGATTTAGAATTGATGCTTTGTAAACATCAAATTCAGAGTAAGGATTGATTCCTTTATTAATTGCTTGAATAAATTCAAATTCTTTAACAGGCTTTCCGTCTTTAATCCCTTTCAGGTATACATTGTAAAGACCGTCTTGCTTGTTTAGCAAATCAACCATTCCGGTTGGTAGTGGCTGTACCACATCAACACCGGCGTTGAAGCCAATTTCGTTGTTCATTTTTTGAACCATCCAATCAGCAAAGGCTCTTAAGAAGTTACCTTCACCAAATTGAAGAATTTTGGTTGGGTATTTCTCTGCATTTTTAACGTTCGTTCTGTTCAATTGCATATCGTTTTATTTTTTAGTTTTTTGTTTTCGTGTTCGCACACGGAAAGTTGATTTTAAAAAACCGTGTTCGCACACGATTTCAACGGCGAAAGTATAATATTTTTCTAATTCGGCCGAATTATTTTCGCCAAATCGTATTAAATTATTATTAACCAGCCTATTTTAGAAGTATTCTAAATATGGAAATCGTTGCCGACTTGACGATATTGCTCTGCATGCATGCGGATTCATTGATCTTTGGAAATCAAATACTTTGAGTTTGGGAAAAACGATTGTTGTAATAACCGTTGGTCCCGGCTTTGGAAAATCAAGTGTTGTTCAAAAGCTGGGAGAGTATTATTTTAAGGTGGCTAATGAGTTTGCCGTGAAATTATTGACGAGCAACTAAAAACAGGCGGTCATAAATTACCTTGGAAAGATCGTCGCGGATTTCAACAAGCAGTTTTTGCTCGTAGGCTGGATTTTTATCAATCGGTGAAAAGCAGAGAACTTGCGTTTTCAGACCTAGGGTTGCCGGATCAGCTGGCTTTTGCCCGTTGCCGGAAAGCTAATTTAGCTGAGATGCTTGACGTTTTGCAAAACTATCGCTATTTTTCGCATATGTTTATAACTTCACCTTGGAATAAAATTTATGGGACGGATGCGATTAGAAAATAAACATATGAAGAGGCTTCGTCGTTTGCATGAAATCATCTGTCAAACTTATATCGACATAAATTATAAACTCGTTGAATTGCCTGAATCAAGCGTGAAGACACGCGTAAAATTTATTATCAATTACCTAATTCAACAAAATAATGAGCTTATCAAGACGAAGATTTTTTAAACGAGCAGTTACGCAAACTGCCGGTATCGCAAGTATTCCGATGATTTTATCAGCTACTCTACCGGAAGAGGATAAAAAGAAAAAGGACAAATTTTCAATGTTCGATGACGATGGAATTGTACTTTTCCAGGGGGATTCAATTACTGATGCCAGACGAAACCGTGATCGCCAATTGCCCAATGATGCAAGTTCATTTGGAAGTGGCTATGCCTTGATGGCAGCCGCAAGCTTGCTGAAAAAACTACCGGAAAAAAATCTGGCGATATATAACCGTGGAATAAGCGGTAATAAAGTATATCAATTACGTGATCGTTGGGAAGAAGACTGCTTAGAGTTGAACCCGGATGTGTTGAGTATTTTGATTGGCGTAAATGACTATTGGCATAAACGAAATGGAAAATATGACGGAACCCCAGAAATTTATGAAAATGATTATCGCGCTTTATTGCAAAGAACAAAGAAAGCTTTGCCCGATGTTAGATTGGTGATTTGTGAGCCGTTTTCAATTACGGGAGGTTCGGCAATTGGAGAAGGGTGGCAAGAAGAACTCAAACCGTATCGAAAGACTGCTAAAATGCTTTCGAAAGAGTTTGATACCCTGTTTGTTCCGTATCATAAAATATTCAAAAAAGCACTTGAACATGCTCCGGCTGCATATTGGAGTGGGGATGGGGTTCATCCTTCCATGGCGGGTGCACAACTAATGGGCAGCGCTTGGTTGAAGGTGGTGAAATGAAAAGTCAACTTTAAGTATAAAGCAAAGAAAGTGACAGGAATTCTCAATAAAAAGGCCTAATTGTGGCTGGTTCTATTCGCTTTCTTTTTTCACGTTAATCTCTTCCTTAATAATTTTGCAAACATGAACTCCCCATTGAAATAAAGTTTTTTTATTTTAAATTAATCTAAATAAAGCATAACTTCTCCGTTAGCTTCTTGTCTCAGGTTTGCCTTTTTAGATCCTGACTTCTTCACCAAGAATCATTTAAGCTGGAACTTTTATAATTACAAGGATAAGAGAGGTTGTATCAGTTAGTCAGTTTAATAAAGGTAAAGTTTACAAGCTATAAAATTGTCTACCCCGTAATTTTTTATACTTCGATGGATTGAAATATAAATTGAATATTACTGTTTCCGACGATTAATTTCAATTGTTGTAAAATTCATTTAATTTGACTTATTTTGCTACTGAAAAACTAATACAGTCGATAAATGTCAGGCAAGGATGAAATTGTGAAAAGGGAGATCCTGGTAGAAGCACAGCGGTTGTTTCAACAGTTTGGGTTGAAGAAGACTACGATGGATGAAATTGCTGAAGCTTGCGGTAAGGCCAAAAGTACGCTTTATCATTATTTTAAAAGTAAAGATGAAGTGTTTGGTGCCGTTATTCAGTTGGAGATGTTGAATCTTAGACAATTCGTTAAAAATAAAGTGGAAGAGCATAAAACAATGCTCGATAAAATTAAGACTTATGTCATTGAGTTTCATAAAGAAGTGGTGAATAAGGTTAACCTGTATCGCCTCATTCGTCAGGATTCAAAATTGTTTGGTTTTGCGAAAGATAAGTTTCTGAAAATGATGGAGTTTGAGCAATCTTACATTGTTCGGATTCTGGAAGATGGTTTTGATTCCGGCGAGTACAATACTTCAGGAAAAGAAGATATTCCGTGGATTGCAGAGATGTTTTTAGCATCTTTTTACGGGGTTGTTCAATATGGAGTTGAGAAGGATGGCTATTACAACGAAGAGAAAATAGAACGGATTGTAGAACTAGTTGTGCCTCGACTTTTTACTTGATTTTTTGATTATTATTCGACTGAAAAACCAATATAGTGTTGTAGATTGTTGTAAATAGATTGACAATGATAAAAAAGACCATATTTAAAACACTTTTTGCCTTGATGCTATGTCCGTTTGGGCTCATGGCACAAGAGCAAACACAGCTGCTGACTTTTGAGGATGCATGGCAGCTTATGATTGAGCAAAATCCGGCACTTTTGCGTGTAAAAGAAGAAATTAAGCAAAAGGAGTACGAACTAAAAGTGAAAAGAGGCTTGCATTTACCGCAGGTTTCGTTGAGTGCGCAGGCGGTTTCAATGTCCGATCCTTTGCACCTCGATTTAACTCCTGTGCGCGATGCCATTACGCCGCTTTACAATACGTTGGGGAACTACGGTGTGTTTAGTGGTGTTCCCAATCCCGATCCGGCAACTAATTCGATGATGCCTGTTTTGCCCGAAGATATGAGTACTTCGGTTGTTCGGAAAAAATTATTGGAAGCTGGCGGAGAAGTCCAAAATGCGGAATGGGACAAGATGATACAGGAGAAAAATTTTGCCAACGTATCGGCTGCTTTTGTCTGGCCTGTTTTTACAGGCGGCAAAATAAAAGGAGCCAACGATGCGGCTGATGTGCAAATTGAAATGAGCCACGAAGATTTACGGCAGGCGGAGGGTACTTTATTGACCGAACTGGTAAGCCGTTATTATGGTCTGGCGCTTGGGGTTCAGGTAAGCGAACTTCGAAAGCAGACTTTGGAAGGCATGCAAAACCATTATGCTGATGCACAAAAGTTGTTTGACAACGGAATGATCGCAAAAGTAGAATTGCTGCATGCAACAGTTTCAAAAAACGAGGCTGAAAGAGAACTGAAAAAGGCTGAGCGTAATATTGAAATTATTCGTTCAGGGCTGGCTGCTACTCTGGCGAGCGATTCTTTAAATCAGGTGTTTCCTGCCAGTCTTTTATTTATCAATAAAGAATTGTCGGATTTATCGTACTACGTTGATAAAGCTAAAGCACAAAATCCGCAGTTGAAACAACTGGAAGGGAAAAAAGAATTAGTTGAGATTAAGCACAAAGTGGAAATGCAAGAATACTTGCCATCACTAGCTATGATGGGGAACTACAATATCGCGAACAAAGATTTGTCGCCATATATGCCCGACTGGTTGGTTGGAGTTGGAATGAAGTGGACCCTTTTTGATGGCATGGCTCGTAAAAACAGAATAAGGGCTAGTGCAACCTTACACAGTCAGGTTAATTATGCCGAACAGAAAGCGCACAATGACCTGAAAGCTTACTTAACAAAGTTGTACCAGCAGTTACAAATGCAAATGGAGCAAAAAACAGAGCTGGAATCAACACTCAAACTGGCTGAAGAATATCTTCGCAGTACCGAGAAAGCATTTAGCGAAGGTTTCGCAACTTCCACATCGGTGGTTGATGCTTATACCAAAGTAACACAGGTAAAAACCTTACGCTTAAAAGTGTTTTACGAATACGACGTCGCTTTAGCCAGCTTTCTGCAAACTGCTGGTATTCCCGAAGAGTTTACACGCTTTTGTTCAGGAGAAAATGCATTAACAGATTCATATTAGTTCTTTTGAAAAGCATTGTTTAAAATCTAATTTCAATATACGATGAATAAAAAAACACTAACATCGATAGTTGTACTAGTTGCCATAGTTGCATTTGTAGTTTACACTTTTATTATTGTGCTAAAGCCGCAACCTGTTATTTTACAGGGAGAAGTGGAAGCTCAGCAATATAATATTGCATCAAAAGTGCCCGGTAGAATTCAGGAGGTGGCTGTTAAAAAAGGACAAACAGTTAAAACCGGTGACTTTATCTTTTCTATCAGCAGTCCCGAAATTGATGCCAAGTTGGCTGAAGCACATGCGGCTCGATCGGCTGCCAGTGCGCAAAGTAGAAAAGCACAAAATGGTGCTCAAGAAGAAGACATTGCGGCAGCCTATAGTGTGTATGTAAAAGCTGAAGCTGCAGCCCAGTTTGGCGAAAAAACCTTTGCTCGCATTCAGAATTTGTACGACGAAGGAGTGGTACCCGAACAGCAACGCGACGAGGCGGAGACAAAAATGAAAGCCGCTCGTGAAACGGCCAAGGCAGCCAAGGCAGTTTGGCAGAAGGCGGAGAAAGGAGCACGCGAGGAAGATAAAGCGGCGGCTTCGGCTCTTGTAGAACGGGCAGATGCCGCTATTGATCAGGTGCAGTCATACCTGGATGAAACCTCGATTAACTCTATGGCTAACGGCGAAGTTTCAGGCGTTAATATTGAGCAGGGCGAACTGGTTTCTACCGGATTTCCGGTGGTCACCGTAATCGATGTCGACGATATTTGGGTGACATTTTATGTGCGTGAAGATTACCTGAATCATTTTAAAATGGGAAGCACCTTTGAGGCCGATTTACCGGGCTTAGAGAATAAAACTTCAGCATTTAAGGTAACTTACATTAGCCCAACCGGAAGTTTTGCCCGTTGGAATGCTACCAAAACCTCGGGAGAATTCGACTTAAAATCGTTCGAAATTCAAGCACGACCCGTGAAAAAGATAGAGGGTTTGCGCCCGGGAATGTCTGCAATAGTAACTTTGCCCGAAAACCGTTAGTCGTATGAAGGGACTGAAGAATCATCCCATATTTGCGGTTTTTTTACGCGAAGTAGACCGGATTGCAAAGAATCCTGCTTATCGGTTTCTATTGTTTGTGGGGCCGTTGGTGGGAATCCTGTTACTGTTTTTTATTTTTCACCAAGGGGTTGCTAAAAAATTGCCCATTGCCGTAGTCAATCAAGACAACACTTCGCTTTCAATAAAAGTTAGCAATGCCCTAAATGCATCGTCTGATGTAGCCGTTGTTAAAATTGTTGATGATATGTTTCAGGCCGAAAAGCTGCTAAAAAAAGGAGTTGTCGAGGCTATTGTTCTTCTTCCTAAGGATTTGCAGAGAAATGTTTTTCAGGGAGTTGAAACGCCTGTGCCGGTTTATATTAATGGAACGAATGTTACGGTGGCAGGTGTCGTTCAGCGTTCGGTACTCACAACCCTAGGAACTTTCTCCGGAGGTGTTCAACTCAAAAAATTAATGCTTGCCGGAAACAGCCGCGAGCAGGCTATGGCACGGGTAAGGCCGGTTGATATTCAAAAGCATATTCTGTTTAATCCTTATTCGAACTATGGGTATTTTTTAAACTCGGCCATGCTGTATTTTACCTTATTCTTGTTTGCTTTTATGAGTTCGGTGTACACCTTTGGTAATGAGTTAAAGCGAGGAACTGGTTTAGATTTGCTCGAATCGGGGAACAACAGTGTAAGGCTGGCAGTGGTGGGGAAGCTATTTCCTTACACGGTAATTTTTTCAGGATTTGCCATGTTTATTGCCTTTCTGCTTTTTAAGGTTGAAGGCATGCCTTTACACGGTAATTTTTTACTTCTGTTTTTGGGGCAGTTTGTTACCATACTGGCCTACCAAATGCTAGGACTGATGTTTGTCGCCGTTACCAAAAATATGCGTTTATCGCTGTCTGTGGGTAGTGCATATATTATGATGGGAATTACTTTTTCGGGCTTAACCTTTCCGATGGAAGGCATGCCGCCACTCGTGCGGGCAGTTACAGCAATATTTCCTTTTACTTGGTGGGAGAAACTGCTGATTTCTCAAGCCTTGCGAGGAGCTCCCATACGGGAGGCACTGCCTTATATCTGTTATATTCTAATTTTCATGCTAACAGGGCTTGCTTCGTTTGGCATTTATAAACGTACGCTTGGTGATTCAACGCATTGGGGAAAATCTTAAGGTATCATGACGAAAGACAGAAATATAAATAGTTTTGAATTGATGACCATTCATTTTAAGAATGAATTGAAAGCCATTTTTACTGACAGTGGGGCAGTGCTCATTCTTGTTGGTGCCTTATTAATCTATCCGATACTCTATTCGTTTGGCTACTTTAACGAAGTGTTGACCGATTTGCCGGTAGCTGTGGTTGACCTGGACCAAACACCTACCAGCCGAAAGTACGCTGCCATGTTGGATGCAACCCGCGATGTAAGTGTGGCTTATAACCCGCAGGATTTAACAGAAGCTGAAGAGTTGTTTATGGCTAATAAAATATCCGGTGTATTGCTGATTCAGAGAAACTTTCAGGAAAATATATTAGCCGGAGAGCAGGCAAATGTGGCTGTTTATGCTGATGGTAGCTACATGTTAAAATATAAAACGTTCTACCTGGCAGCTTCAACGGTGAATGCTTATTTTGGTGGCGGCGTGAGTGTAAAACGCTATATGGCCGAAGGGAAATCGTTTCGGCAGGCAAAAGTAGCCAGCAGCCCATTCGATGTGCAAACGCATATGCTGTATAATCCTGCGGGTTCGTACGGTAGTTTTATTATGCCGGGGTTAATTCTCATCATCATTCAGCAAACTTTACTGATTGGAATCGGAATTTTAGGAGGTACTTTTTCTGAGTCGAAAGCTTCGCCATTTGTACTTCCGTGGGAAAAACGTACAAAAGAGATTGTGCCATTGTTGTTTGGCCGGGTGGGGGCTTATATCTTAATTTCACTATTCAATATCTGTTTAGCCGTAATAGTGATTCACCACTGGTTTAACTATCCTGATAAAGCTGGCATGCTCGATGTCATGATGCTGCTATTTCCTTTTTTACTGGCTGTAATTTTTCTCGGAATCGGCTTGTCAACCTTATTTAAACACCGCGAGTCAGCCATCGTTTTTATGATGTTTTTATCGCCTATTGCGCTTTTTTTAAGCGGAATTTCGTGGCCGGTTTCAGCAATGCCCGATTGGTTGGTGGGCCTTTCGAAAATACTTCCCGGAACAACAGCTGTACCCGCGTATTTGCGATTGCGAACGATGGGCGTCAGCCTGATCGATATCAAGTCGGAACTATTTTTTCTTTATCGTCAGGCTGGGATTTATGCCGCGCTAACCACTGGCTACCTTTTCCTTCGGATTCATATTGATCGACGAAAACTAAGTCATCGTCTGATTTTGGATGATGACAGTTCTTCGCTGAAACCGAAAAATAAACTCTAAAACAAATTCTTTTTCCAGAAAATAATTATTCCCAGTAGGGCTAGCAAAATGGAAACCATTAGGATGATTGGAAATGCGTACGCATTTCCCTCCAGGTGGTTGGGGACATTCATTCCGTACAAACTGGCAATTAAGGTTGGAATCATCAAAATGATTGAGATGGAAGCCAGTTGCTTCATCACCACGTTCAGGTTGTTGGAAATCACCGAGGCAAAAGCATCCATCATGCCGCTTTGGATGTCCGAGTATATTTGTGACATTTCCAACGCCTGTTTATTCTCGATAATCGCATCTTCCAGCAAGTCTTCATTCAGCTCGGTCATGCTTCGCTTTAGACCATTTCGCAGTCGGGCAAGTACAATCTCGTTGGCTTTTAGCGAAGTAATAAAAAACACCAAACATTTCTCCATCTTCAGGAGCTTGTTGAGTTCCCGGTTACGAACCGATTTTTCCAGCTCGTTTTCAATTTGCGTAGTTTGCTGGTTAATCTGTTTCAGGTAGCGCAGGTAGGCGGTTCCTGAGCGTAAAAACAACTTGATAACAAAGTTTAAGTCATCGTGAACCAATAGGCTCTGTCCGCGGTAAAGCATCGGTTTTTCTAAGGGTAGCACCTCATTGCTTCTGGAGCAAATGGTAATGGTTACCTCCTTTGATAGAAATATGCCCAAGGGTAAGGTATAATAAGGGACACCATTATTGGGATTGTCTACCGGAATACGCAGGATAATTAACGACCAGTCTTCGTCGACCTCGTACCGTGGTCGCTCATCTGTATCCAGAATATCCTGAATGATGTCAGCCGGAATTTGGAACTCTTCTTTCAGACGTTCAACTTCTACTTTTGATGGATTAACAGCATTGATCCAACATCCTTTTTCGGCTTTTGATATTTCGGTGTACCCACCGAAACTTTTAAATATTTTTAGCATGATTTTGCCTCCTTAAATCGGTTTGTAGGAGGCGCGAAGGCTCCCTACAATGAGGTTAATAACTTATTTTTCGGGCGACCCGGGCCTTCGTCCATTTGTCAGTTTGTTTTTATTATTGCGGTACAAAGCTAGCTAAAACATATTCTATAAAAGAAGGAATTTGTCTTTTATGTAGGAAAAAGGTTTGTCTGATTGCCTTTGCGTTGCTAAACGCAAAGGCAATCAGATGACAACTAGTTAAATAATTTCTTTAACTTGTCACCAATATCTTTTACCGATTTTTCAATTCCTTCCTGCGTTGACTTTTTTACTTCTTCCTGAATCATTTTTTTTGCCTTACTTAAATCCATTTTCACTTGAGGATCGGTTAAGTTTCCGGTAATGCCAACGGTAACCGGGATGAGGGTAATGTTATTTGATCCGGGAAGAAATCCCAACATGCTATTTATATCTCCACTTATATCTTCGCGGTTTACCTGAAAGTCTAATTTAATATCAAGCATTTGGTCGACGGTCAGATTTCCATGCATTGAAACTTGCTGGTCGGCTATTTTCGTTTGAAATGGTTTCAATTTGATATTTCCGTTATTAAAATTGAAATAGGCCGTAAAATCATCAACCTTCACATTTTTCAACTTCTCTTTTTTGATGAAACTCTTAATTTGATCGAAAGTGGGAGAGTCGACAATATGTAAGTTTTGCGTGTTGAAAAAGCCGCTTCCATCGAGGGTTGAAGGAATGATATTGAGCTGTTCGTTCAGTTGACCGTTAAACTTTAAATCGGTGGAGAATTCTCCCTGACTGCGTGCAGCAATAGGTAGGTAGCGTTGCACTATCCCAAACGATTGATAGGCAGCCGGAATCTGAATGTCGCTGATATTCAGATTAAAATCAAATAAGGGTTTGTTCGCTGCGTTGCTTTTGTAGCTACCATCAACTGCCAGATGTCCTTGCAGCAGATCCATGTTCAGTTTTTTTAGTTTCAGTTGCTTGTTTTGCACCTCAATTAAACCCACTATGTTCCGGATCTCCATGCGGTCGAACATTGCTCTGTTAATGCTTGAGTTGAAAGCTAAATCGAGGTTTACGGGAACTTGGAATGCAAAAACACTATCGTTGGCTGTTGTTGAAGCTGAATCAACTTCAGCCGCCATTAGATTGGACAATTCATTAAAATTAAGGTAGTTTGATCGCAACGAGAAACTTCCTTTCAAGGTTTTATCGAGCAAGAAATAAGGAAGATAATTGGTGAGTTTGCCATTCAGTGCGAAATCACTTTGACCGGTTTTCGCATTGAAAGAACTGATTGTTATTGACATATTATCAACTTTTACTGAGCCGGACTTTATTTCAACTGCTTGAGTAATTTGTGGAGTTTTTACTTTAAAATTGCTAAAAGTAAATGCTCCGTCGGAAGCGATTTTCTCGTAGTTTTCATTCTCAATGGCCGACATTCGCCCTTTTACACTCAGGTTGCCATTCATTATACCTTGCAGTTCGATGCTGTCCATGGGGATCACACTTGTTAGTCGGGTAAAATCAATTTTTCCTTTAAAAAATGCATCAAATGCCGGATCGCTCATGGGGTGCGATAGTGCTAAGCGCGCATCAATAGGGTTTTCACGAATTTGAGCATGCATATTCGAAATATTCACGGTTAGCAAATCCAATTCTCCCTGTGGCTTGGAGATTTTTCCATCCAATGAAATACGTTCGATCTTATCTGGTGCATTGGCGTATTGCAGAGTCGCATTTTGTACATAGAGGCGAGCATCAATTTCAGGATAGTTTTCTTCGTAAAACCAACCTTTTACCTGTCCTTCAAATCCTGCTTCGCCGGTGGTTTGAATGTCTTCTAAATAGCTTTGATACGATTTTGGAATCATAGCTAGTAAGGTTGCAAAGTCGCTTTGTGGTTGCTTAAATTGAAGGTCGAAATACATGCTGTCCGACGGCATTTCAAAACGCCCGCTCAAGTCGAGTGGTAGCTCATTTAAATGAATGGTTGAATTTCCAAATTCAAAGTTCATCTTGTCGTAGTCGGCCATAAGTTGGCTATTCACTTTTAAAACGGTATTGGCAATATATTCAGTCGAATCGTATTCGAGTCTAAATTCGCCGATTTCAGCATCGAGATCAAATTTGGTAATTGTTCCTTCCAATGTTCCGCTGGCATCGAGGTTGGAATGTAAAAGCCCAACAACAGTTGCCGTTGATGCATCTCTGTAAATTAAACTTAGGTCGCGAATTTCAATGTCATTCAGCGAAACGGACATCCCGCTCTCACTGGTTCCTGTAGTCTCCGTTTCCTTTGTTTCCTTGGCAATGTCCCAATTTACCTCGCTATTCGCATTAGCCAATAAATTGATCTGCGCGTTGTTCAATCGTAAACTTTGTATGGTAAAATCTTCACCGTTAATTAAATCACTTAACGAAATATCAGTAGCCAACGACTCCATTTTTACCAAGGTGTCTCCTTCAAATGGATTAATTCCGGTTACGGTCAGTCCTTCAAGTTCCATGGTTACATTGGGAAAATTTCTCCACAAGTTGAGATTAAAGTCTGCAAATTCAACCTTCGCATTGACATTTTCATTCAGCGTTGTTTTTACCTTATTTAGTAATGGCCCTTTGAAAACGATTGGAACAATAATGATTGCAGCTATTAATAATAGAATAATGATGGCTATGGTAATGAATACTTTCTTCATGTGTTTTTCGATTGGTTATAATTTGTAGTTGTTCAATCTCTATATGTTTATATAAAACGAGTTTTACGCAAAAGAATTACATGTAAATGATAATTCATATTCTTTAGCGAAAGAATCATGCCAAATGTGGGTTTTCGAATAATATAAGTTTTCGAAGCAGGTCAATTGCTGCTTGTGAGGAACGTAAAATATTGCGTTCGCGGTTATGTGCAAAAGTATAACGCTCCTGCTTGATATTCTGTTTACTGATAACGGCTATCCAAACTGTGCCAACGGGTTTTTCGTCTGTTCCGCCGTCGGGGCCTGCAATTCCTGTTGTGGCTATGGCATAATCGGTATCCAGCGCTTGTTGCACTCCTTGGGCCATTTGCAGAGCGACTTCTTTGCTCACGGCTCCATATTTTTCCAAGTCATCAGCACTTACTTTCAATAGTCGTTGTTTTACTTCATTCGAGTAAGCAACAATAGCGCCTTTTAAATAGGTTGAACTGCCGGGATTCGCGGTAAACATATGAGCAATATTTCCTCCCGTGCAACTTTCTGCAATTCCCAGTGTAAATTTGGCTGAAGCTAAAAGTTGCCCGGTTACCCCGGCGAGTGAATCGGCGTTGTAGCCAAAAAAGTTTTCTGCGATTAAAGGCTTTAGCAGCTCAATCTGCTGGTGAACTTCCTTTTTCAACAGCTCCATTTCTTTCCCGTAAGCACTCAATCTTAGTCGAATCATCAGCTGGCTGGGTAAGTAGGCCAGTTTAATACATTCGGGCAGAGCGGCTTCCCAGTTCTCCAGCTTTTCGGCAAGCATTGATTCGGGAATGCCATAAACCAGAACCGTTTGATGATAGATAGACCTGGCTTTCCCATTTTTACTGAGTCGCGGGAGCACTTCCTCGCTCATAATACTTTTCATTTCGAACGGAACACCCGGCATTGATACAAATATGGTGTCATTCTTTTCGAACCACATTCCCGGAGCAGTTCCGGTGGAATTGTTCAGAACCGCGCATTTGTCGGGAACCAAAGCCTGATCTTTATTCAGCTGGTTCATGACTACATTGCGTTTTGTCAGTCGCTCGGTTACCCGTTGTAACACTTCCTGATTGATTACCATTTCAGAATCGAAGTACTCGCAAAGCACTTTTTTCGTGATATCGTCTTTTGTTGGTCCCAATCCTCCGGTAATCAAAACCAAGTCAGCATGCTTTTCGGCATTGCCCAATGCTTCTAGAATATGCTCATGGTCGTCGTGCACCGATGTGACCTGAAAAATCTCTATTCCATGTAAATTGAGCTGTTCACCCATCCATGCGGAGTTGGTGTCAACAATTTGTCCAATTAGTATTTCGTCTCCTATCGTTATTATTTCTGCTTTCATGCCATTTGTTTCAAATTCAAAATTTAGAGTTTCAAGTTTTCTCACCCTCTCTTCTCCAATGCTTGCAGGCGTTGTAGTAGGGTTGGGTGCGAGTAGTGCACAAACACATAGGCCGGATGTGGGCAAAGGTTACTTAGATTTTTAACCGATAGCTTTTTTAATGCAGAGGCCAATGGTTCACCGTCATAATGTTTGGCTGCAAAAGCATCCGCTTCATATTCATTTTTGCGCGACAGCATATTCATACCAATCCCAATTATGGAGGACAGAGGTGAATATAAAATTCCAAATGCAATTAGTCCGATGTGAAAATTGGGTTTTGCCACGCCAAGTGCCTGTGAAAGCGCCGGGCTATTAATTAAGAGGGAAAAGACAAAGAGCATCAATCCGGTTTGCAAGATGCCAATGATTAAACTCCAGATAATGTGTTTCTTTTTGTAATGCCCAATTTCGTGAGCCAATACGGCAATCAGCTCCGGAATCTCCATGTCGTTGATTAAGGTGTCGTAAAGAACAATCCTCTTTTTTGATCCCAATCCGGTAAAATATGCATTGGCTTTCGTTGATCGTTTGCTGCCGTCAATCACATAAATATTGTCGAGTTTGAAACCAACTTTACCTGCAAAGTTTTGAATGGCTTGCTTCAATTCCCCATCTTCCAGAGGAGTTTGTTTATTGAACAACGGAACAATCAAGCTCGAATAAAACATGGCCATAAAAATGGAAAATACACTGATAACGATCCATACATAAATCCAAAACCATTGCCCGGTTTTTAGGTAGATGAAAATGATTAAGGCCAGTAAACCGCCTCCAATAATAGCGCCCAGTAGCCAGCCTTTAATTTTGTCGAGTATATAGGTTTTTGCCGTTGTTTTATTAAATCCGAATTTCTCCTCGATAACAAAGGTGCTGTATAAATCAAATGGGGTGTTGAGAATATCGGATGCCAGCATCAGAATGGCAAAGAAAAGCAGTGCCGACCAAATTGGATTGCTCGAAATATTCATCGCCCAACCATTTACCAAAGCAAAGCCCTGAAAGAAAAACATCAGCATAATCAACAAGAAACTAAACGAACTGGTGAGCATGCCGAATCGATGGTTGGTTTTAGAGTACAGCTGTTGTTTTCGGTATTTTTCTTCGTCATAAATTCCTTTTACTCCTGCAGGCAATTGATCGCTCCAGCGTGTTGTATTTAAGTAGTCGAGGTATCGCTCGAATATGAAATCAAATGTCAGGATTCCGATAATGATCCAGAATAATGTTGTCATTGTTGATTGTGTTTTAAAATGCACCCAAAGGTAGAAAAGCCATACAGAATGTTGAGTTTTCTATCGTTGATTTATGTTTATTTAAGAATTATTTGGTTGCTACCAGTCGAATAACGTTGGCCAAACCTTTATGAAATGGCCCTTCATCTAGAACAACTTCTTGTTCCGTAATCTCCAGTTTTGAGAAATTGCCAAAATCTGCTTGTAGCTCTTCTTTCGAAAAAAGCATGCCAATGTCTCGTGGTCCACCTGTGTTATTATTAATCTGCTTTTTTGAAAAACCTTCTAAAATCAATGCTCCACCAGGTTTTAAGTAGCCTGCTAGTTTTTCGTGATAACTGCTTCTTTTGTCAGTAGGCATGTGGTTGAAAACTAGTCCGATGCAATCGAACGACTCACTTCCCAGCTCAATGGTGTCATAGGAATAGGTCAGGTATTTAAACTCGACATGAAGTTGCTGCGCCAATTTTTCGGCTTTCTTTTTCCCTTCAATACTTGGATCAAAAGCGGTGACTAGCCAACCTGATTTTGCTGCGAATACCGCATTGCGTCCTTCTCCTTCGCCGGGGAGAAGAATTTTGCCCGGCGTTAGTTTTTGTAGTTCTTCTTTCAGAAAGTTGTTTGGTTCGATACCATACACATATTCTTCGCTTGAAAAGCGTTCGTCCCAGAAATTATTCATGAATCTATTTTTTACGAAATAACAAGAGTCGTGACTGTTTGTTTGTATTGTTAGGTTTAACTTAAAGCATCATATAAAACTTCAACTGGATGCAATACTTTTCGTCCGGTTCCTTCGAGAATGTGATGGCGACATGATGTTCCCGGAGCTGAAATAATTTCTTGCTGTTGGGCTTCGCGCACTGCCGGGAATAAAACCAATTCACCAATTTTTTGGCTGAGCTCGTAATGTTCCTTTTCATAGCCAAAAGAACCGGCCATTCCGCAACAGCCACTTGGGATTTCGGATACGATATAATTCTTGGGGATTTCCAACATCGTTTTTGTAGAGGCGGTACTTGCAATTGCTTTTTGCTGGCAATGACCATGCAGCTTGATTGATTGTGTTGCCTTGGTGAAAAGCGATTGATTAATCTTTCCTTTTTCAAATTCGGAAGCAATAAACTCGTCAAACAGGAAGCTGTTTTTGGCCAATTCTTTCGCTTTCCCTTTCAAACGATCGTCAACCAGCTCCGGGTATTCATCTCGAAAAGCCAAAATCGCAGATGGCTCAATTCCGATTAAAGGAGTTGAATCTGTCACTAACCCCATTAGTTGCTGAACGTTCTTTGAGGCAATTCCTTTAGCTGTTTTTATCAATCCTTTTGACAAGTAGGTTCTGCCGCTTTCACGATGTTTTGGTATTTCAACTTCGTAGCCCAACTTGTTGAGCAGCAAAATTGCTTTGATTCCAATATCGCTTTCGTTTTCATTGGTAAATTCATCAGCAAATAGATAAACTTTTCCCTTGTTCAAGCTCGCGCTGGGGCGAGGTTTAGCGTACCATTTTCGTAAGCTCAGTTTGGAAAGCTTTGGAAGATTACGTTCAGGAGCAAAACCAATTGCCTTTTTAAGCGCATTGGTTGTCATTACAAAATTAGTTACGGTGCGAAAAGTTCTTCCTAAATTGTTTAATTGTGGTAGATAAGCGATTAGCCTGGTGCGTAATGGGATGCCATGAATCTCGTAGTAATGCTGCAAAAACTCGGCTTTAAACTTTGCCATGTCCACATTCGATGGGCATTCGGCTTTGCACGCTTTACAGGAAATACATAGATCAAGGATATTGTAAATCTCCTCATGATCAAACGGATTACTTTTCTCTGAGCGGGTTAAAAACTCACGTAGCACATTGGCTCGTCCCCGGGTGGTTTTGTCTTCATCTTTGGTGGCCATATAAGTCGGGCACATGCTACCACCAATTAAAACACTTTTGCGGCAACCGCCCGTTCCGTTGCACTTTTCAATGGCTCTTAAAAAACCTTTGGTTTCGGAGAAGTCAAAGGTCGTGTCAAACTTTTTTGTTTCTCCAATTAAATACCGGAGATTTTCAGTAATGGGAGGGGTGTCTACTATTTTTCCGGGATTTAGGATATTGTCCGGATCCCAGGTTTGTTTCAGTTTTTTAATGAGTTGATAGTTTGCTTCACCAAGCATAAATGGGATAAATTCGCCACGTAATCTTCCATCGCCATGTTCGCCACTCAACGAACCTTTGTATTTTTTCACCAGAGTAGCAATCTCTTTGGCAATGGTGTGGTAAAGATCAACGTCAGATTCATCTTTCAAATTTAAAAGAGGACGTAAATGTATTTCTCCGGTTGCGATGTGGGCGTATTTCACACAGCTTAATCCATATTTAGCAAGAATATCATCAAATTCCTTCATGTAGTCAGGCAAATAATCGGGCGCCACGGCGGTATCTTCAATTACCGTTGTACTTTGTCGGTCGCCCGCAATATTTGATAATAGCCCAAGGCCTGCTGTGCGAAGAGCCCATACACGTTTGATCATGTCGTTTCCTAGCACCAAGGGAAAATGATAGCCAAGTCCTGCTTCACGAAAATCCTTTTCAAGTTTTTGGGCAATACGGCGAATTTCTTCTTCTGTATCTCTGGCAAATTCAATCATTAGCATCGCTTTCGGATCACCCTGAACGAAAAAGCGGTTTTTACGTTGTTCAATGTTTTCCTTTGTGCAGTTCATAATGATGTCATCCATCAACTCGATCGCACCAGGGTTGTGTTTTAGGGCAACCAAGTTGCCAAGGTAGGCTTCTTGCAGGCTATTAAAATGAGCGCAAACTAATCCCTTGTGTTTTGGAGGAAGGGGAATTAGGTTGAGTTTGATTTGAGTGGTGAATGCTAATGTTCCTTCACTTCCGGCCAGCAGTTTGCAAACGTTAATAGGTTCTCCATTTTTTGTAAATGGATCGGTTTCAAGCAAGATGTCGATCGCATACCCGTTGTTTCGCCGTTTTACTTTTGGGTCAGGATACTCGCTCCTGATATTTTCCTGATTGTTGGTATTTGAAAGCGTTTCATACAGGTTCTTATAGATTCGCGTTTCCAAACTGTCTTGCTTGTCGTTGCATTTAGCCAGGAATTCCTCCGTATTCAACGTCTTAAAAACGACATCAGACCCATTAGAAAGAATGCAGTTTGCTTCCAGGATATGATCGCGGGCACTTCCATAAATCAGCGAATGCAGCCCGCAAGAGTTGTTCCCCACCATACCGCCAATGCAACAACGGTTGGCGGTTGATGTTTCAGGGCCAAACTGTAATCCGTGTGGAGCCAGATACATATTTAGTTCCGTCAGGTTTACTCCCGGTTCAACGATCACCCAATTCTCATCGACATTGAGTTCAATGATCCTGTTCATGTATTTAGAAACATCAATCACAATACCCTTTCCAACAACCTGGCCGGCAAGCGATGTTCCGCCGGCTCGCGGAATTACTGAGGTTTTGTGCTTACGGGCAAAGGCAATAATTTGACGAATGTCTTCTTTATTTCTTGGTTTGCAAACAGCTTGTGGAATTTCGCGGTACGAGGAAGCATCGGTGGCGTAAATAACTTTTTGCACATTGTCTGTATAGACATCACCTTCCAGTTTTTGTTTTAATTCCAGAAACAGATCATTTGTGTTCATAGGAGAATTCTTGGTGCGACGAACAAAATTATCAATTTATTTGAGCTGAAAGAATATTCAGATTCTATTAATTCTCAATTAATTTTCAGAAAAAATTAACATAGCATATGTCTACATGCGTAAAGCTAGATAGATCAATGCAATCGATTGCTCAATACGTTGTGGTTTTTCGTCTAAATAGCTATAAGTCCTTTATTATTGGAGGGGTTAACAAATAATTAGCACACATTGGGGATATCAACTGGTAATTTTCCTTACTTTTGTATTTGAATATTTTACTCAAAAGTTAAAAATCTTAAACTTTCAGATGAAACTACTTGAACGTGTTATTAAGAACGCCCAAAGTTATCAAAAGCGTATTGTTCTTCCAGAAGGAATAGAACCTCGGACTCTGAGAGCCACAGAAATCATCTTAAATGAAAATATTGCCCGGATTATTTTATTGGGAAATCCGGGAGAGATTATGCAGGCAGCTGAAGACCTGGGAGTCAATATTAAAGGTGCTGTACTGATTGATCCGAAAACTGATGAACGTCGGTCAGCCTATGCTGACTTGATGGTCGAAATCAGAAAATCAAAAGGATTGACTAAGGAACAGGCATTGGAAATGTTGAACGACCCATTGGTGTTTGCTCCGTTGATGATTAAAAGTGGTGATGCAGATGGAGAAATTGCCGGTGCAATAAATGCAACAGGTGACGTCCTACGTCCGGCTTTCCAGTTTGTAAAAACGTTGCCGGGAGTGAGTGTTGTTTCCGGTGCTTTCCTGATGTTTGTAAACGATCCTCATTTTGGACATGATGGAATTTTAGTTTTTGCCGATTGCGCAGTAATGCCCGATCCGGATGAACGACAGTTAGCCGAAATTGCGGTGACCACTGCTGGTACCGCAAAAGCCCTTGTTGGCATGGAACCTCGGGTGGCCATGTTGAGCTTCTCGACTAAAGGAAGTGCGAAGCATGAGCGTGTTGACAAGGTGGTAAATGCCACAAGAATAGCTAAGGAGCTAGACGGCGAGTTAAAAATCGATGGTGAATTGCAGTTGGACGCAGCGCTTATACCTGAGGTTGCCAAGTTAAAAGCTCCGGATAGTGAAGTTGCTGGTCGTGCAAACGTATTGGTTTTCCCTGGACTTGAAGCAGCAAATATTGGTTATAAATTAGTACAACGTTTATCGCAAGCAGAAGCTATTGGTCCGGTATTACAGGGAATGGCAGCTCCGATTAATGATCTGTCGAGAGGTTGTTCGGTAAGTGATATCGTAAATATGGTGGCAATTACCTCCAACCAGGCTGCTGCAATGTTCAAATAAATTTAGTAAAAGTTAAAATGGCTAGTGAATTAATACATGAACCAATTGAAGAATTTGGTTTAATAAAGAAAAAGGTATCAAAATCGCTGTTTTCTAAAATTGGTATTGTTGGATGTGGACTTGTCGGACAGAATATTGCCCGTGTAGCTAGTTTCTACGGCATTGAAGTTGTCTTCATCGAAGTTAGCGAAGAAAAAGTACGAGAAGCATACAAAAATATCGGTAAAATCCTTGACAATCGTATCGAGCATTGGGGATTAACCGAAAGTGAAAAAAGAGCAATCCTGGCGAGAATCAAAGGATCGTTAGATTATAAAGATCTTGCAGGATGCGATTTCGTGGTTGAAGCCATTCGCGCTGTCGACCGCGGTGGAAAAATCAAAGAGCGTAAAAAGATTTTCAAGAAGATTGAAAAAGTCGTTCATCACGATTGTATTATTGGAACAAACTCAACGACAATCGTGATTACCGAGCTTTCTTCTGAAATGAAACACAAAGATCGTTGTGTAAGTCTGCACTTTTTGGTTTCGTCACGCGAAGCCCGTATCATGGAGGTTGTAAAAGGACTTTATACATCCGAAGAGGCATATGATAAAGTTTGCAAGTTTGTTAAACTTATCAATCGTAAAATTGTACCCGTTGAAGAATCAGCTGGATTGGTCAGTGTTCGTCTCTTTGTTGTCTTGTTAAACGAAGCTTGTGAAATTTTGTTGGAAGGTGTTGCAAATATGGAAGACATTGATGCTACAATGAAAATAGGTCTTGGAATGAGATTAGGTCCTTTTGAAGTAGCTGATAAAATGGGATTGGATAAAATTGTTCGCTGGATGGAAAATATCTACAGCGAATTTGGTGATGTTCATTACAAACCATCTCCTTACATTAAACGCCTTGTTCGGGCCAAACAATTGGGTATAGCTTCAGGAAAAGGATTTTATGAGTATGATGAGGATGGAAATCGGATTAAAGGTTCAGCCAATAATTGTTAATAGTCAATCTCAAAACGTTGATCAAACAGGAGAACGATTATTAGGGAGCTCCATGCATTGGTCTCCTAAATCAAAAAAAGAACAGCTTAATACGAAAGTTGCACCTCGTTAAATTGAAAAAATATACACATGAAAATTCTGGTTTTAAACTGCGGTAGCAGTTCAATAAAATATCAGCTCTTCAACATGGATGACCAATCGGTTATTGCAAAAGGAGGAGTAGAAAAAATAGGCATGAAAGGTTCATTTTTGAAGCACAATCATGCTGACGGACGTAAAATAATGTTTGAAGGAGAAATTCTGGATCACAAAAGTGGTATCGAATACATTCTGGGAATTTTGACCAGCCAAAAGTATGGTTGTTTGGAAAGTCTGGAAGAAATTGATGCTGTTGGACATCGTGTTGTTCATGGTGGTGAGTATTTCCATGATAGTGAATTGATAACTCATGAAGTTATCGATGCTCTTGTGAAATGTACTGATTTAGCGCCTTTGCATAATCCGCCAAACTTAAAAGGTATAGAGGCTATGGAAGAGCTGATTCCTGGAATTCCTCAGGTTGGTGTTTTCGATACTGCTTTTCACCAAACAATGGAGCCTAAATCATACATGTACGGTATTCCGCATGTGTTGTATGAAAAATACAGTATTCGTCGCTATGGTTTTCATGGCACCAGCCATCGTTATGTTACAAAACGTGCTTGTGATCTTTTGGGGCGTGATTACGAAAATCAGAAAATTATTTCTTGTCATTTGGGTAACGGAGCTTCTGTTGCTGCCATTAAAGACGGTAAGTCCTATGATACCTCCATGGGCTTTACACCTCTTGAGGGATTGGTAATGGGAACCCGTTCTGGTGATTTGGATATTGGTGTAGCAACTTACATCATGGAAAAGGAAGAGCTCGGATTAAAATCGGCTAATACGCTGTTTAATAAACATAGTGGCATGCTTGGATTATCAGGAGTGTCTTCTGATATGAGAGAGATTGAAGAAGCTGCCGAAGAAGGGAACGAACGAGCCAGAGTAGCTTTAGAAATTTACGATTATCGTGTTAAAAAATATATCGGTTCATACATGGCTGGTATGGGCGGATTAGATGTGTTAATTTTTACCGGTGGAATTGGGGAGAACGCTGATACAACACGTAGAGGAGTTGCCGGAGATTTGGAAGCGTTGGGGATCAAAATTGATCCTGAAAAAAATGACGGATTCCGCGGAGAGGGGGTTATAAGTACTGATGATTCTCCAGTGACAGTTATCGTTGTTCCTACCAATGAAGAATTAATGATTGCTCTTGATACCGAGAAAAAAGTTTTGAGCCATGCCAAAGTGTAAGTTTTATATTTGATATTATTGAAATCTGAAACTTCATAGTACAATATATTTTACAATTAACATCCGATGCATTTTATGCGTCGGATGTTTTGTTTTATGGGGTTTAATAACATTTTTTAGATTGACTTTTGTTCTGTACTTTCAATTATTCTTATCGTAATTTTCAAGTCCTTAAAGTATTGTTATGAGTGTAAAACATTTATCAGATCTGTATCAATTAGCCCAAAATAGAAAACCGATCAAAACGATTGTCGTTGCTAATGGGATTGATGAACATAGCATTGAATCTATCTGGAAAGCTCATCAGTTGGGTATTGCCAAAATTATACTAACGGGAGATCGTGAGCGAATAGAGGATGCCTGCAAAACACTGGATATCACTATTGGCGAGTTGCAGATCATTGAGGCTTCAGATGATGAGGATGCAGCACGGAAATCCGTTGATATGGTGAGAAAAGGGAACGCAGATATTTTGATGAAGGGTTTGATAAATACTAATAAATATATGTGGGCAATTCTGAATAAGGAGTTGGGGCTGGTTAATTCGGGAGATTTAATAACGCACATTACTTTGTTAGAAAATCCCAATTATCATAAACTGCTTTTGGCTAGTGATGTGGCGATTATTCCATTTCCTAGTTTGAAACAAAAAGAAGTGATGATCAAATACCTGATTGAAGTTGGTCATAAACTGGGAATTGATGAACCGAAAGTGGCTATAATTGCACCGACAGAGCAAGTGATTGATTCAATTCCATCGTGTGCTGACGCTGCCAAGTTGAAAATTAGAGGAGAGGATGGCTATTTTAAAGGCGGTATAGTTGATGGTCCTATGGCGCTTGATGTAGCTATAGATCCAGAATCTGCTAAAATCAAAAAGATCACTTCTGCTTGTGCCGGAGATGCAGACTGTTTGCTTTTTCCCAGCATCGATTCTGGAAATGTTTTTTATAAAACCAACACCAAACTTTGTCATGCCAACCAGGCTGCAGTGGTTTTCGGTGGAAAAGTTCCCATTGTGTTATCATCGCGCGGAGATGACACACAAACAAAGTTAAACTCGATTGTGTTAGCAGTATTATTGAGTAATTAGAACTATGAACGAATACCGAATATTAGCGATTAATCCGGGGTCGACATCAACTAAGTTTGCTGTGTATTTTAATGAAGAATGCAAGTTGAATAAGACATTACGTCATTCGATAGATGATTTGTCTCGCTACACAAACATATTGCAACAATTTGATTACCGTAAGGGGATGATTATTGATTCGTTGGTGGAGGAAGGTTTTGAGGTGGATCGCATCAAATATATTATTGGTCGAGGTGGTTTGACCTATCCTCTGGAATCAGGCGTTTATATGGTAGACAACGAAATGCTGTTGCATGCCACTCAGGGAGTTTACGGGCAGCACGCCAGCAACCTGGGGCCTTTGATTGCTGATTACATCGCCAACCAAATACCCGGAGCTCAGGCTTTTATTGCTGACCCGGTGGTTACTGATGAAATAAGCGATATTGCTCGAATTACAGGTCATCCAAATTTCGAGAAGAGATCAATCTTTCATGCGCTAAATCAGAAAGCAACAGCTCGTTTTCATGCTAAAAAACAAGGTGAAATATATGAAGATATGAACCTGATTGTCGCTCATCTGGGAGGAGGTATTTCCGTTGGAGCACACCAAAAAGGACGTGTTGTGGACGTTAATAATGGCTTGGACGGAGATGGTCCGTTTAGTCCAGAGCGAAGTGGAGGGTTGCCAACCGGTCAAGTAATCGACTGGTGTTTCGATAGTAATATGACCAAGGACGAAGTTCGTCGCATGGTGGTTGGGGAAGGTGGCTATGTCGCTTATTTGAAAACCAACAATGCGAAAGAAGTTGAGGAGCTTGCCGGCCGGGGAGATGCACAGGCAAAGTTGATTCAGGACGCTATGGCCTACCAAGTGGCAAAATCAATTGGACAAATGGCTGTTGTTTTTGATGGCGTTGTGGATGCCATTCTGCTAACTGGAGGTGTTGCTTATAATAACTATTTAATAGATTACATTCGCAAAAAAGTACAATTCATTGCCGAGGTATTCGTTTATCCAGGCGAAGACGAATTAGAAGCATTGGCAAAAAATGCACTGAGAGTAGCTCGGGAAGAAGTTGTAGCCAAAAAATATCAGCCCAGGTATCCGAAGGCGTAATTTAGAAATATTTACAATTTTAATAATAGCACATCGGCGAGTAAAGATGTCTCATCTCTAGTTAAATAGCGATTCCATTATATTGATAGTGGTTTGTCAGTATTCTTTTTCTGATTGATTTTGTGAGATCAGTCTCAATACTTTTGTTCTCCTATCTGTTATTTATTTACAATAGTGTTTTTTAGTGCCCTAATTTATTTGGGCATGAAAAACAGTCGTGTTTTAATCAGTTCGATTTTCTTGTCTAATTCTATTTTTCAACAGAGAACTATGAAAAAAACTGAAAAATTAAAAAAGGAGCTTGGGTTATTTGATGTGTTTTCAATTAGCACAGGAGCAATGTTTAGCTCAGGATTTTTTTTGTTGCCTGGGTTAGCGTCTCAGTATACCGGACCATCTGTTTTTGTTGCTTACCTGCTTGCCGGATTACTAATTCTTCCGGCGATGTTTAGTATTGCTGAAATTTCAACAGCACTTCCCCGGTCAGGAGGAGCATATTTTTTTCTTGATCGGAGCTTAGGTCCATTAATGGGTACCATTGGAGGTTTAGGAACCTATTTCGCCTTGGTTTTTAAAACAGCTTTTGCGATTGTTGGAATAGGTGCTTACGCTGCTATTTTTTGGGATGTTCCTGTTAAAACGATTGCGGTAGCAGCTACTTTTTTCTTTATGGCATTGAATCTAATTGGTGCTAAAAAAACCTCGCGAATGCAGAGTTTTTTAGTTGTCTTTTTGTTGGTTGTGTTAGGGACTTTTGTTTTTGACGGTCTTTATCGAGTATTTTTCACTGTTGGCGTTGATAAGCCTTCGATCAACACTCATTTCAACCCTTTTTTTACCAATGGTTTTGAAGGACTGATTACAGCGGCTGGCTTTGTTTTCGTTTCCTATCTAGGATTAACTAAAATTGCAAGTGTCGCTGAAGAAATCAAAAATCCGGAAAGGAATATCCCTCTGGGAATGGCTTTATCATTGACCGTTACTTCACTCATATACTTTCTCGGAGTCTTTATCATGGTTTCATTGATCCATCCCGAGGAGTTCGCAGTTGATTTGGCACCTGCAGCAACTGCTGTAAATGTATTATTCACATGGTTACCAGGGGATTTGGGAACCTATCTGATGATCGGCGCAGCTATGGCCGCTTTTGCTTCGACCGGTAATGCAGGCTTACTGTCTTCTTCTCGTTATCCTTTTGCAATGGGAAGAGATAAGTTGTTTCCTGCCTTGTTTTCGAAAGTTGGAAAAAAAGGAACTCCCGTGTTTTCTATCGTAATGACAGCCGCATTAATTGTCTTCTTCATTCTTATTTTATCAGAAGAAGGTATTGCTAAACTAGCTAGCACATTCAACCTTATTATCTTTTTACTTATAAATTTTGCAGTAATAGTTTTCCGAAGTAGTAAAATAAGTTCCTATGATCCGGGGTTTCATTCTCCGCTGTATCCCTGGATGCAAATTGCGGGTATGCTTATCTCCCTGGTTTTAATTGTATTTATGGGATGGGGAGCTATTCTGTTCAGTTTTGTTATTATTTTATTGGCTTCAATGTGGTTTTATTATTATGCCAAGAAAAATGTAAAGCGAGAGGGAGCGATTTATCACTGGTTCGCGCTTTTGGGACAGCACCAACATGTTGAGCTTGAAAACGAATTTATGACAATATTAAAAGAAAAAGGATTAAGACAGGGAGATCCATTTGATGAATTGATCATTAACTCCAAGATTACTAAAATTAAACAGGAGAAAATGACCTTTGAAGAATTGGTTGTTCAGGTGGCTGGTTGGCTTTCTTTTCAACTTGTTGTTTCTAAAAAGGAGCTTATTGATGACTTTCATGCACTATCAGCCTTTGATTCCTCATTGATTAAACCTGAAATTGCGATCTTACATGCAAAAAACAGCCGGATAAAAAAACCGTTACTTCATGTAATACTCATCGAAAAAGGCATACCTAAACCAGTGACAAAATCAGGAATTCATTCAGAAGATAATATCAAAATATTTTTCTTTCTTGCCAATCCTGAAGGTGAACCCAAACTTCAATTGCGCATGTTAGCTCGGTTAATCGATATTGTAGAACGCGAAGATTTTGTGAAAGAACTCTTGAACAAAGACAATGATCGGAGTATCAAGGAATACTTGTTGCATAATGAACGTTACATCACAGTTCAATTATTGAGAAACACAGTTCAATCAGAATTGATTGGTAGGTATTTAAAGGACGTTGTTTTCCCGGAAAATGTTCTTGTAGCAATGGTTGAACGCGATGGACTCTCATTTGCGCCCCATGGAAATACCTTACTAAATAAGAATGACATTTTAACCATTATCGGAGAACCTCAATCGATCTCCAGGTTGTATAAACAATATATGCAAGAGGAATTTAAAAGTAAGAAGTAGAACCTTGATCTCAAGTAAAGTATACTTGTGATTTCGAAAAACTAGCAATACCAGGAGCAGTTTAGCGTACTTTGTTCATGCATATTTCAGGCTAATTGTTATATTCGGCTAAAATAAAATTTAGTGAATGAGTGCTTACCTATTTGTAATTAGCTTGTGTGTTGTTGTTATTATTTCCTTCTTCTTTAGTTTATTAGCTAAAAGAACCAATTTGCCGAGCGTGCTAATGCTCATCCTTCTAGGAGTTGGAATTCAACAAGTATTGCTTTATTTCGGGATTGAACCTCAGTATTTTAATACCCTCGAGGTGTTAGGTATTGTAGGTTTGATTATGATTGTATTGGAAGCGGCGCTTGACTTGGAACTGAAAAGAGATAAATGGCCAATTATTTGGAAATCATTTGTTATCGCATTTATTTCTCTCGGATTTTCTAGTGTGTTAATAGCTTTTGTAACTCAACTATTCATTCAAAACCTGGATTTCATTTCTGCATTAATTTACGCCATTCCTTTTTCGATAATGAGCAGTGCGATTATTATACCAAGTGTGTCCAATTTACTAAAGGACAAACGAGAATTTATGATTTACGAGAGTACATTTTCTGATATCCTTGGTATTATGTTTTTCTATTTTTTAATTGAAAATGTGGATGCAAGTGGTGCTGGAGAAGTTGCAATTGCTCTCGGAAGTAATATTTTTCTTACGCTCATTATTTCGGTTGTTTTAAGTTATGCCTTAACGTATATCATTCAAAACATAAAAACGGAGGCTAAGTTTTTCTTGTTTTTGGCCGTTTTGGTTTTACTTTATGCCGTTGCAAAACTGTTCCATTTGTCTTCGTTGCTAATTATTCTCATGTTTGGTTTGTTACTTCGGAATCATAAAGTACTACTATGGGGAAAATTAGAACGATGGTTAAATGATGAGGCTATTGATGGTTTGTTCGAGAATTTTAAGATGATCACGATTGAAAGTTCTTTTTTAGTCCGAACCTTTTTCTTTGTCGTATTTGGAATCAGCTTGTCGCTCAATACACTGGCGAATTGGGACGTTTGGATCATGAGTGGCTTGTTTTTAGTTATTCTTTACCTGATTAGGTATGTCATGTTTTTTGCTGTAGAACGAAAGGACATATTTCCCCAAGTGTTTTTAGCACCGCGAGGTTTAATCTCAATTTTGTTGTTCTTTGCTATTCCCGAAGATTTCAAAGTGCCTGAGCTCGAAAGTGGTGCGTTGTTGGTTGTAATTATTTTTACAAGTCTCATTATGGCTTGGTCACTGATTTCTGAAACGGCTAATGCTAGGTTGAGGAACAAAGAAAAAGATATGAAAATAGCGCGGCAGGAGAAACTTCCCTTTAAGAATATTAAAGAGAGTAAACTTACTGATATTTTTCACAACAATTGAAGAGGCTGTAAGAATGTTTAAGGCAATAAAACTGGAAAAAGTTAACAAGCAAAGATGATTGGATTTGCACCATTAATGCTATAATAAAGAATAGTTTGTTATTCGCACGATTTAAAAGAAAAGGCTATTTTTGAGATCGCTAAAACGTCATGAAAAAAACAGAATTTGCTATGAGATACCTTGTTTTCTCACTTTCCTTTATAATTAGTTTTAATTTGTTTGCACAACAAACCGATGTTAATTACGACGAAAATGAAATTCCTGATTATAAATTGCCGAAATTGCTGATTACGGAATCTGGTCGAAAAGTTAAAAACGTAAAGCGTTGGGAGAAGAAACGTCGTCCGGAACTATTAGAAATATTTAAACACGAAATATATGGAAATATTCCAGAAGAAATTGATATTTCCGATGTGATTGTCCATGAAGAAAATGGCGTATTCTTTGACGGGTTGGCCAAGCGTAAGCAAGTGGAAATAATCTTTAAAAAAGACGATCGTGAATTGAGTGCAGATATATTGATCTATACACCAAAGGACTCAGTAAAGGCTCCTGTTTTTGTTGGTTATAATTTTAGCGGAAACCATACAATTTCATACGATCCGAACATCCGGCTGACTGAGTCATGGGTGCCCGACAATCCATCTTGGGGAATTGTTCACAATCAGGTTACCGAGCAATCCAGAGGAGTAGCGACCGATAAATGGCCGGTTAAAAAGATGATCGAAGCCGGATATGGTGTGGCAACAGTATATTGTGGCGATATCGATCCAGACCGGGATAATTTTCAGGATGGCATTCATCCATTTTCGTATCAGCTGGGGCAATTTCGCCCGGGATATGACGAATGGGGAAGTATCTCTGCCTGGGCTTGGGGACTATCAAAAGTGATGGATTATTTTACAACTGATCAAGATATTGATTCGACCAAAGTAATGGTTTTCGGTTTTTCGCGTATGGGAAAAGCAGCTGTTTGGGCTGCGGCATTAGATCAGCGTTTTGCAATGTGTATCTCCAATAACTCTGGTTGTATGGGAGCGGCTTTATCCAGGCGTCGCATTGGAGAAACAATTGGGATCATTACTTATCATTTTCCACACTGGTTTTGCGAAAACCTGAATAAGTATTCCGGACATGAAGATAAATTACCAATAGACCAACACATGCTTTTAGGAATGATTGCCCCTCGGCCGCTCTATGTAACTAGTGCTACAGCCGATTTGTGGTCAGATCCGAAAGGTGAATTTTTGTCGACACTGGAAGCCGGAAAGGTGTACGAACTTTACGGTAAAAAAGGTTTGCCCGTAACCGAAATGCCCGCACCGAATACACCGGTTTCGGAGACTGTGGGTTACCATATTCGAACCGGGAAGCACGATATTACTCCTTATGATTGGGAACAATTTATCAACTTTGCCAACAAACAGTTTTACTCCCAACCTGAAGAATAGTGGGATGTTAATTTCACGCAGATGAAAAAATATGTCGTTTTTTTACGTGGTATCAATGTGGGAGGGAACAAAAAAGTTCCTATGAACCAATTGAAAGATGTTTTAACGCTAAATAGATACGATAATGTAAAAACAATCTTGGCTTCGGGAAATGTCGTTTTCGAAAGTGAAAAGGAGCGAATTCATTTGGTTCAGGGCATCATTGAAGAAGCTTTTGGTTTTTCGATACCTACTATCGTGTTTCCTTTCGACTACATTAAGGCCATTGTGGAAACTCAGCCATTTAAGGAGGTTGAAAAGGCTTCAACGATCAAATGCAATGTTACTTTTTCGCAAGGTGAGTTGAAAACCTCGCTAAGTATTCCGTTTCAAAACGAAGATGGTTCTTTCAGGATTCTTCAAGTTACTGATCATTCGGTGTTTTGGATGAGTGATACGAGCAAAATAAAAACAACGGAGGTTATGAAACTTTTGGATCGGGAATTTGGGAAAGAAATTACTACCCGAAATTACAATACTGTAGTAAACCTGGCAAACCTACCATCTTGATAAAACTTGATTGATGATTGTCAGGATTGAACAGGATAGCCAATCTCATTATTCTTACTTAATTTGATTGAAACTGAAATTAACTGACTAACAAACAAACTTATGCAACACAATAACTTTCTGGCTTTCGATCTGGGAGCATCAAGCGGAAGAGCAATTTTAGGCACTTTGGAACAAGGAAAACTGAAACTGACAGAGGTTCACCGCTTTGATAATCAGATGCAATACGTCAATGGACATTTCTTTTGGAATATCTTCAGCTTGTTTAATGAGTTAAAAACAGGCTTAAAAAAATGTATTCAGGAATTCGGTGTTCAACCAGATTCTATTGGAGTTGATACCTGGGGAGTTGATTTTGTGCATTTGAACAAAGAAGGAATGATCATTTCGCTTCCGTTTGCTTATCGCGATTCGCGGACAGATACTTCAATGGGTGACTTGTTTGCTAGAATTCCCAAAGAAGAAGTGTATGAGCAAACCGGAATCCAGTTTATGCAATTTAATAGTTTATTTCAGCTTTTTTCTATGATTCAGGATCAATCGTCATTGCTAGAGATCACCGATAAAATTTTGTTTATGCCTGATGCGCTGAACTATCTTTTTTCGGGTGAAGCTGTTGCCGAATATACCATTGCAAGTACCAGTCAGATGGTTGTTCCGGGTGAAATGAAATGGCAAACCGGATTAATAGAGAAAGCAGGAATTCCTACTTCAATTTTAGCCAATTTAGTGAAGCCCGGCACCCGAATTGGAAAAATAAAACCGGATGTGGCGCAAGAAACCGGAAGCACAGAAGTGCCCGTGATTGCTGTCGCCGGACATGATACTGCCTCTGCTATTGCTTCGGTACCGGCTGATGATAAAAATTACGCCTATATCAGTTCGGGAACCTGGTCGCTGATGGGAATTGAAAGTGAGAAACCTTTGGTGTCGTCAAAAACACTGGAAATGAACTATACGAATGAAGGGGGAGTAGAAGGAACAACTCGTTTTTTAAAAAATATTATGGGCATGTGGCTCATTCAGGAATGTCGGCGTGCCTGGATCGATAAAAAAAACTACACGTGGGACGAAATGGTGAAGCTTGCGTCAGGCTCTGAACCATTTAAATATTTGATTAACCCTGATGATTCATGCTTTTTGAATCCGAAGAATATGCCTCTAGCAATTATAGAATACTGTGCGGAAACGGGTCAGGGGAAACCCGAAAACCATGCTCAAATTATTCGTTGTGTGTATGATAGTTTGGCTTTGAAATACCGATTTACACTGGAACAAATTCTTACCGTAAGCGAAGAATCTATTGAGAAGATAAACATCATTGGAGGAGGCGCTAATAATCGCTTTTTAAATCAACTAACAGCTGATGCTACAAAGCTAAAGGTGATTGCTGGTCCAACAGAGGCAACAGCTACTGGAAATATTCTATTGCAGGCCAAGGCAATGGGAGCATTGAAATCATTGGCAGAGATGCGTACAGTTGTAAGGCATTCTTTTGAAGTGGAAGAATTTACTCCTAACTCTGATTTGGACTGGGAAGCTGCGTATCAAAGATATACCAGTTTAAAATAAGTCTATCGCAAGGACTGAATGAACGATTAAATTTGAATTTTGGTATTTAAGTTTTAAAAATTATGCCAAACAGATGGTGTAAAATGTTTGGTTTTATAACCATATCAGTTAATTTAGACATCTTGATTTAATTAGATCAAAATAGGTGTAGTTTTCATGTAAATAATTTTTTTAGTGGACGATATAACTATTGGTAGACGTAGAAATAGAACCTTGATTATACTAATATTGGCTTTTTTTGCTTTTGCAAATATAGTTCAAGGACAAAACGAATATCATTTTGATGAAAGTGATATTACGATTGAAGGAAGTTTACGGCCCTTTATGCCTACAATTAGTGTTGAGCAGATATCAATGAGCCGTTATCAGGTATATTTTGCTCTTCATTCTTCTGCACCGAGCCAGCTACCCGATTTTTCAATGACCTTTAAATTCCCCAAGAGTAAAATTAATCAATTGTGGAACTCTCAAACGTGGTCAAATAAGTCTTATTTTTCATTGCCGTCGTATGATCGTGCTACAGCCGACTTTTCCATTATTTCCGGCTTGACACTTAATGATCAGAACCAAATAACGTTTACTTGCAGCGATCGATTCGATATGAGGTTTTCGACTACATTTGTGAAAGAACAAAATGATACCTTAGAGTTTGGGGTTACTTTTTTTGAAGATAACCCTCCACGATCAAGCATGCAGGATTACGTTGCACAAATATTGATCGATTTTAGAAATATTCATTTTTCACAGGCAGTCTACGAAGCTTCAAAGTGGCGGTTCCAAAAGGTTTTTAACTATGCCGCTTTAAAATCGAACAGAAGTGTAGCTCCGGTTTATTCAACTTGGTATCCAATGCATCGTGGTATTCCGTTAGAGAATATTTCGCGCGAACTGGATTCACTTAAAACTTTTGGTTTCAAATCAATTTTAATTGATGATAGTTGGCGCTCGCTGGTGAAACTAAAAGTAGATACCGTTTACGATTACGAAAAGGCTGACTTAAAAAATTTGAAGCTTTTGATCGAAAAAAGTAATGCAATGGACATGAAGCTTTATTTGTGGTATTCGTTGCCATTTATGGGCGGAAATCCAGTGATTACTAAGAAATTTAAAGGAAAATACCTTCGGTACAAAGATCCGCAACAAATATATGTTTTGGATCCACGCTACCTGGATGTTCGTAACCACTTGGTGAGCACTTATTATAACTTCTACAAGGATTGGCTATTTGATGGGATTTGGTTTGATTTTATCAGTAATTTTTATCCGGATGAACCGATTGTCGTGAGCGAGGATTTGGGACGTGACTTCACGGATGTTCAATTAGCTGTTGACAGTTTGATGGCAGGAATGGTATCCCGGTTGCAATCGGTCAATCCGAATGTCTTTATGGGGCAGGAGTTTAATTCCGTTGGTCCGGATCAGAATCATGACCGAAATTTTATAGTTGGTTTTGTTGGTGTCGACGGTACGAAACTGATACGGGAAAAGATGGTCAATAATCGTATACTGTATGGACGATATACCCCGTTTATGGAGATTATGGGAGTTCATCCACGTGATAAAAGTGAAGATGTTGCCCGTAAATTCCAATCTATTATGTTTGGAAATCCACACTTGTCTTTTTTTACCACCACTTTGCCTGATGATGCCAAACAAACCATTCGGTTTTGGTTAAACTACTGGAAGGAGAATCATGAAGTATTGATGGAGTCCGATTTTGAACCTCAGAAGGTTGCAAACATGTACCCGGTTATTAAGGTGAAAGGGGATGAGAAGATTATTTATGCCCTGTATGGCAATTACACGTTGAGCTTGCCGCTGGTTGTTGACAGACCCATTGATGTCATAAATTCAAAAGAAACGACTCAGGTTCAGTTTTTAGTGAACGAAGATGGAAATACTTATAAGTATGAAATATTTAATCACTTAGGCGATATGGTCGAACAGGGGGATTTAAAAGTGAAGCGTAAAAATTCGATTCAGATTGAAATTCCTGAAGCGGGTTTTATTCGTTTTCTTCCGAATTAAAAGGATCTCCCACAATTGGCTGGTAATGGCGTTTTAGCCATCTGGCTAACCCATCTAAGCCCGGAAACAACACTCGTTCTGTAATATTTGCCTGATCAAGTTTGTCGCGAACTTCCCATTTTAATTCTTTTGGAATAATAATCCGACGGTAAAGCCCCGGATGCTTAACGAGCCATTCATCAAGTGTGGTTGTTGGTTGGGTCATTACACTAAAAAAGGCATATTGGTTAACAATTCGCTGATCCAAAGAAGGAGGCTCAAAAAATATGACCTGATCTTTGCCTAATTTCTTGTCAAAATCGCTCAATGAAACAATGTTCTCTTCAAGCATTTCTACGGTAAAAGCATTACACTTTTCGTCGCATAACAGTTGATTTAGTGGCTCCGAAACCAGCTTGTTGGCTTTCACAAAATCTACTTTCCAAATCACCCCGTCAATATCAAACTTCTCGGTATTTGATGTAGCAAAGTGCATCGCTACAAATGGCGAATAAGTCCAGTCGAGCAAGCGAGTCGGGAGCCCATGATGTTGAGCCATAACCAATGATCTCCAAAACGATGCACTTAGTTGTGCATCTTTTGAGATACTGTATTTTCTGAAGTTTCGCAGTAGGTGATATTCTAACTCGGAACGCGCGCCACAGTTACGCAGGAAACTATTTTTAAGTTCGTAGCTGGCATCTGACAACCCACGAAAAGCGAAGTCGGAACGGTATCGGCTCAACCGCGGTTTCCAAGAATCATGATAAACTTCTTCGCATAATTCTTCCCAGCTTTGAACAACGTAGTCGTTTTGATAAATCCTTTTTGTTTCCATCTTCTCAAAATTGTTAAAAAAAATGGAATTATAAATAACGAAGACCCTCTTTTTTGATGCTGGTTCAAATAAAAAGCACAATATATTTTCTCAAAAAAACATCTGTTAAATAAATTTAAATAGCCAAAGTTGGTTGACGTTTTCCCTCTTAAATTCTATTTTCGTTAGGCATTTGTTGAAAACTTAAAAATGAGGGAGCGCTTTTTTATTCCGGTATTTTTATTGAGCTGTTTTTTTGCTCGGTCATTTGCGCAAAATAATGACGGTTTCAACGATCTTCTTCAAGTGCCTTTTTTCTATCCCGAAATAAATCCGGAAAGTGCGATAGGCATTTATTCACTCGATTTACCATTTTATTTCCCAGGTACAAGTCCTCAAAAACATCAGCTTTCAGTTAGTTATACTATGGGAAACACATGGCATCCGAGTGCACGTTTTCTGTATCCACAAAATTTGACTATTGATCAGCGAGAAGAGCTTGCTGAAATTCCGATGACCGTTCGGCCTGATTATTTTGAGGTAATGGGAATTGAAACCAGAGACAAAGCTTTTCATTCTGATGGTGTCATTCAACATTTAAAGCTGACTTATTTGAATACTTGGACATCAAAACACAGTTTGATTGTTAATTTAAATCTGCATCAGTTGGTTGGCGGATCGTCAATCTTAAACTATTTGGTTAGCGATAGTTTTATAGAAACTTTCCATTCGAATTTTGCTGTTGAGGATAACTACGGACGAAGACTTTACCCATTTAACAGGGCTTCCATTCAGTTTACAGATGAAGAGGGAAATACTTTTCGAAAAAATAAAGGTGATTTTTTTACAAGTGTGATTGATGCACATTATTACCGTCAGCTTTTTACTTCAAAAAGTTCTGGTTTTCATTTTGATTCGCAACTGGGAGGGCACCTGTCTATTCCTTTTAATCATGTACATACTTATTTAATTCCAGGTCTCTCGGCCGGCTTAAGAATGGATTTCCCGTTAGTAGAACGAAGTTCGTTCACTTATGCTTTAGATGGGGGAATAACCAACCAGCTTTTTGCAAAGGTGGGGAGCGGTGTTCGCGTAATCGATTGGAGATATCGCAAGCATGGTCGCACTTTTTTCGGACTCAATCTGATGTCGAAAAAAAAGAATACGACCGTAATTGGTCTGGCTGTAAATTATCAGGATCCTTTGTTGAAAGGCTACTATTTTACCTGGGATCAGACCGGATACCACGAAGTTGGTATTGACGTATTGAAAGAAGGTGATGTTTGGGAAGGTGAGCAGATTTCCCGGCAGTTTTATTTGTCGAAATTAACACCTGCAGCTTTGTATTATTTCTCGCTAAAAACTTATTTCATCGTTGGATTTCATAAAAATGGGCATGAGTTCAATGTTTATTGTGGCGAAGATATGTTTTCGTTCAATAATGCACCCGACATCCAATTTAGTTTTCAATATCGGTTTTCTCCATTTGGAAAGAAGTAAGTCCCCTTTACTGCTAATTTACAGCTTGCAGCTAGTCTTTTCTTCCGGCCCAGTTTACAGCAGCCGAATAATGATCTCTCACTTTTTGATTTTGAAACGATTCGTTCGTGTGCCCAAGAACCGAGTAAAATGAACGGATGTCGTCAAACTCCTGCCACCATATTAGTGGATGATCTCCCATTTTCCAATCGTCATTTTTAGATTTTTTAATACTCGATTCGTCAAGACGGGCAAGAACGTGTACGTTTTCGCGTGGGTTTTCTTTAAAGCTATACCACTCATCAAAAGTTGTATAGCTGTCCATTCCTTCAAATACTTTCATGGCCGGATGATTGTGATCTTCAATGATAACTTTTCCTTCTTGCGCTGGTGGATGTGTTAAAAAATAAGCGCCGCATAGTTTTCCAAACCAATCCCATTCATATTCGCAGTCGGAGGCAGCATGAATGCCGACAAAACCTTTTCCTGTCTTCATAAATGTTTCAAAAGCTTTTTGTTGATTTGGATTTAAAATGTTTCCTGTCGGATTCAGGAAAACAACTACGTCAAAATTAACCAGAAAATCCATGGTGAACAGATTCGAATTTTCGGTGGTAGTCAAACTCCAACCTTCCTGAAGTGCCAGTTCATTGAACATTTTAATGCCACTTGAAATCGATTGATGGTGCCAGCCTTCGGTTTTATGGAATACAAGTACGTTCAAGGTTTTTTGAGGGAAATTTTTACTGGGTTGAGCATAACCTGAAAACAGACTAATGCTGATAGCCATTAGGAGAAATATATATTTCATGGTTTTATTCGAATTGGTTTATAGTTATGCAATAATACAAAAAAAAGGTTGTCCTCAAGCGAGAACAACCTTTTGAATTACAGTCTTGTTTTCTTACATCAAGAAACTCAATAAGATACCTGCACCAATCGCAGATCCAATTACTCCAGAAACGTTCGGAGCCATGGCATGCATTAGCAAGTGGTTTGTAGGGTCTTCTTTCAATCCCATAGTTTGTACTACACGAGCACTATCGGGCACCGCTGATACTCCGGCTGCGCCAATCATCGGGTTGATTTTATTGTCTTTTTTGAAGAACAAGTTCATAATCTTAGCACTGATAACACCACCGGCAGTTGCGATAACAAAGGACGCTGCACCAAGCAAGAAAATCTTGATTGAAGAAGGAGTTAAAAATACGTCAGCTTGTGTCGATGCTCCTACAGTAATACCAAGCAAAATAGTAATGGTATTAATCAAGGCAAAGTTTGCAGTGTCAGCCAAGCGTTTTGTTACGGTTGATTCTTTCAGTAAGTTACCGAAGAACAACATACCTAAAAGAGGCAGAGCTGAAGGAGCAATATAAGCTGTCAAAATCAAACCCACAACGGGGAACAAGATTTTCTCTAGCTTAGAAACCGCTCTTGGAGGTTTCATGCGGATGAGGCGTTCTCTTTTGCTCGTTAAAAGTCTGATAACCGGAGGTTGAATAACTGGAACTAAGGCCATGTATGAGTAGGCTGCAATTGCAATTGGACCGATGAGGTTTTTCACCGTTTCACCATTGGCCATCACATTCAGTCCGTTGGCTAGTTTCGATGAAATGAAGATTGCCGTTGGGCCGTCAGCACCACCGATAATACCAATCGCACCAGCTTCTGGTGGAGCAAATCCCATCCAAAGCGCGCCCAAGAATGTTAAGAAGATACCAATTTGGGCCGCTGCTCCCAATAGCATCAATTTAGGATTCGAGATCAATGAAGAGAAATCGGTCATGGCACCAATCCCCAAGAAAATTAATGGGGGATACCAACCTTGCACAACCCCTTGATAAAGGATATTCATGACGGAGCCCGGTTCATAAATTCCTAATTTTAGGTTGAAATCAACGGCCTGAAACATCGGAATATTTCCGATCAGAATACCAAAGCCGATTGGTACCAACAATAGTGGTTCAAAATCGTATTTGATAGCCAGGAACAAGAATACAAAGCCGATGAACATCATCAAAATGTGTTTCCACGAAACGTTTGCAAAACCGGAAAATTCGTAAAAGTTAAATAATCCGGAAACCGCTCCTGAATAATTTTTGTATACGTACCCGTCTCCTGTCAGTTTACCGTCTTGCAAGCTAAGTTCACGAGTACCAAGCTCTAATAACTCGTCCTTTGAGACATAGTCGTTGGATTGGCTATTCGGATTCATGTTTTTATACAGATGGGTAACTGTTTTTGGGTAGAAACCTAATATAACTTTATCATCTTCTATTTTCCACTTACCCGAATAACGTTGTTTCAGGGAGTCCATCACAAACGTGTTGTTCTCCGAAAAAGAAAGTGTTTTGTAACGTTTAGCCGTTTCAAAATCTTCTTTCTTGTCAACGTCAGGGTTGAATGTAGGCGATGCGACATAACCATCGCTTCGGTTAATCCATTTCCCATCGGTTATTTTCTCAGCTAAATTACTGCTTTCATCAGCCCTGGTAAATGAGGGTAAAATCAACAGCAATGCAGCTATTATTAATAATAGTTTTTTCATTACCAGCAGATTTTTTAGCTAATTTCAATTAATACATCATCTTGTAGCACAGCATCTCCTTCTTTAACTTTGACGGCTGTTATTTGGCCAGACTTCTCAGCAAGTACCTGGTTTTCCATTTTCATGGCCTCCATGATGAGTAGGTTTTGACCTTCTTTCACTTCGTCGCCAACAGCTACAAGCATTTTAAAAATGGTTCCCGGAAGAGGCGCTTTTACGGCTGTTCCTCCGCTGGATTGTTGCTTTTTGATTTGGCCTTCGCCAGGTTGTTGAACAACAGGTTTACGAACTAGTTTCGGGGTTTTAGAGGACTTCACTTCACCCTTAATTTCAACCTGGTATTTTGTACCGTTTACTTCAATTGTGGCAATGTTTTCTTCAATATCTTTGATATGAACATCGTATTCATCGCCACTTATGGTAAATTTATATTTTTTCATTTTCTAAAAATTATGCGATAAAACTCTTATCGCGGCCAGTTATTGGTTACACTGTAAATTTTCGAACTCCACGGAGAATAAGCTTTCTTAACCTTTTTGATGGTTACAATGTTACTTTCTTCGTCGTGTTGGTTTATAAAGTAAAGGTGTAGTGCCATGCCTATCGCGGCAGTCACATTTCCTTCTATGTGGCATTCTCCTTCTGTGTCTTCGCAATGGGGGTCTTTCTTTTTAGGGACTTTCTTTTTGAACTTCATGTTGATTAGCTTTGGAAGCCTCAGAAAAACAATTACGAGCAAGGTCAAAGCGAAGAACACGATAAAGAATCCAACAAGGGCGACGGTCCATCCGAAATCCATTTGAGAAGCCAATATGATTAAAAGATTATTCATAGACTAGTTAATTATAATGGAATGTTTGAATGTTTTTTAGGTGGATTAACAAGCTTTTTAGTTGCTAAGCTTTGTAACCCACGAATAATACGAATACGAGTGTTACGAGGCTCAATAACGTCGTCAATATAGCCGTATGACGCAGCTTGGTATGGATTTGCAAACTTTTCTTTGTATTCTGCTTCGTGTTCAGCAATGAACTTAGCACGTTCTTCAGGATCCTCGATTGAAGAAAGCTTACGTCCTTGCAATACTTCAACAGCACCGGCAGCTCCCATTACTGCAATTTCAGCTGATGGCCATGCATAGTTTAAGTCGCCACGCAATTGTTTGCACGACATTACATCGTGTGCTCCACCGTATGACTTACGCAAAGTAATCGTGATCTTTGGCACAGTTGCTTCGCCGTAAGCAAACATTAATTTTGCTCCGTGTGTAATGATACCTCCATATTCTTGTTTACTTCCAGGTAAAAATCCAGGAACGTCAACCAGAGTGATGATTGGAATGTTAAAGGCATCCAGGAAGCGAACAAATCGAGCAGCTTTACGTGATGCTTCAATATCGAGAACACCGGCTAAATAGTTCGGTTGGTTGGCAACAATACCAACGGGTTGTCCGTCGAATTTAGCAAATCCAACAATGATATTTTTGGCATAGTTACGGTGTACTTCTAAAAATTCACCATAGTCGGCTAACGAGTGAATCACCTCTTTTACGTCGTAGGGTTGGTTTGGATTGTCAGGAATGATTTCATTCAATGAATCTTCCAACCGGTCAATTGGGTCGTCGCATTCACTAATTGGTGCATCTTCCAGGTTGTTTTGTGGAAGGTACGACAAAAGTTTGCGGATGACCAAAAGTCCTTCTTCTTCATTTTCAACTAAGAAATGAGAAACTCCTGATTTTGATGCATGAACCTTACCGCCACCTAAATCAGCAACTGAAATATCCTCTCCGGTTACAGTTTTAACAACTTTAGGACCGGTTACAAACATGTATGAGTTTTCCTCGGTCATCATGATAAAGTCAGTTAGGGCAGGGGAGTATACAGCTCCACCGGCGCAAGGACCAAAAATGGCTGAAATTTGAGGAATAACACCTGATGCCAGGATGTTGCGTTCAAAAATTTCAGCATAACCAGCCAAGCTAGTCACACCTTCCTGAATACGTGCACCGCCACTGTCGTTGATTCCAATAACCGGAGCACCTGCTTTCATGGCCATATCCATAACTTTGCAGATTTTTTGTGCAAAGGTTTCAGACAAGGATCCACCAAATACAGTGAAATCTTGTGAGAAAACGTAAATTACACGACCGTCGATTGTTCCGTGACCGGTAACAACACCATCGCCCATAACTTTGGTTTTCTCTAAACCAAAGTTGGTACAACGGTGAGTGACAAACATGTCAAACTCTTCGAAACTACCTTCGTCAAGTAGCATTTCGATGCGTTCACGTGCGGTGAATTTACCTTTGGCATGTTGGGATTCAATTCGTTTGATGCCGCCACCTAATTTGGCCTCTGCACGTAATTCAATTAATTTGTTGATTTTATCTTGATTGCTCATTGTATATAATAATAAATGATTTTTGGTTATTTGTCGCTGCAGAACTCAGTTAATACACCAAGAGTAGATTTTGGGTGCAAGAAACCAATGTTCAACCCTTCGGCTCCTTTTCTTGATGTTTTGTCGATCAGGCGGATGCCGTCTTCTTCAGCTTGCTTTAATGACTCATTAATGTTGTCGACAGCAAATGCCAAATGATGGACTCCCTGTCCTTTCTTCTCAATGAATTTACCAATTGGTCCTTCTGGATCGGTTGATTCTAATAATTCAATTTTAGTATCACCAACTTTAAAGAAGGCTGTTTTTACCTTTTGGTCAGCAACTTCTTCAATAGCATAACATTTTAGACCCAATACTTTTTCGTAGTATGGTATTGCTTCTTCTAAGCTGTTTACTGCAATTCCAATGTGTTCAATATGTGAAACTCCCATGATTAGTTTTTTATATAAATGGTTGATAGTATGTTTTCTTATTCGTTAGAATATTTTTTAACCAAATTGCTCAAAAGTTCGAAAGTTGATCAAAAAAAGGAGCAATTAAAGTATAATTTAAAAAAACAGATCGAATACGAAAACAGGCAGGATTCCCCCCGCCTGTTTGATTGTTATACGTTTTGTTTCTGTTGGACGAAGTTATAGTGAGAACCAAACCGTTCAAATGCGGCTTTCTCCAATGCTTCTCTATGTTCGGGATGTGCAATGGATGTTAATAAGCGCGCACGTTCTTGTAGCGTTTTTCCGTACAAGTTAACGGTCCCGTATTCGGTAACAACCCAGTGCATATTGGCACGAGTACTTACAACACCTGATCCAGGAAGTAGTATCGGACTAATTTTAGAAACCCCTTTTGCCGTAACCGATGGTAACGCAATAATTGGTTTACCGCCCTTTGAGTGACCAGCTCCACGGATGAAGTCAATTTGACCGCCAACACCTGAATAATGTTTTGTTCCAATTGAATCGGCACAAACTTGTCCGGTTAAGTCGACAGCCAGTGCCGAGTTGATTGCAGTTACTTTATCGTTTTGTCTAACAATGTGCACATTGTTAGTATGCGCAACATCCATCATCGCAACCATAGGGTTGTCGTCAATGAAGTCGTATAGTTTCTTGGTTCCCATCAAAAATGAGGCAACCATTTTACCTTTGTCGGTTGTTTTGTGTTTACCGGTAACAACTCCTTTTTCAACCAGAGGAAGAATACCATCAGCAAACATTTCAGTATGAACTCCCAAATCTTTGTGGTTTCCGAGTTGAGCTAAAACAGCGTTCGGAATACCACCGATTCCCATTTGCAAGCAAGCTCCGTCTTCAACCAACTCAGCTACATTTTTTCCAATTTGGATGTCTGTCTCACACAAAGGAGCCATGTCGTGTGCATACAATGGAATCTCGTCTTCTACGAAAAGGTCAATCTCATTGATATGAATCATTGCATCACCCCAAGCCCTTGGGACATTTGGGTTGACTGCTGCGATAACAACGTCGGCACATTCAATAGCTGCTTTAGTTGCATCTACTGATGTTCCGAGCGATACAAAGCCATGTTTGTCTGGAGTTGATACCATAATCATAGCTACATTTACTTTCAAGTATCCTTCGCGAATTAACTTTTGTGTTTCACTTAAAAACACGGGGATGTAATCGGCATACCCAGCTTGGGTTTGCTTTCGTAGGTTTCCTCCAACAAAGAATTGCTCCGCTACGAAAATCCCTTCAAATTCAGGATTCGCATATTCCACTTCTCCTTCGATGTGGATATGCTGGATTTTTACATCTTTGAGTTCACCGTTGCGTCCGCGTTCTACCAATGGCTTAATTAATGTGTGTGGGGTTACAGCCACACTACTTAAATGAACACGATCGCCAGATTTTATAACTTTTACTGCCTCCTCAGGAGTAATGTATTTAATTTGCTTCATAATTGTGAATTAGAATAGATTGCGCTCTGAGATTTGCGGCAAATATAAAAAAGAATCTATCAATAATAAGCGAATGAAACTTATTTAAAAATGGTCTATACAATACAGGCTTATTTGTAAAGTTAACGTTAATAGAAGATCTGTGCTTTACAAAAGAATATTTGCTTTGATGCGCGATTACTTTTATCTATCATAAATCATTGCTGCAGGTTTTTCTAACTATTGAAAGTAATATTCAAATCCTTAAAAATTCAAAAATACAATTTACGTAATGAGATTGATTTGAATTTGTTAATATGTTAATAAGTTTAATTTTCTCTCAATTGATTTTGACGGTCAGAAGACCGCTTAGGTGAAAATTACTCTTAATGAATTATACGTCATTGTGAGTGACACTTTCCCGATATTATCAGAAATATGATAACTGAACTTATTTTCAAAATAATAAACTTTTACCGCTTTTTTGCTATTTATTCTGTTTTGATAAATAGATAAATTAAAATTGAAAAAGATCAAAATGATTGGTTACCTTTTAGTTGCAAATTGTATTAACAATTAGAGGATATAATAAGAAAAAGATCGGAATGTATGAATAAATGGGGTGGATCATGCTTTTTCTTGTTGTCGTATATTATCCTGAAAGAATCAACTCGTTGAAGGATTCTAAAAATTTCCATCAGCGAACTCTGAAAAAACATATGGTTGAAAATCCTATACGTTTCGACTGTATTTAGTTAATCACTGGTTACGCGAATTTGCCGAATAAATAGAAAGCCCCCATGATCGAACAATCGCTTTTCTTCTTGAAAAACCAATTGAATAATTACCTCAAATTACGTACTAATTCTGATGATGATAAGGTTGAGCTAATTCCACTTTTCGATAAAAATGGAAAACAACAGGTTTCGAGTTTGGCAATGACTTTGGTGAGTATTGAAGAGGAACGGGTTTTAAAAAATCAGAATCTATACAGAGAAACACTGCAAGGAACAATCGCCAAAACCGATCCCAAAATCATGGTCAATTTGTATGTGCTTTTTGCAGCCAATTTTGGTGACGATGAGTTTGGTTATCGCGAATCGCTCAAGTTTATTTCATATGTCATTAGTTTTTTTCAGTCTCACAGCCTTTTCACACCTACCAACTATCCCGGTCTTGAAGAGCAAGTTGCCAAGTTGACAACAGAGCTTCACACTCTTTCTTTTGAGCAGCAAAATAACTTATGGGGATCACTCGGAGCTAAACTGATGAGCTCGGTGATGTATAAAGTTAAAATGCTGGCTATCTATGACGACAACATCAAAATGGATACTCCGCCAATTACTGAAGCAAACCTTAATCAATAAACTATGCAGTTGTTTAGCTATCAGTCACTCATACAAGTAGAGATTTTAAACGACTATTATAAGTCTTTAATATCACCCGATTTTTCTTTTGTGCCAGAACGAAATACAGCTCGTTTAATGAAAGGATTAGGGATTAGATCGATGGAGAAAAATGGAGTGTTGAATTTTTTTGCTGATGTTGATGAAACCGGAAAGCTTAAAAATAATCAGGTTTCAGGATCGTTCAAACTTGTCTTTTTTCTGAAGTTGAATAACCCGTCTTATTTCAATTTTACAAATCTTCCCTTTGATTCCGGTAATTCAAAGATTTATTACTTCTCCAATAAAGCCAGTAATGAGCAGGAGGTTTTTAATACCGGCGCCGATTCGCTGCTTTTAAACCAGAATACCCATACCAGTGATGCAGATCAGATTGTTGCTTCCAGAATGGTTTATTCATACATCCATGATGGAGATGACGGAGCGAAAACGGCTGATCTGGTTTCGGTTGATAACGATGGAACTGTCGATTCGCAAGAATTAGATTCGGTTGATGAGTATTACAATTTTCAATTTAAACTGAATGATCTTCCTGTCGGAATGTATAAGCTAATCATTGATGGTGGGGAGGTAGACCGATTTTATTTTACTGGGGAGCAATTTTCAAACAGGCATTTTGCAGTGCTTGAACTGTTTAGTCAAGTTCCTTCAAGTTATAGATGGTTTACTAATACTAACGAAGTTGCGTCCAAAAAATACCGAATAGCATTTGAACACCGCAAAACCACTTGGCGGTATCAGGTTTTTAACCGAAGCGAAGTCGATTTTTCAAATCCGGGAGTGCGGGAAGCCGACACACCCTGGGAATTTACCGATATCGGGAACTATGTTTTTGTTTCCGACAATCCAATGCCCTTAAAAGAAGCCTCAATAAAAGGAATTGCCCTGCTCGGCAAAAAAAATAATATGGCTTCAGTTCTTATCGATAATCTACCTAATCCCGATCCTTCGCTGATAAAGCCTGATCCGGGAGATCCAACAACAATTTACTCCGATATGTACATCTATCTCTGACACTTAAAATTTAATAAATTATGGCTAAAACGTACAAAACACCGGGAGTTTACATCGAAGAAATTTCGTTGTTGCCTCCATCAATAGCAGAAGTTGAAACTGCTATTCCGGCTTTTATTGGGTATACCGAAAAAGCCAAAAAAAATAATCAATCGCTAACTAACGTTCCTACTCGAATTACTTCGCTTTTAGAATACAAAGCCTATTTCGGTGGACCTGATTTAGAAACAGGAATTTCGGTAAACATTAACGACACCTATGACACATCCGGCAATTTGAGCCGGGTTCTTGAAGTGCCCGAACCTACTACAAAATCAAAATTCCTGATGTATTATTCTCTGCAAATGTACTTCGCCAACGGTGGGGGGTCGTGCTACATCATTTCGGTGGGCGACTATACTGCTACCGTTAGCAAAAGCGACTTGGGTGCCAATGGTGGCTTAGCCGAACTGGCCAAAGAAGATGAACCGACTTTGATTGTTTTTCCTGATGCAACAGGTGTTTCTACGGTAGCCAATTTTTATGGATTATATGAAGATGCGCTGAAACAGTGTCAATCACTGCAGGACAGATTTACGATTTTAGACACTTACAATGAAGCAAGTGGATTTGCAGATACCTTGCGAACAAATATTAGCTTGGGAACTGACTATCTAAAGTACGGAGCCGTTTATTATCCCTGGCTGAAAACGACCTTGCCCTATGCGTATAAGGAAAGCGATGTGAGTATTGCACATACCGAAGTTGATGCGCCGGGAGGAACCACCAGTTACGATGGAGATAAGTTCAGCGACCTGACTGCCAATACTGAGCTTTACAATCAAATTAAAATTGAGCTCAAGAAATTGACATTAACCTTACCTCCTTCAGCAGCGGTAGCCGGAATTTATGCCCGTGTTGATAGTAATCGAGGTGTATGGAAAGCTCCAGCCAATGTTGGTGTAATGGAGATAATCGGGCCAAATAAGAAGGTAACTAACCTGGAGCAGGATGGTTTGAATGTGCATTCAACCGGAAAATCTATCAATGTCATCCGTTCGTTTGCAGGAAAAGGAACATTGGTTTGGGGAGCTCGAACATTGGCCGGTAACGACAATGAGTGGCGTTATGTGCCTGTTCGCCGGTTTTACAACTTTGCTGAAGAGTCCATCAAAAAAGGTTCGCAGTGGGTGGTGTTCGAACCCAACGATGCCAACACCTGGATACGTGTAAAAGCGATGATTGAAAACTTCCTGACTAAGCAATGGCGTGCTGGTGCGCTAGCTGGTGCTAAAGCTGAAGACGCTTTCTTCGTAAAAGTTGGTCTTGGCGAAACAATGACTTCTCTTGACATTCTTGAAGGACGCATGAATATTGAAATTGGCATGGCTGTAGTTCGCCCGGCTGAATTTATAATCCTGAAGTTTTCTCACAAACTCCAGGAGTCCTAAAACGAACCTTTAATTAATTTGATAAAAACGAAATATTATGCCAGAATATCCAATTCCAAAATTTCATTTCCAGGTTGAGTGGGGCGGAACCAAACTTGGGTTTTCCGAAGTTTCAGGCCTCGATGTTGAAACCGAAGTTATTGAGTACCGTGATGGGAACATGCCAGAATACAACAAGCTGAAAATGCCGGGCATGCAAAAGTTTTCCAATATTACCCTGAAGCGTGGTGTTTTTCAGAAGGATAACGAGTTTTTCGATTGGTGGAATACCGTTAAGCTGAATACGATTGAGCGACGCGACATCATCATTAGCTTGTTGAATGAAGAACACGCACCGGTTTTGAGCTGGAAAATTAAGAATGCTTGGCCTGTGAAAGTTCAAAGCACTGATCTGAAATCTGATGGAAACGAGGTGGCCATAGAAACACTTGAGCTAGCCCACGAAGGTTTATCAATGGAAATGAGCTAAACAAGATAAAACATGGACTTTACTTATCCACCAGTTGGATTTCACTTTTCGGTTGTATTTGAATTATTGCCACAGTTGCCCAACGACTTCCGCTTTCAGGAAGTTGGCGGGTTAACAGTTGATGTGGAAACGGAAGAATATAAAGAGGGAGGTGAAAACCGGTTCGTTCATCAACTACCAACCCGCACGAAATATCACAACATTGAGCTGAAGCGGGGAATGTTTATGGGCTCCGGAATATTGCTGTGGTGTCGTAATGCTATTGAAAGCTTCAATTTTCAACCTACAAATCTAACGATTGCGCTATTAAATGAAGATCATATTCCGGTTGCTGCCTGGTATGTCGTAAATGCTTATCCGGTTTCCTGGTCGGTCTCAGACTTCAATGCCATGGAAAACAAGGTAGTCCTCGAATCGATTAAACTTCAGTATAACTATTTCAAAATTCTAGCAATATAAATATGCCAGTAGTAATTCGAGAACTTGTTATACGAGCCAATGTGACTGAAAATTCTCAAGATGAGTCAGCCTTCTCTTCTGCTAAGAGTCAATCTTCAAAAGAAGAAATTATCAAAGAATGTGTTGAGCAGGTGATGGAAATTTTGAAACAAAAAACAGAACGTTAGCATGGATATTTTCACAGGAATGGAGGGTAAGTTGACCAAAATGAAAATAAGCATTTGTGAAAACACTGAGCCTTTTAATCCACGCACTGGCGACGATTACGAATTTGTGGTTTTGGTGAACCCGGAGCAAATAAAACAGAAGTACGCAACTCAGTTTGACGAGTCACAGGCTGATGGAGCAACGGGTGCCGATGTTCGTTTCCGTGTGCAAAAGCCGCAGCAGTTTGAAACCGATTTGCTATTCGACAGTACCGGTGTGATTGCCAATGACCAGATGCCGCTTTCCAATATTTTGGGAACAAAACAGACGGAAGGAGTTGACTCACAATTGGAGCGTTTCAAAAAAATTGTGTTTAAGTACGATGGCGAAAAACATGAGCCCAACTTGCTGCAAATTCAATGGGGAAGCTTTTTGTTTCGTGGGAAGTTAAAAGATTTAGTCATTACTTACTCGCTTTTCAAGCCAGATGGAACACCGATTCGGGCAAAAGCGAAATGCACATTTGTTGAGTCCATGGCCGACGCGTTGAGGGCTGCTCGTGAACGAAGAAGGTCGCCAGATTTAACACACGTTCGAACGTTCAAGAACGATGAAAATCTGCCTTTAATGGCACATCGGGTTTATAAAGATCCGGGCTATTATCGGGAAGTTGCAAAAGCAAATAAATTACGTAGCCTACGCCAGATTAAAATTGGTACACCAATTCATTTTCCACCCATAAATAAAACGAGCCGATGACAAATCAACGGGAAATACCAGCTCCTTCTTCTAATGGCGTTGTAACCTTCACAATCCTAATTAACGGAGAGCCAACGCAAGATTCCATTGGGGTGAAGTCGATTTTTGTAACTAAAGAGGTGAACCGGATTTCCTATGCTCAGCTAAGTATTGTGGATGGTTCAGTTGCTCAAGAAGATTTTGAAATTAGTAGTGGCCCGTTGTTTTTGCCGGGAAATGAAATCGAAATTCAGCTTGGATATAGTTCCGAGGAACAAACAATATTTAAAGGAATTATTACAAAACATCGCTTGAAGGCGCGTAATAATAGTTCGTCGGAATTGCGAATTGAATGTCGGGACCATGCCTACAAAATGACTTTAAACCGGAATAGTAAATACTTTCATGAATTGACTGACGGAGAGCTCTGTGAGCAGATGGCCTCAGAAAATGGTGTTGAAACCGACAACATTGAAACGGACACATTTACAAATGCCAGCATTGTGCAGATGAATGTTTCAGATTGGGACTTTTTATTGAGTCGTTCCGAAGCTTGCAATAAACTGCTTTTTACCGACGATGGCAAGTTGAGTTTTAAAAAACCGGATTTGAGCAATGAGCCCGTATTAAAACTGACTTATGGGAACGACATCATGGAATTTGAGGCAGAAATAGATGCTCGTGACCAATACGCTAGTGTTCATGGCGAATCGTGGGACAATACTAATCTTGAAGTTTTAAAGTTGGAATCAACCGACGAGAGTATCGAAAAAGCAGGCGATTTGTCAACCAGTAATTTATCTGAAACAGTTGGTATCGAAAGCTTGAATGCCAAACATTCCGGACAGCTAAAAACGGAAGAGTTGCAATCTTGGATTAATGCCAAGATGTTGAAAAGCAAGCTGTCGAAAATAGACGGAACAGTTAGCTTTCAAGGTTTCGCCAATGTGAAACCCGGAGATATGATGGAGCTCAATGGGCTTGGCGAACGCTTTAATGGAGATGTGTTTGTCGCTTCGGTTAATCATGAGGTCGCAAGCGGGGGGTGGATTACTCATATCCATTTTGGCATGGATAAAGATTGGTTCTCGAGACATACCGAAGGATTTGAAGATAAGCTTGCATCAGGAGTTATCCCTGGAGTTAACGGACTTCAAATTGGAATTGTAACAGCTTTGGAAGGTGATCCGGAAGGCGAATTCCGCATTCAGCTTAAATTGCCACTTGTCTCGGATCAAGACGAAGGAATTTGGGCGAGAGTTGCTACGTTGGATGCAGGCGACAATCGCGGAACATTCTTTTTACCCGAGATTGAAGATGAAGTGGTAGTTGGCTTTTTGAATGATGATCCGCGAGATGCCATTGTTCTTGGCATGCTGAATAGTAGTTCTAAGCCGGCGGCGTTTGATGGCAGTGACGATAATCATGAAAAAGGCTATTCGAGCCGCGATGAGCTTAAACTCGTATTTAACGATGATGAAAAAAGTATCACTATTAGCACTCCAAGCGGAAATAAAATACTATTGAGCGAAGATTCCGGTCATATTTTGCTGGAAGATGAAAATGGAAACAGCATCACCATGGATAGTTCCGGTATTACGCTGGAGTCGGCAGCCGATTTGATTTTAAAAGCCAGTGGAGATCTCAAGTTTGAAGGAACCAACATCGAATTGGGAGCCAATGCACAAATGAAGGTGAGTGGTTCGGCTTCAACTGATATTACTTCGTCGGGATCGTTGAAGATTGAAGGATCAATTGTACAAATCAATTAAAAGAGAAACTCATGCCACGAGCAGCACGAATAGGAGATATGCATACTTGCCCGATGGTGACAGGAACAGTGTCACATGTTGGAGGTCCCGTCGCCGTTGGTTTCCCAACAGTTTTGATTGAGGGAATGCCAGCGGCAAGAATTGAAGATATGGCTGTTTGTTCCGGACCTCCTGATACCATTGCAGCAGGCTCTGGTACGGTAATGATTGGCGGAATGCCGGCAGCCCGGATGGGTGATTCAACTGCTCACGGCGGAGTGATTGTAATTGGAGCAGCTACTGTAATGATTGGCGGATAGCTAAACGATTGAAAATTATGGCAAAAAACGAATTCTATACTTCATTTTTAGGAACAGGTTGGAGCTTTCCACCTGAATTCTCAACAAAAGCGGAACAGGTTCGCATGTCTACCGACGAAAGAGATATTGAAGAAAGCCTGCAGATCTTATTGTCAACAAGATTGGGGGAGCGAATCATGCATCCCGATTATGGGTGTGACTTAACCGATCTGATTTTTGAACCACTAAGCGTAGCGGTAAAAACGTACATATCCAATTTGGTCGAAACAGCAATCTTGTATCACGAACCGCGTATCCTGTTGCATAAAATTGATTTGTTGGCTGATAGTGAGAATGAAGGATTGGTGAAAATTAAAGTTGATTATACAATCAGTTCAACAAATTCGAGAAAGAATTTCGTCTACCCATTCTACATCAACGAAGGAACAAACCTCAATAAATAATACAAATGAAGGATTGTAAGGATAAAATACCGGTTTTAGTTCGCGACGGCACCAGCCAGTCTGATCGATTTCCAAAAAGTTTAGATCCTTCTTTTGTGAAGATTGATGGGCGGTCGGAAAGTGATCTGATTGATTATGCGCTTCAGTTTGCCGAAATGCTCAATTATTATGATTGGGAGAATCAGTTTGCCGGAAATTGGATGCCTTTCCTCAAGCAGCTAAAAAATGATCCGAAAGCTACGCTGAGTGGAGCAATGAAACCACAAGCGGGCTTGTTTCTAACTTTTCTGCGTTTGTTCCGACAACAGCAGGATCAGATGAATGGATTGACCCAAAAACATTTAGATGCGTTTTTTCGCGATGTGCTTCACGTTCAGCCTAAATTGGCTAAAGCTGATCAGGTACATGTTTTGTTTGAACTGGCCAAAAAAGTTGATCCAACACTCGTGAAATCAGAGACCTTGCTGAAAGCCGGAAAAGATTCAGATGGCAACGAATTGACCTATCAGGTGCTAGACGATGTCTTTGTTAATCACACGACGGTTGGTACCATAAAGAGCATTTTGGTTGATCCGATTAATAACGATGCTGTCCATTACGGAGAAATGGCAAACAGTGTTGGTGGCATTGAAGAAGAGCTTCCTGAGGACGATTCTAAGTGGCCGGCTTTCGGAAGAAAAAACTTTCCGAAAGCCGAGATTGGTTTCGCTCTGGCGAGTCCGGTTTTGTGGTTGCGGGAAGGAGATCGGACCATTCAGGTGACCATAAAGCTCCAAACCGATGAACTTGATATCCCAAATCAGGTACTTCAAAATGCCTTTAAAATATATTTGAGTGGTGAAGAAGAGTGGTTGGGGCCTTACTATTCGACTCCTTCCTTAAAGAAAGTATCTGGACAATTTGAGCTTGTTTTTAGCATCAATTTGCCAACAACAGAAAAGCCGGTGGTGTATTTCGACAGCCAGGTTTTAGATGGCGATTTCCAAACTATCTTTCCTACGATGAAGGTTGTTCCGGATACTTCTTCTTCAAACTATCTGAATAGCTATTTGCAGGGTGTTACGTTGGCTAGTGCTCGGATTAACGTTGAGGTGAAAGGAGTAAAATCGCTTAAAGTTCGCAATGACCATGGGGTACTGGATCCCTCTAAGGCATTCTTACCATTTGGAGCAGAGCCTGTTCAGGGAGCCTCCTTTGACGTGGGTTACCCCGAAGCGTTTACAAAAAGGCTGAACGAGTTTAAGATCATGGTCGATTGGATGAATGTGCCTACGGTCAACCTGAGAAACTGTTATAGTTCATCATACAACGGAGATGACTCATGGCTGAATTTTTATCTGTCGGCTAATCAGTTTAAAGCGAATTTGAGTTACCGGAATAAGAAAGGGGAGACCAGTACGAAAACCGTTAATTTGTTTAACTCTTCCAATAACAAAAACCGAGCAACTTATACGGTTTCAGAAAGTCCTTTGCTGGTTGCACTTGTGCCACAGTTAATGTTGAGTAAACAATTGGCCGTTTCATCAAGTAGAAAGATCTCAACCCTTTTTCAACGTAAATACCGTTTTTTGCAGGGAAATAAGTTGCTTCGAAAACCATTTCCTAAAATACAGTTGCAAACAGAATCGCCGGATGAGGGATTTGTCACTCTGGAGTTGTTGGACGATTTTTTGCATCGCGAGTATCGTCAAAAGTATGTAAAAGCTACTGTTCAGTTTGCTCCGGGAAGTACATTACACCTGCCCAAAGAACCTTATCAGCCGAAAATAAAAAGCATATCACTTGACTACAAAGCATCGTCGACAACAGTCGATTTTTCGTTGACGGACGAAGATTCATTTGCAGATAAAGATGTTGAATTTTTCCAGGTAGGAGCATTTGGGCAGCGCGAACGACATGGCTATTTGTCGAGTCACTCTAAGGTTCAAACAGTAGGAAATACTTTATTGGCGGACTGTTCGCAGCAGGGGCAGTTGCTGATTGGCTTAAAGAACTGGAGCAAAGGGCAAATAGTAAACTTATTGATTCAGGTTGCTGAAGGCAGTGCCAATCCTCAAAAAGAAAAAGAGCCAGTCAATTGGGCTGTGCTAATTGAAGACGATTGGCAGGAGCTAAATTCTGACTACCTGCTGGCCGATGCAACTAATGGTCTGTTGAAAAGCGGAATTGTAAAACTCAATTTGCCCCATGATGCTTCAAAAGAGCACAATTGGTTGCCTGATGATATGGTATGGATCAGAGCTTCGGTAAAAGCCAATCAGGATGCGGTTTGTCAATTGATCAATATTCACGCGCAGGCAGGTTTGGTTGAGTTAGTAGAGCCGGAAAATCATCCCAGTCATTTGCAAACATCACTGGCGGGTGAAACAATTAGTAAGCTGGTCAGTCCCATTGGTGCCATCAAAAAGGTTACTCAGCCTTATGCCAGTTTTGGTGGTCGCTCCGATGAAAAGGCCGAAGCCTATTACACTAGAGTGAGTGAGCGTTTGCGCCATAAAAACAGAGCCGTCACACTTTGGGATTACGAGCGACTGGTACTTCAAGAGTTTCCTGAGATCAGTAAGGTGAAGTGCTTGAACCATTCTTGTGACACCTTGGAGCGTGCTCCCGGGCATGTGAATATAATTATTGTTCCCGATCTTCAGAATAAAAACGCGGTGAACATCCTTCAGCCAAGAGTGAGCAAAGCAACTTTGGAAGATGTCAAAGTTTTTGTGAAACCGTTGGCTCCTTTGCTCATCGAAGTTCATACCAGCAACCCTTCGTACGAAGAAGTTCAACTCGAATTTGAGGTAAGCTTCATAAAAGGCCATGAGTATGGCTATTATCGAAAAGAATTGAATCGTGAGCTAATCGAGTTTTTGTCGCCTTGGTCAACCGGAAAACAGGCTGAAATTTATTTTGGAGGCCGAATAGAAAAATCAGTTTTACTCAAATTTGTTGAAACCCGAAGCTATGTTGATTTTGTCTCTCATTTCAAAATGTATCATAAAACATCATCCAAGGATGTAGAATCAGCAATTACTACTAATGCGCGAGCCATTTTGGTGTCGCACGCCGAACACCTTATTCACAACTATAACAGTTAGAAATACATGAAAGAAAGTCCGGTCATATCAAAAATAAATAAGCAGGATGAAAATCCCGGGAATTATTATTGGCTTCGGGAGCAGGGCCTGAAATATATTCAGGAGCTTTCCGGGCAAATTTGGACGGATTATAATACACATGATCCGGGAGTAACCATTTTAGAAATTTTGTGTTTTGCCTTGACTGACTTGGATTACCGGACAAGTTTCCCGATTGAAGATTTGCTGGCCGAGGAAACCGATAATGAGCAAGCAATGCACGAGCAATTTTTATCGGCTATTAAAGCATTGCCGTCGCGCCCGGTAAGTATTGCCGACTATCGCAAGTTATTGATCGATATTCCCGGTGTTAAAAATGCCTGGCTAAAGAAAGGTGACTCTGAAGTGCCTGTCTATTTCAACAAAGAGAAGGAAGAATTAACAACGCTAAAAACAGGCTTAAAAACCATTGACCCGATAGATATCAAAGGGATTTATAAAGTAATTATCGAATTTGAATCCGAGTTGAAACCGGCTCAGCAAAAAGCAATTTTGGCAGAAGTTGAGCTTCGTTTGCATGCCAATCGAAATCTGTGCGAAACCTTTGATTCAGTAGAGCCCATCACACCACAGGACTTTATTCTGTGTGGAGAGATTGGCTTGTCTTCAAGTGCGAAGATTGAAGAAGTGGAGGCCAAAATTCTGTTTGAAGTGCAAAACTATTTATCGCCTTCGGTTCATGCTTATACACTTCAGGAAATGCTCGATAAAGGCAAAAAAGCCGAAGAGATTTTTGAAGGGCCTTTGTATCAAGATTCGGAGCAACTTTTTTCGGGTGGCTTTATTGACGATGATGAACTGGAAGCCTCCAACTTAAAATCGACTATTTATTTGTCTGATCTGATTCTCCTGATCATGGATATTGATGGCGTTGAGTCGGTGCGCGATTTAATTATTCAACCCAATGTGGCTAAACTTCCCAAAAACTGGGATAAGTGGGTGGTGCCAATCGAAGAAAACAAACAAACACATTTAGATACTGACCAATCGCGCATGGTATTTTACAAAGATTTGTTGGCTTTTCGGTCAAACAAAACCTTGATTGATGCCGAACTGACTGAGCTGAATGAAGCTGCCCAAACAGCCTTTGAATCAGTGAAAATTAGCGATTTCACAATGATAAACGGCGAATATATCGATCCGGCTTCTTATTTGTCGGTGGTGAAAGAATTTCCTACAAACTACGGTATTGGCGAAATCGGCTTGCCGGCTCAGGCAACTTTAGAACGGAAAGCCCAGGCTCGACAACTGAAAGCGTATTTGTTATTTTTTGACCAGTTAATGGCTAATTATTTTGCTCAGCTTTCCAAAGTGAAGAAGCTATTCTCGACAGATAGCTCAATCAGCCAAACCTATTTCACACAGCTTGTTGAGGGGATGGATGATATCGAAAATTTACTGGGAGACTGGGGAAATGCGAATAATAACCTGAAACAGATTATTGAAGATGAAGATCTGTTTTATCAACGTCGGCATCAGTTTCTGGATCATTTGTTGGCACGCTTTAACGAGCAGTTTACCGACTATGTGCACTTAATGTACTCGATGTCAGGCGAGCTTAGCGAGCGTGAAGATATGTTGGAAGATAAATCCAATTTTTTGCAGAATTACGAATGGATTTCGCGCAATCGTTCAGCTGGTTTCAATTTTACATTGAAAGATGAGCTGTGGAATACTTACAATGTTTCAGGACTTCAACACCGTGTGGCTCATTTGCTGGGAATTCGGAATTACAAGCGCCGCGATTTGGCGCGTATTCAGTATGATATTTACGATGAAAAAGATGACGATGATATTACCGAATATCGGTTTCGGGTGATTGATAGCGAAACCGACAAGATACTGATTAGTAGTAGTACGCGTTATCTGGATGAAGATGATGCCATTGCCGAAATGAAAGCCTGTGTGGCTTTGGGTACCGATTTGGAGAACTATGAGTTGAAAGAAACTACCGACGATCGTTTCTATTTCAATTTGGTCAATCAGGAAAAAGAAGTGATTGGTCGTCGGATAGAATATTTTGAAACGGTGGAGGAACGCACCGAAGCCATCAAATATCTGAGACGCTTTTTGCAGACAAACTACAGTAGCGAAGGGCTCTTCGTAGTAGAACATGTGTTGTTGCGACCCGTGGTGAAAGGGTATCCGGTATTTGAAATATGCGAAAGAAAGGATTCTAATTACTTAGTGAAAGATCCGTATTCGTATCAGATTTCTGTGATTTTACCGGCTTGGGAAAAGCGTTTCCAAAACATGGATTTCCGCCGTTTTGTGGAGAAAACCATTCGTCTGGAAACTCCGGCTCATATCTTCCCTAAGATATGTTGGATCAATGAAATTCAAATGTCAGAATTTGAAGATTGTTACCAGGAATGGTTAGAAGCCTACGCAATTTATCCGAAATACGCTACGAAATACAAAGAAAAGCTCCAGTGTCTGTTGGATATTCTGGTTCGTTTAAAGAATGTTTACCCACAGGGAACTTTACACGACTGTATTGATGGAGGTGATGAGAATCCCATGATTTTGAACCTGACGAGCCTTGGCTCAATGAAAAATAAAGATAGTAAACAGTAGATCATTTTTACGATTGATAACGAAATAGCAAAAGCAGCAACTTTTAACACACAGCATCATGGAAAGCAACTTATTCAAATTGAAAAACAGACTGGATCAATTCCCAGTCTTCGAAGAAAACCAGGTGTTAACAGAAAATCATCTCAACCAGGTTGTGAATTATCTCGATCAGCAAACACGGTTGAGCCGACGAAATTTGCATGGTTATGGAACCGTCTGTGGTTTAAAGCTGAGTGTGGTCAATCGTCAGTTGTTCCTTTCAAAAGGTTGTGGACTCACAACCGATGGCGATTTGCTGGAATGGCAAACGGATACCAGCTTTCCCAATTTCAGGTTATTTAAAGATGATCAGGTGAAGTATCCATTATTTCAAGATGCCGTTGTTTATGAGTTGCTGCCAACAGGTGTAAAAGAAGAGGATCAGATGAGTTTTAGCGAGTTTGCCCAACAAACAGAGCGGAAGCTAAGTGATTTTGCGATACTGCTTTATCTGGAAAGTTATTTGTATGATCCGGATTTGTGTGCAGGAGGCGACTGCGATAATAAGGGACAAAAGCAGATTAATAAATTGCGTGTGCTTTTGGTATCCAAGTCGGCTGCTGCTCAACAAGCCAGCTTGCTTTCTGCCGGGAAATCGTTTTTTAAGCTCAACAAGATTTCTGTTCAGCGATTGGTGATGACTCCCGGAACTTATGACAACTATACCAAGCTGGCGAATGCTTATCAATCGATTATAAAAACAACAAGTCAGTCGTTGCAGGAAGCCTTAAAAAGCAGTTATGCCCAGCTAAGTTTCTTGTTGGCTGAATCATTCAACAACGTCAATCCGACAGTTGTTTGGAATCAGAAACTAGCGCAAGTCTCAGCTTCCACGGCCACAACGGGAAAACAATACGTGTATGCCTTCATAAAAGATGTAGTACAGGCTTACAACGAATTTGTTGATTCTTGTTATCAGCTGAATGTCGCTTGTTTAGCTGATATCGGTTTGTCGTCCAAGCATTTATTTATTGGCGATGCTACGGCTCAAATTGACGATAAAAAGGATCCGTATCGACAACAATTTGTAGAAATACCCTATCAAAGCGAAGGGCGGGAGAAATTGCAAAAATGCCTTTTCCTGTTTAAACGTATTGGCGCCTTAATTCAATCGGCTGATTTCTTGGTTGATACAAAGATTAAAATAACACCATCAAGTTTGAATGATTGTCTGGGGGATAAAGCGATTCCAGCATATTATCAGGCTGCAGGGAGCGCTCGACTTTTCGAAAACTGGAATTTTGATTTGACTCAAAAAGATCGAGAGCTTAGCATTCAGGGTTATCACGCATCGCAGTATTCGCAACTGCCTGAGGTTGTAAATCCGCTGAGTTATGATTTGACTAATACCGATCATTTTCGGATTGAAGGGCATTTGGGTAAGTCGTTTAAAACAGCTTTCGAAACACTGAAAAGCATGATTACTAGCAATAATCTGCCTATCAAAGTGCTACCGATCATGATTGAAACCGACTTTGAACGTGCATGGGTATGGCCGGGCTTGAAATACTATGGAATGGAAATTATGCATAAGCTTTATCGCGACGAACTGGTCAATAATCTGAATGAATTAAAACGCTTTAATGTAGAGCTCAACGACAAAGTGCAGGCTGCTGATGATGAGGAATTACCTCCACGGAATATTGAGTCTAACTCACTTTCGTTAAAAGCATTTACGGCTCAGCAAACCAACTTAGTCAACCAGAAAATTACAACGACCAAGCAATTTCTGGCTAAGTCCATTGTTGATTTTGATCATGATTCCTTCGAAAATAACTACAAAGAAGTGATATCGAATGGAGCAGCATTAAATAAAGGAATTAAGGGAGTTACGTTTGCATCGGCTTACACGCCGCTCGAAAAAACGGTTAATAACATCAATTTTAGCAAGCTGAAAGGCTTGTCAGAATTGATCAAAAGGCGTGCTGAGAAAGACAAGGAAAAATCAATGTTGCAAACTTTTCTGGAAGAGCATCCCGGATTGGAACATACCGGCGGTGTGCCGCGTGGAGGAACATTTGTGTTATTGTATAGTTCTTCAACTAAAAAAGTAGTGGCTGATATGAGTTTGCCGTATTGGTATGTTGATATTCCAGTTCAGGAAGTGCCGGAAGAATCAGATGTTTCAGACGATAATTTAGTACTCGACTGGAAATTCAATAACGACATTTTCGTATATACCAACCAAAATAATAAACTAAAAGAAAACTTGTCACATCTCAACCTTCAATTTGACCAGCTGAAATTCGATGTGGAAACACAGAAAACGAACCTGAGTAGTTATCAAGGAAGTATTAATACGCTGATTCAAACTATTCCTTCCTATCAAATTGATTATGGAAGCATAGGCGGCGTTACAGCAGACGTGCAAGATCTGGACCTGGCGAAAAATGTTGGTTTACTTACAGAGATGAATAATTACAAGATGACTTTGGAAAACCAGATCAATACCGGAAATGCAACAGATGCTGAAAAAGCGGTTTACAATGACATGGAAATGGTAATGGCCGGAATTGTGGAAGACACCATTGTGAAAACCTCTAAAACAAGCTCTGATATTGTGAAAGGAAGTGATGAAGCTAAATCGCTTGAAATGATGGTCAATTTGACTAAAAACTTACAGAGTGATGGCGCTAAGTCTAAAGTTCGGAATGTAGTAGAGACTGTAAAAACAGAGTCGTCAGCAAAAACAAACTATGTGAAGACACTTGGAATGTTTCGATTATAAGTAGTGCGGATAATTTAGTGTCATGTTTCGAGTCTTTTACAATTTGTGATAGAAGCGAAACAGAAAATATCAAACAAATAGGTCCGTGACCTTAATTTAAATACGCCCCAGCTAAAATGGAAAAAGAAAAGCATCATATAATTCAAGGACTTCAAGTTGAGATCAATGTTGCCAATAAACAAACTGGCCAGGCTGCAGCCGATCAAACTCAGGATATCATTAAAAATAAGATCATTCCAATTACAGAGAAAGTGTTGGATGAATGGTCCGATGAAAACACACATATCCAGCTGGATCGTCTGGAGATTGATTTGGGAACCATTCCGTTTGATGATTTGGCAAATGAAATGCCGGATCTATTTGAAACAAAAATTAAGGAAACATTGAAGGGTTTGTTTTTGCAAAGGCAGGAGATCGAAGAAGAATCACGCGATAATGCTGAGTATCCGAAGGTCTTATTAGATCAACTTATCTTCTTTCTGCAAAAAGGGCACTTCCCATGGCAATTGCATGTTGCTTACAAAAATCCTGATGAGATTGTGTTAGAATTGTTGAATGACGACAGTTCACAGCTGATGAAACAACTAAAACCACTTTTGATTTCGAATGATGTGTTGAACCGCTTGATTCGTTCGCTGCATTCGGATACCATTGACTTGTTTTTAGCCGAAATTGCTTTCTCAGATGCGGCTACACAAGCTATGCTTCTGATTGGGGAGCTGGCACGTTTCAATCACATGCAAAATATTCATTTTGGTCGGGAGCAAATTGAAGCCGCGGTATATCGACAGGCTATTAAGCGAGCTGCTCTCGGGCAGATTATTTTTACAGGCGAATCGGTGGCGAAAGTTGTTAGCGAGTTGCTCTTGTTTCTTAACTACGATCGAAAGCAAATTCCGGAGTACGTTAGGCAATTCTCAATGTTTGCAAAGTCAGAAAGGTTTTTAGCGCAATTTATAGATGTGATTGATGAACTGACAAAGGAAGGGAGATTGGACGAATTGGATCGTCCTGATTCTGCAAACGAGGAAAACAGGAAAAAGCAGAAACCCGACAAAAAGGTCGCCGAGCAGGAACAAGGAAAAGAGCAGGTTGAAGACTCTACTATTTGTAACCTTGACAATGCCGGCTTAGTTCTGCTTTATCCCTATTTAAAACATCTTTTTGAGCACTTGAAGTGGATGGAAAACAACCAGTTCAGAAACGAAAATAGGCGAGCACAAGCCGTATTGTTGACCGACTATTTGGTTTATGGTGAGCAGGACTTTGTTTCGGAGCATAAGTTGGTATTAAATAAAATCTTGTGCGGGATGCAGTCAAAGAAGGCTTTAAGTCCTTTGGTTGAAATAGGCGAGCAGGAAAAAAAGGAGGCTGATAAGCTTCTGATTTCAGCGATCAAACATTGGAGCATTATAAAAAATACATCGCCAGACGGATATCGCCATTCTTTTTTGAAACGAGACGGCGTATTGAAATTTGTAACTGAAAGTTGGCAGTTGAACATTGAACGTAAAAGTTACGATATATTGTTAGAATCGTTGCCTTATACAATCAGTATTATTCAACTGCCTTGGATGACTAATAAACTGAAAGTGGAATGGTAATGGACAACATCATGAATAATGCGATGTCGCTTGAACAAGACTTTAAATGGTTTTCGAAGGTTTTGAAGGTTCGAATGAAGCTCTATTTTGATCAGGAGAACTCCGTGTCATCTGTTTACGATATTGAACCACCTGCTTTTAAGAAGGAGGAGTCTATTTATGCTGGTTTTATTAAATATTACAATTTGTCATTTGCTGAACGGATTTTGCTTTTGTTAGCCTTAATTCCGCATGTAAAACCAGAATTGCTTGATCCCTTGCTTTTGGTCAATCAAACGACTAATCGGGGCTGGACAGAATTTGGCGGCATCAAAGGAAAGAATCATGGCGGAGTTTTGCCAACGGGTGAAACCTTCGTGTTTATTATGACTGGTGGTGTTTTGCAGGAGCGTTTTGCTTTGTCAGAAGCATTCAGTGGCGAACATGTTTTTGCGAAGCACCAAATATTGAAATTGGAGTCGGCCCCTGAAGGAGAACCTTATTTGTCTGGGATCATTCAAATTTCAGGCGATATTTTGGATCATTTAACGCGGGGCGAAGTTCATCGTCCGATGATGAGCTCAAAATTCCCGGCTAAGCAGATAACCACAGAGCGAGACTGGATCGACCTTGTAGTCGATGAGAAGACCTTTCATCAAATTGAAGAAATAAAAACCTGGCTTGAATATGGCAACACTTTACTTTACGAGTGGAACATGAGCAAGAAACTTCGTAAGGGCTATCGCTGTTTATTTCATGGTCCTTCAGGAACAGGAAAAACAATGACTGCCTGCTTGTTGGGAAAAGATACAGGCTGCGATGTTTACCGAATTGATTTGTCTATGGTTGTTTCTAAATACATTGGGGAAACCGAAAAAAAACTGTCGGCGGTTTTCAATCAGGCTGAAAATAAAAACTGGATTTTGTTTTTTGATGAGGCCGATGCTCTTTTTGGCAAGCGCACCAGCGTATCGGATGCACACGACCGCTATGCCAACCAGGAAGTTTCGTACTTGCTACAACGTATTGAAGATTATAATGGCTTGGTTTTATTGGCTTCCAATCAAAAAGATAATATGGATGAAGCCTTTACCCGACGATTTGATAATATCATCAATTTCTCTTTGCCACGGCCCGATCAACGATTGAAAATATGGGAAAATGCTTTTGCCGAAAAATCAACCTTAGCTAGTGATATTTCGCTAAAAGATATGAGCTATCAGGAGGAGCAATCATGAATGCTGTTGGCTATGCATCGCTAATGACTTTAAAGAAGAACTCGCAGGAAATTTCGAAAAACGACTTGCTAACCTCAATGGAAGTGCCTCTATGATCTTCTAATCAAACAAATTTCCTTTCAGAATATAATACTCAGTGTCTTCAATTGAGCTCACTGTGTAGTTTTTATTTCATAAAGGATAATACGGAATAGGCTTTTCCGATTTTTTTTCTGGCTTAATGTAAAAAACGAATAATATCGGGCATGGTACTCTTTCGTGTATTGATAGTCGATTACTAAGTTTGTTTGATACCAATTGTTAAACTCTTCCGAAAGAGTTTAGTAAAAGATTATTCGGGGTTGTAACTGTTTTGTAAACATTTGAATATGAGAAATAAATATACTCTGTTTAAAAAATACGTGTGAATATTAAACAAACATACTGTTTGCTTGTTGGTTAAACATGAAAACATTAGGAGTATAGATGATGAAAGTAAAGGGTTTTGTTAAAACAAGTCAGCCGTTGCAATTAGTGAACGGTGGAACAAATGGGAGCTCTGTTAGTAATTTTGTAGATCATGATATCATTGGAGATAACCATGTCGCAACTTCAGTAGATACGCCATTGCGTGATGATGCATTTATGAAGAGCGCTGAGCAAAAGATGGCAATCATTGAAGACAAATTCCGAGATATAATGAATGCACTTGGACTCGATTTGACTGATGATAGCCTAAAGGGCACTCCCGGACGTGTTGCCAAAATGTACGTTAAGGAGATCTTTAATGGACTACATCCTGAAAACAAGCCCAAGATTTCAGTTTTCGAAAATAAGTTTCTGTATGGCGAAATGCTAGTCGAAAAGAATATTAATCTTAACTCGACCTGTGAACATCATTTTCTTCCAATTGTGGGAAAAGCTCACGTTGCTTACGTTTCTAGCGGGCAGGTAATAGGCTTATCAAAAATAAATCGCATCGTTGACTATTTCGCCAGACGTCCACAGGTGCAGGAGCGCTTAACGGTTCAAATTGCAAGCGAATTGAAACGGATTTTAAAAACAGATGATGTGGCTGTTTTAATAGATGCCAAACATATGTGTGTTTCATCGAGAGGTATTGAAGATGAAAGTAGTGCAACTGTTACTGCGGAGTACAGTGGCATATTTAAGCAACAAGACCGCAAGGACGAATTTCTAAAATATATTTCACTTGGAAAGTAATTAGTTTTGCGCTATTCAGATTAACCTCTCAATTTGTCTTGGGAGTTTTTTTATTCTTTGGCTTCGTTTGTATTTATTAAGAACGTTTGCAGCTTTTTGGAACAATTCTTGTCATTTTTATTAAAAAGAAAACAAGAACGACCATGAAAAAAAGAATATTTTCAATTATACTAAGCTTATTTTTAATACTTCCTATCGCTTTTGGCGCCAAAGCAACCGAACCAGAAGTTGATAAAGAGGCCTTTAAAATCGAGAAAATTTATCCAAATCCGGTAAAAGACTTTGTTTATGTTGAGCTTTCTTCTAAAGAATATTCAATCGTTCAGTTTGATTTGATTGATATTCTTGGAAATAAAGTCAAACTATGGAAAAAAGTTGAACTAGTTCCGGGAAATCAGCATATACGACTAGAAACAAATGACTTAAATAATGGGTTTTACTTGCTTAGAGCGACGATCAATAAGCAAATAATTGTGAAGCGAATTCGCAAGCTCTAAATTACAATAGTTGTTGTTGTCTAATTTTTCTCCAAGACTTCAATTGATCTATTGAACCACCAAAAACAAACGGCACATTTTCTAACGAATAATGGAATGTTATTGATGATTTGCCTATTTTATTTTGTAGTAACTAAACGATACGGCACTTGCTTTTTGATGATTTTCATAGAATCAGGTTTGACATTTTTCAATGTGTGTTATATAAAATATTTCCATAATTTCGATTTACTGTTAGGTATAATGGGATTCTTTCAACTTGAATTACGAATAGAATGGAATTTGTAGGATGAGTTAAAGTTTATTTCAACGTCATTTTTTACTAACTTGTATATAAAACGTCAGAATTAGCGATGAAGTTGATATTGGAAAATATTAAGGAATTGGTGCAGGTTGAAGGAAAATCTAGAGGTTGGGTTGCAGGAAAAGAAATGGCTAAATTAGACGTACTGAAAAATGCATATTGGGTTGTTGATGATGACCAAATTGATATTTTCGGATCGATGGATGATTTTAGCGAAGATTTGGTTGATGGTATGGAACTGATTCTGGAGATTGATTGCACAGGAAAAATCGTGTTACCCGGTTATTGCGATTCTCATACCCATGTGGGTTTTCCGGCTGGTTGCGAGTATGAATTTGTTAACCGGATCAAGGGCCGAGCTTGCGAAAAGAATGCACGAAGAGAGCGAATGATTTTGAATTCGGCTAAAGAAATGGAGCAAGCTTCGGAAGATGATTTATTTGAAGCTGCAACAGTACGCTTGAATGAGATCAAACAAATGGGACCACCTCGGTGGAGATCAAGAGTGGGTACGGGCTAACTGTAGAGTCGGAGTTGAAAATGTTGCGTGTAATTATGCAGTTGAAAGAACATAGCCCTTTAATTATAAAATCCACATTTTTAGGGGCTAATGCAATACCTCCCGGTTTTAAGAATAATCGTCAAAAATATATCAACCTGATTATTCAGGAAATGCTTCGCGAGATCGCGAATGAAGGATTAGCGGATTACATAGATGTGTTTTGCGATCAAGGCTTTTTCACTCCTACAGAAACGGCCAGAATCCAAGAAGCGGGATTGAAGCATGATCTCCAGCCCAAAATACATACGAATGGATTTGGCCAGACCGGAGGGGTAGATATTGCAGTAAAGCATCAAGCACTTTCTGTTGATTGTTTGACGTATATTGGAGAAAACGAAATTTCCGCTTTGCTTAAGTCGGAGACCATGCCAACCATTTTGCCTGGAGCTGCTTTCTTTTTAAACGAACATTTATCACCTGTACGAAAGATGATTGATGCTGGTTTGCCTATCGCTCTGGCCAGCGATTATAACCCGGTAATGCACCTTCTGGTAATATGAATTTTGTTCAATCATTGGCCTGTATTAACTCCTGCATGACACCTGAAGAAGCGCTTAATGCCAGTACCTTGAATTCGGCTTATGCGATGGGCTTAGAAAACAGTGTGGGAAGCATTTGTAAAGGAAAGCAGGCCAATTTGTTAATAACAAAGGAACTTCCATCGTACACAGCTATTCCTTATTATTTTGGAACCAATCCTATTGAGACTGTCATTATCAATGGCGAAATTTATTAGTTTCGAAGAACTAGTTCGTATATATTTGAAGCAAAATTCACGTCATTAAAGACCCGTGGATAAAAGTTTAAACGTAATGACACAACTAATAGAATGTGTGCCGAATTTCAGCGAAGGAAGAAATCTAGTCGTAATCAATCAGATTACAGATGCGATTGAAAGCGTTAACGGCATAAAACTACTAAATGTTGATCCAGGGAAAGCTACCAACAGGACTGTTGTGACTTTCGTTGGCGAACCACTTGCTGTGATTGAAGCAGCTTTTCGCGGTATACAAAAAGCTTCTGAAGTTATTGATATGAGTAAACAACACGGGGAGCACCCTCGCTTTGGTGCTACTGATGTTTGTCCTCTGGTGCCAATTACAGGTATTTCAATGGAGGAAACTGTTGAGTATGCCTACCGATTAGCAAAGCGAATTGGCGATGAACTTGAAATACCTGTGTTTTGCTATGAGTTTGCAGCAAGAAGCGAGCTTCGAAAAAGCCTTGCAAATTGCCGTCTTGGAGAATATGAAGGATTGCCTGATAGGTTGAAAGATCCAAATTGGCAACCGGATTTTGGTCCCTCAAAACCAAATGTAAATGCTGGAGCAATTGCAGTTGGAGCCCGCAATTTCTTGATTGCTTATAATGTTAATTTGAATACCCGTTCGGTAGTATCGGCTAATGCAGTTGCTTCTGATGTGCGGGAGTCTGGCCGTTTGAAGCGTGAGAGAGGCAAAATAGTTAAAGATGAAAACGGGAATTCGGTTCGCATCCCGGGAGCATTAAAGAAAGTGCGTGCGATTGGTTGGTACATTGAAGAATATGAGATTGCACAAGTTTCCATGAATTTGATCGACGTTTCGATAACCCCGATCCATATCGCTTATAACGAAGTATGTAAAAGCGCAGAACGAAGAGGGTTGAGTGTTACTGGTTCCGAGCTAATCGGACTTATTCCATTGCAGGCAATGCTTGATGCCGGTAACTATTTTTTGCCAAACCGAAATCGTACAACTCATATTTCTGATGAAGAGATTATCGATATGGCAATCAAGTCAATGGGATTAGATGAGCTGGCACCATTTAATCCACGTGAACTGATTATTGAGTATTTATTGGAAGCTCGACTGACATAATTAGAGTTTTACCGAAACTGTGAACACTATATTCCATCCCCAATTATGAAGTGATTATGTGTCTTGTTATGACGAGCAATATGAAGCGTAATAGGGTTTTAAAGGAAGTTTGAAATTTGGCGCAAGTCTTTTACTTTATCCTGATGCCCGAGTGACTCATAGCTTTCGATCAGGCTACCCAGTAATTTTTTCACAATTATTTTGTCTTCACAAGGTTTATAAAAATCATCGGAGCCAAATTGCTCATTTTTGTTCAAAAAATAATCAACTTCCTTCCGCCCTATAATAGCTCCTTTATTTGATGGATTGATATAAAAAAGAACCGGTGATTGATGTCCTCTTCCGTGTGCTTTTTGAGCTGCTTCAGCATCAACATAAGCGAGTAAAGGCGTTTTTGGAAAGTTGACAAAATGTACTGGCAAACTCAACTCGCGAGCAACCAACGCATACAAAATAGCGATTGAAATTGCATTGCCTTTTTTTGTCTCAAGTAATTGATTGATATAACAGTTTTGTGGCGAATTGAGGTTGTTAAGATTGACCGAAAATTTATTGGTGTCGTAGAAAATATGATTTAGAACGGTAATCTTTTCCAGAGAAGTCAGCCTGTTATTAATTTCAAGCCAGACATCATTACTAATCTTCTGAATTTTAGACTTGATGCTTTTTAACTTCAAATCAGGGTATTGGTAACTGGAAATGAGAAAGATGCCTTCAAATAGATCAACTTCTTTTTGGTTGTTCCAATTCCATAGTTTAGTTCGGGTTTCGCTGAATTGGATTTGTTGAATCAGATTTTCAATTCGCATTTGGATTAATTCATCTAAACTGGTCTCCCAAATATGTTCCAATTGATCAACAATTTTGCTATCCTCACACAGCAATTGTTGCTCTACTTCTTCATACACGGCTTCATCCGGATCATCCAATAACGTAATTAGGGCTTGCAATCGATCACTTTTCATAGCATACTATGAGTTACTTATCTTTTCTAAAACTAATTCAATCAATTTTTCCATATAGGAATGATAGGATCCGTTTGCTTTCTTATTCGTTCGGCTTGCAATAATCAGGCAAACCGTTATAGCCTCATGACCAAGTAAAGCCGAAAGTCCGTAAATAGCAGAGCACTCCATTTCGTAGTTCGTGACCTGAAGTTCATTGTAGTAAAAGCTCTCTATTTTTTCATTCAATGATGGATCAATTGTTTTCAGCCTGAGTTCACGCCCTTGGGGGCCATAAAACCCGGGAGCCGAAATCGTCACCCCTTCGTGAAAAAGGTTTTTGTCAGAAAATAATTTGAATAGTAAGGGCGAACAATCTACCACATAAGGACGTCCAAGTATCGTGTTCCACTCTGTGTGATTAAAAAAGTTCTTCTCAAAGTCAATATCTGATATGAGCTCTCGATCTGCGTAAAAATTTAGCAATCCGTCGAAGCCAATTGCTTTTTTTGATACTACAAAGGAGTTAACCGACAAATGTTTTTGCATACCTCCGGAAGTTCCAATGCGTATAATTTTAAGAGAGCGCTTTTCATCTTTTATTTTACGTTTGTCCAGATCAATATTTACCAATGCGTCAAGTTCGTTTAATACAATATCGATATTGTCGGTGCCAATGCCTGTGGAAATGACTGTTATACGCGTATTGTTGTACTTTCCGGTAGTGGAAACAAATTCTCTGTTTTGAACAGTATATTCAACTTCTGAAAGAAATGACTGAATTGCTTTAACCCGAGATGGATCGCCTACAAGAATCACATAATCAGCTATGTTTTCAGGCTTTAAATGAAGGTGAAAAATACTTCCGTCTTTGTTGATGATTAGTTCTGAAGACCCGATCATACAAGAGTATTTTGATTATATGCCAAATCTAACTAAAAAAAAGATTTTAACAAACCTTTCTGAGTTATGAATCAGCTTAATTAAAGCTTGGTTTTAATTAGGGCTAAATATTTGAGTATTTGTTTAAAAACCTTACATTTACCTGAATGACAAATTAAAAATATAGAGCGAATGGATTTCAATTTTAAAAAATCGTATTTAATTATTGTGGGCGTAGTAGTAGTGGTACTTTTATTTTTTGGAAGTAGCATGTTTGTAACTATTCAACCAGGAGAACGAGCAGTTATTTTCCGCCCTTTTAGTTCGGGATTGGACAAAGAGAATATTTACATCCCCGGGTTTCATGTTGTGGCACCATGGAATACTCTATTTGTATACGATGTAAAAGAACAACAGCGAGAAGAAACAATGGATGTATTAGATAAAAACGGATTGTCGCTAAACTTAGATGTTTCGGTTCGTTTCAATCCTACTTATACCAGAATCGGTTATCTACATGAGATTTTTGGAAAGCGGTACATCGATCAACTTATTGTACCAGAGGTACGTTCGTCGGTTCGCCAGGTAGCCGGTCGTTACACTGCCGAAGAAATATACTCTACCAAGAGGAGTGAGGTTGAGGCGTCAATTATTAACGAAACCAAACAGGTTTTAGAGAGTAATGACATTGCCATGAAGGCTTTGTTGATCCGTTCCATCAACCTTCCAGACAAGATTAAACAAGCTATTGAGAAGAAGCTGGAGGAAGAGCAGGCTTTTTTAACTTACCAGTATACGCTTGAAACTGCAAAGCAGGAAGCTGAGAAAAGACGAATTGATGCTGAAGGTATTGCTCGATTTAATCGGATTCTTAACGAATCGCTGACTACCAGTATTTTAAAACAACGAGGCATTGAAGCGACTTTAGATTTAGCTAAATCACCGAATTCAAAAGTGATAGTAATTGGAAGTACCAAAGATGGACTACCGCTTATTTTGGGTGGAAACTAACAAATACTAGTTGAGTGAACCAAGAGCCGGCAAGATAAAATCTTGCCGGCTCTTTTTTATAACGGATGTGGTTTTCAACTAGAATATTATCTCATGATTTCTTTTTGATATCGTACGCTCCAAGATAGTTGCCATGCCTTATGTATAAAACTCCATGATGAATTACAGGGTGAGCGAAATGTTCCTTGGTCCCTTTTTTAATATCAAAAGAGCTAATTAATTCCAGTTTATTTAAAGGGTCAACAAGCGAAAGCTCTCCTTTATCAGCGTAAAAATAGATCAGCCCATCTGCCAATATCGTAATTCCTCGGCCAAGTTTAAGACTGTCGGTTTTTTCCGCTGTTTCACCGCTTATGACAACGAGTTGTCGTTTACTGTGGCTGCCTGTATAAAGTTGGTCGTCGAGCTTAATAAAACCACCCATGTAGTTGTCGAAGTCTGGTGTTTGCCATATTTCTTCAATCGAATTTCCATCTTCGCTGATTGCTAGTTTTACGCCTCCATTTCCATCTGCCGCAGAATAATAGATAAAACCGTTGTCAAACAGGATCGTGTTTCCGTGGGTGTCACCTTTTCCTGGGCTTCTGTCGGCAACAGGAGTATTTGTCTGTTCATGCGACCAAAGCAATTCTCCCGATTGAGCATCAACTGCAAGTAGATGATAGGCTGAAAATGTGGCTAGTATTTTTTTATTATTCCATTCGAAAAGGAGAGGAGAGTTGTATCCGGGGCGTTCTTTAAAATAAGGATGTGACCAAACCAATTCTCCACTATTTCGGTCCAGTGCAATCAAATTATGCTCCTCTCCACCGGGTTGACAATAAACTAGATCCCCGTTAATAACTAGCGATTGCGAATATCCAAAGCGTGGGATCTCGCCGCCAAAGTCGTCGAGCATATTTCTTTTCCACAAAACACTGCCGTTTCCCGTTTCAATACAACACAAATGACCAGATCCGGAACAAACATAAATCTGGTCATTCAATAAGCTTGGTGTTCCTCGTGATCCTGGGAAGTTCTTTGTCCATTCTTTACCATAGGCTGAACGCCAGATTTCTTTTCCTTGATGATCCAATTTAAACAGGTATCCGAGGCTATCAATTTCACCGGTTATATACACAAATTTATCAGTAATAATCGGGCTGCTGTAGCCATTTCCAATGGATTCAGTTCCCCATATTTCAGCGGGACCAATCTCCGGCCAACTTTTTAATAAGTTGGTTTCATGATAGGTGCCTGAACGATTTATCCCGCGCCATTGAGTAACTTTGGGTTTAGAATTACAAGCCAATAGGCTGGCTACGATAATTAGGGCGAAGATTTTTTTCATGTGTTCGTAGTTCAGAAGACAATTAGTTTTTAACTAAGAGTAGCTAAAAACGTGTTTTTATTACAACCTATCTTGAATTAAGCGTTGAGTAGCAGATCGTCAATCCAATTTCTAAAGGACCGAATTTCATCTAAGATACTCTTTCTGCTTATAGTTGTTCCTACTTCTGAGGATATTCCATTCGCATCATTTTGCGTGTAAACAAAAGCATTTTCAAGGGCTGAATCGAACTCGATCAAAACGGTTTCACGCTCGTAAAAAGGAACATCTTCCCATAGATCTAAAATTTTTAATTCCTCCTCATTAACCTCTACTAATTTTCCACTTACTGTTGATCCTTGATCCGGTTTTACAAACAGATAACCACTTTCAGGATTTACAAAAAGACTAAAGTTAGGCATACGGCCCGCTTTATATATGGGTTTTCGTTTCAATAAACACTCAAAAAACTCAGGATCAGCAATTGTTCCGTAAACAAAAAGTTGTGTTTTTTTCATTGCTCGTTTTTAATTGAAGGAACTCTTGCAGATACTTATCTATATGTTTCCTTTTATGTTTTTGTAAATCGATTAAGATTAAATGTAAGAAATTTGAGAAGAAAACAGAGGCAACTGTTCCGGGAAAACTAAAAATTGATTAATTTCGGATTATAATTAATAATTTAAACCCCCGCCAAAATCCTTTCTCTCACCTTACCGGCGGGGGATTTTTGCAATATGTCGGAAATTACTTGTTGTATTAGGCTTCGAAAAGGAGAAGCTTAAATAGAACTCCGATCCTTTACCTTTTTTAGAAATAACATGAATTTTTGAACCTAGCAATTGAGCAAGTGAATGAGAGATCGCTAGTCCTAATCCGACACCTTGCTTTAAATTATCGATTTGAGTAAATCGAGAAAATAGAACCGCCTGTTCTTCTTTGGAAATACCGATGCCAGTATCTTTTACGAAAAGATCAAAATTGCCGGGAATGGATGATTCTCGACCCCCTAGTGTAACAATACCTTCAGGCGTATATTTAATGCATTCGAAATGAAGTTGTTTAATATTTGTTCCAGACGAGTCTGATCGGTATTGATAATGCAATCGTAATAATCCAACTGAATATCGAGTTTAAAGTCGATCGAAGCCGGACAATCTTCTTTGTGTTGGTCGTAGATATTTTTCAGTAAGGGTTTTACTTCCGTTCTTTTTTTTACAATTTCAAGTGAGTTGGTTTCTATTTTCGAAATATCAATAATATCGTTAATGATTGTCAGTAGCGTCTCATTTTGTTTAATAATAATATTCATGAAATCCTGTTTTCTATCTTCTTCAACCTCATTAGACGCAATTAAGTTTGAAAAACCAATGATTGAGTTTAGTGGAGTTCTTATCTCGCGACTCATATTTGCTAAAAAAGCTGACTTCAGTTTTTCGTTTTTCTCGGCTGTTTCTTTTGCTTTAATTAGCTCTTGCTCATGCAGTTTCTGGTTTGTTATCATTTGGATGATTCCGATAGATTTTACAGGAATTTGGTGCTCATTTTTTATAAGCTGACCGACAAGCCGGACATAAATTGTTTGATCAAGCTTATTAATTATCCGGCATTCTTTTTCTATCGTGTCTTTCTGATCAAATTTTTCGAAAAAATCTACTACATCCTCAAGATCATCAGGATGAATAATACTTTTGATATATTCTGCAGTCAAATATTCTTTTTCTTTGTTTATCCCGGTAAAACTATACACTTCGTCAGACCAGTAAGTTTTTCTATTCTCCAAACTCATTTCCCAAGTTCCCATTTCTCCAACTTCCATTGCTTTATGCAAATAGGTATCCCGGTCTTTCAGCTCTCGGGTTCTGGTTTTTACCTGTTGTCTCAGCATAGCTATAAAAAGAGAAGCAACACTAAAAAGAGTTATAAATCCGTAGATTGAAAATTGCACCCAGATTGGCAAAACCCAGTGATATTGCTCGAAAACAGCCTTTTTATAATCAGTAATTAGTTGATAGTATATTGAGTTGGGAGTGCTTTTGTAAATACTCAGGCGGTGGTCTATCATTTTTCGTAAAGCTTCATTTTTGCCAATTGGGAAAGAATATTTCAACTCTGTGGGGGTAAAATACAGGCCAGAGCTAACCACTTCCGGTGGGAGTTCCCCCAACAAATTGGGTGAAGGACCTACAATGGCAAACAGTTCTTTCCTCTTCAGCCTGTTTAAGGCTTCGGAATGACTATCGATGTATACCGCTTGTATTTTGATATCGAAATCGGCAATATATTCAAGAAAACCAGCGGCGTTGTTGTCGTCAATAACCAGTCCTATTTTTTTATTCTCGAGCTGAAGGATATTCCTGAAATTCGTTTGCTTGAGCATATAAAGCTCGCTCCATATAGTGTGCAAATTGGAATCGGAAAAGTCAAGTATTTCTTTTCGCTTAGCCGTTTCTTGTGTGCCCGGTAATTAATTTCTTCGTTCTGCACTTTAATGAAAAGCTCGTTCCACGACCCATCGACCCATTCATACTGAATATTTTCATCTTGAGCTATTTTTTCGAACAGTACTAACGGAAATCCTTTTACTTCTCCGTTTTGGTCACGAGACATAAAGCCAGGGACTTTGGGAAGTCCCACCTTATACAAAGCAGTCTCTTCAGCAAAGGTCGTAATGAAGCCAAAACACAGGATGAGAATCAATCCGGTTTTGTACAAGCCCTTAATGTTTTTTAAGTTATCTTTGGATGTACCGTTTTTAAGGCTGTAACGGCTTGGGTTCATTTTGCACCATCAATATTATCAAAAGTACAAAATGAACTTGTATTAAAAAGATGAATATGAGTTTGTTACAAAAATCTATTTTCCTAGCACTTCGAAGTATTTTAATTGCTTCTCAAATTCCTCAATTGTTGGAAAATCGTTGTAATGCCATTTATCCAGAATGGTACCATTTTTAATAAGCATTAGCCCAGGGTTCGAACGGATCATTGTTTTTAAAGTAATCTCGTCGGCGTTAAACATTTCGAAGGGTAAATCATGTTCAGCAATGTAGGCATCAACATTTTCAGGGAGCGAAGAAGTTAGTCCTATAAAATTGATCTCATGGTCATTTGCGTATTGAGCCAGTTCTCTCAGCTGTTCTATATTCGAAGTGTCGGCGTCATCGAGGTTTTTAGATATGAAGAAAAAAGTAAAATTCTCATCGTAAAGGAAAAAGTCTTTAATGTCTTCCCCCTCGGCTGTTTCTATAAAGAAATTGTGAATTGGAGCTTTGTAGCCTTCCTGCACCAATTTTGTGTCGATTGATTCATATTCCCAGTTTATCGAATCTTGCCAAGGGGAATTCTCTTCGGTAAATTCCTTGATTTCTCCTGTATTCTTGTTTTTATAGTACAAGGTATTTTCATACACATCTTTAGGAGCATCGTCGGGAACAGTCATTCCCTCAGGAATATTAACTCCAATTTTATAAGGCCGAAAATCGATGATGGGAAGGTGGTTGTACGAGTAGTCAATAAGATAAGCAAACACCAGTATTGTAGATATTACCATCATTGAGGCAATTGGTTTAAATTCTCCGGAATGATGTCGCTTACGATAGGCAAAAACAACAATTGCGAACGCAAAAAACACGATATTTTTAAAAAAGGTTTCCCAATTGGTTAAAATTAGCGCATCGCCAAAACAACCACAGTCGGTGACCGGATTCGTCAAGGCCAGAATAAATGTAAGCACTGTGAAAAAGCTCATCATCAATACGGCAAGAATTGAGGTGAATGAGATAAAAGTATTGAAAACCAGTGCGATGCCAATGGCGAATTCTGTTGCCGATAACAAAATACCGAGAGGGAGCGCGAATGACGTTAGAGAATCCATACCCCAGACATTAAAATAATCGGTGAATTTATAAGCCATTCCCCAAGGATCAACGCCTTTTACAAAACCTGAAAAGATAAAAACCAACCCGAGTAGAATTCGGGCAATGTGCCAAAATGTTTTCATAAAATTCCTCTATTCTTTATATTCTAGCTTAATTAACGCAAAAACGGCGTAATTGATCATGTCTAAATAATTGGCATCAATTCCTTCTGAGATGATTGTTTTTCCGGCATTATCTTCTATCTGTTTTGTTCGCTTAATCTTCATCAGTATAAGATCGGTAATGGAGCTGATTCGCATCTGACGCCATGCCTCATCGTAGTCATGGTTTTTATTTCGCATCAGATTTTTAGCTTGATTGAAATAATTCAGGTAAAGCTCATGGGTTTCCTCTTCAGTAAGGTCATCCTTATCAGCAATTCCTTTTTCAAGTTGAACAAGTGCCATGATGCAGTAATTGATAATTCCGATGTATTCTGATCGACTACCTTCATCAACTTTCATGTTTTCCTTCATTTCAATGCTTCGTATTCGCTGAGCTTTGATGAAGATTTGATCAGTCATAGAGCTGGGACGCAAAATACGCCAGGCAACTCCGTAGTCTTTCATTTTTTTAACGAAAATATCCTCGCAAGTTTCAATAATATGATTGTATTGTTCAATGGTTCTTTCCATTTTTTGCATTTAATTTTGAGCCATAAAAATAGGAAAAAATGCGTATTTTGTTGGCTTTATTATACTTTTGTATGAAGCATTGTTTAACTTATCTAATACTTAGGTTTTATGTTGATCACAAGCTCAGCAAGTAAGTTCTTTAAACGAAAACATACGATCAATGTTAACGGGCAACTAATCGACCTGTCGAACCCTGTTGTGATGGGGATTTTAAACGTAAGTCCTGATTCTTTTTTTGACGGAGGAAAATATGTAATCGAAGATGCCATTCTACAGCGCGCCGAACAGATGCTGGAAGAGGGGGTAAGCATTATCGATATTGGTGCAGTGTCATCTCGTCCGGGGGCTGATGCTATTTCAACAAAGGAAGAACTGACCCGCTTATTGCCAGCAGTAACCGCTATTCGGAAACGGTTTCCGGAGGCTCCAATTTCAATCGATACTTTTCGTTCGTGGGTGGCATTGCGCGTAATTGACGAATGTGGCGATTGTATCATCAATGATATTTCAGGAGGTGATTTTGATGAGCACATGTTTGACACCGTTGGGAAATTGGGGATGCCGTTCATTTTGATGCACATGAAAGGAACGCCTCAAACGATGCAGGACGATCCTCAATATGATGATATAATAAAAGATATTTCAAAATATTTCTCTGAAAAAGTACGAAAACTGACTAAAGCGGGAGTCAAAGATGTTATTCTTGATCCGGGTTTTGGTTTTGGTAAAACCTTAGAAAATAATTATGATTTGCTAAATCGGCTGGATTCCTTTAAGGTTTTTCAATTGCCGGTAATGGTTGGTATGAGCCGAAAATCAATGATCCAAAAGCTGTTGGGAGTTGATGCCGAACAAAGTTTAGGAGGAACAATTACGGCTAATACAATGGCACTGCTTGGTGGAGCTGATATTTTGAGGGTGCACGATGTGAAAGATGCTGTTGAGTCGGTAAAGATTTTTACCAAGCTTAAGGAGACGGCTAATTTATGAGCTTATTTATAACATTAAGGTTTTTAGATGTTTTAGACATATTGCTGGTGGCGTTTTTGCTTTACCAGCTTTACTTGCTGATTAAAGGCACGGTAGCCTTTAATATTTTTATTGGGCTTTTTTTAGTGTATCTATTCTGGCTGCTGGTGAGGGCGCTAAATATGGAGCTGCTCGGATCATTTATGGGGCAGTTTATTGGAGTTGGTATTTTGGCTCTGATTGTTGTGTTTCAACCCGAAATCCGGCGCTTTTTGTTACTAATTGGGAGTAACCCACAGGTAAATCGCTTTCTAAGTGTTGAAAAACTATTCAATCTAAAAACGAAGTCAGCTTCCGGACAACATTTGAAAATGATTGTTAGAGCTTGCGAAAACATGGCGAAAGTGAAAACAGGAGCTTTAATTGTTGTTGCACAAAATTCAGAGTTGAAAGAATACATCAGAACGGGTGAAAAATTGAATGCTCGGATTTCGGATAGTTTACTGGAGACCGTTTTTTTTAAAAATACTCCTTTACATGATGGAGCTGTAATCATTAGCGGGAATAAAATAATGGCAGCAAGATGTATTTTACCACTGACCAATAAGGAAGATTTAAATCCGCTGTTTGGATTGCGTCATCGGGCTGCAGTTGGAATAACAGAAAATACAGATGCTTGTGCGATTATTGTTTCTGAAGAAACCGGAAGGATTTCAGTTGCTCTATCTGGAGAGCTTAGGCACAATCTCTCTGGGATTGATTTGAGTAATATACTTGAAAATATTATTATAGATATTGACGATGCTGACTAAACTTAAAGAACTTGTTTTATTTGAAAATGATGTGCTCAGGTTTGATCTGTTGGATTTGATTTTAATTATTGCGATAGGCTTTATTGCGTTTATAATAATACGTTTATTACATCGATTCATTAAAAAACTACTGATAAATAAGCGTATCTCTTTTCGTTTTTCTCGCTATTTATTGCAGGGAGCCAGATTGTTGGGCTGGATCAGTTTCTTTTTTATTGCACTTGAAGTGCTGGGAATTAAAAGTTCTATCGTTTTTAACTACGTATTGTATGCCGGCGAAAAATTTAAGTTGCAAATTTTTAATATTTTTATCATTCTGGTCGTCCTGTATATTGTCAGGGGCTTATCTTTTTTTGTCGAGTATTGGTTTGATGATCGGATTGATAGTAAAAAACTTGATAAAGGAAGGGGAAAGTCATTCCTTCAGATTGTTAAATACGTTATTTGGATGCTGGGGATTAGTGTGGCAATTGGCTCACTTGGATTCGAAATTACCTTGATTATCGCTAGTGTGTCAGCCTTGTTGATTGGTGTGGGATTCGGGTTGCAACATATTTTCAACGACTTCTTTTCAGGGATTATTATTTTATTTGATGGATCGATTGAAGTGGACGATGTGGTAGAAATGGAAGGCGTTGTAGGGCGTGTGCTTGAAATTGGCTTACGTGTTTCAAAAGTGTTGACGCGCGACAACGTTGTTATTATTGTACCCAACTCTCGGTTTACAGGACAGCAAGTGATCAATTGGAGTCATAACGCCGATGTCACCCGGTTTTATGTTCCCGTGGGTGTTGCTTATGGTTCCGATGTCAGATTAGTGGAACGAATATTACTTGATGCTGCTAAAGATCACTCTCAAATTGTGAAGACCCCGGCCGCATTTGTACGATTTAATGACTTTGGAGAGTCTTCACTTGATTTTGAGCTGTATTTCTGGACAGCTAATGACTTCATGGTTGAGAATATCAAAAGCGATCTACGCTTTGAAATTGATCACCAGTTCCGCGAAAATAAAGTTGAGATCCCATTTCCACAACGTGATTTGCATTTTAAAAGCAGGAACTTTGATTTATAGGTTCTGGTTTTTAAGGCTCCTTTCAAAAATTTAAATGAAAAAGCAGTTTTGATGTGACCAAAAGAAGGAAAGTGATTGCTTAAAATTGAGGATACTTTTTGATATCTACTTCCCGCATCATTTCGTAAATATTTTCAAAGATTTGCTCCACGTTTGGTTTGCTGAAAAATTCGCCATCAATTCCATATGCCGGACGATGCTCTTTCGCTGTGAGCGTGCGAGGAGCCGTGTCCAGATAATTGAATGCTTGTTGTTCTTCAATTACTTTTTGCATCATGTAGGCTGTTCCGCCTCCCGGCACATCTTCATCCACAAAAATGACTTTCCCCGTTTTTTTGATCGAGTCTAGAATTCGGTGATGAACATCGAAGGGTAGGAGAGTTTGAACATCAATAACCTCTACTGAAATTCCCTTCGTGTCAAGCAGTTCAGCTGCCTTAATAGCGTGATTAACATTCCAGGCATAAGTAACAAGAGTAACATCAGAACCTTCAACCATCACCTCAGGAACACCAAGCGGGATTTTAAATTCTCCCAAATTCTCAGGAAGTGGCTCTTTGATATTGTAGCCTTTTAATGGTTCAATAACCAACGCCGGATCGTTAGCCGATAAAAGCGTATTGTAAAAACCTGCAGCTTGCGTCATATTACGCGGTACGCACAAATATAATCCGCGCAACGATCCAAGTATCATTTGCATGGGAGAACCGGCATGCCACATGCCTTGTAGCTGATGTCCACGGGTACGAATAATAAGAGGCGCAGATTGTTTGCCTTTTGTACGATATTGCATACTGGCTAAATCGTCGCTCAAGGTTGAATGAGCATAAATCAAATAATCGAGATATTGAATTTCTGCAATTGGACGAAATCCTCTTAATGCCAATCCTATTCCCTGACCAATAATCGTTGTTTCGCGTATGCCGGCATCAGAAACCCGATCGGTTCCATACTTCTCCTGCATTCCTTTCATACCTTGGTTTACGCCACCAAGTTTTCCGGTATCTTGCCCAAATGTCACCAGATTTGGGTATTTGTCAAAGAGCGAATTAAAGTTATTACTCAATATTCCTGAGCCGTTCACTTTGGCTATCTCTTTCCCATATTGAGGAGCTACGGCTTCTACATTCAATACGGAGTCGACTCCTTCCCGGTATAGTTGACGATTGTAAAAATCGGAACTTTGATTTTTGAATTCTTCAATCCAGCGGTACAATTCATTGCAAGCATCTTTAACTTGTGTGTTGTTAAAAATATCGTAATAAATACGTTGGGCAAAGCTCAAATATTTTCGGCGCGTAGGAAAAGTCCTTTGATCTATTTTCTCCAATTCGGCCAGATGATCTATTTCTCCTGAAGACTGTTTATCTAAGTTTTTAATGATGTCTTTAAGACTGTTGGCTTCCTTTAAAAATCCATTACTGTAGTTCTTCCACGCTTTGTTTTTAGCTTCTTTGGCACATTTTACGGCTTTATTTTCAATGGCTGAAATTGCATTCATCTTGATGCCATTTTCAACCAGCCATAGTTTAAATTGATAAAGACAGTCGTATTCTTTTTCCCATTCCAAACGCTCCTTACTTTTGTACCGTTCGTGTGAGCCGGAAGTAGAGTGCCCTAGCAATTGAGTGACTTCCTGAATATGAAACAAGGTTGGAGTATGCGTTTTTCTACAGTTGTCGATACCTTTAGCAAAAGTTTCTACCAGCTCGGTATAGTTCCAACCTCGGCAGGTATAAATCGAAATACCATTCGTTCCACGTTTCTTTTGAAAACCTTTTAGCGCTTCAGAAATACTTGACTTCGTTGTTTGCAGTTCGATCGGAACGCTGATTCCAAATCCATCATCATAAACTGATACCGCTAAAGGAACCTGCATAACTCCGGCAGCATTGATTGTTTCGAAAAACATTCCTTCCGATGTGCTGGCATCACCAATACTTCCGAAAGCAACTTCATTACCGGTTACATTGTTATTCAGTGCTTTTGCCAGCGATGCATTATCCCGCACCAATTTTGAAGCTTGGGCTAAACCGAGTAGCCGGGGCATCTGGCCTCCCGTAGAGCTGATATCTGAGCTGGAGTTATAACTTTCAGTCAAGTTCTTAATTTCTCCTTGCTCATTAATGTTTGCGGTACAGAAGTGGTTGTTGAAGTTTCGTCCACCAGTTGATGGGTTCATTTTATCATCGGTATCACCATAAATCATGGCAAAGAATTCTTCCGGTTGTAGTAGTCCGAGAGCTAGCATGAAAGTTTGATCGCGGTAATATCCGGATCTCCAGTCTCCTTTTTTAAAGGTTTTAGCATAAGCTATTTGTGCTAGCTCTTTTCCGTCACCAAAAATACCAAAATGAGCTCTGCCATTGTGTACTTCCCGCTTACCCAAGACGCTCAATTGACGGCTTAAATAAGCAATATAATAATCGTTGAGTAACTCATCCGTTTTTGTATTGCTTGATGTAAGCATTTCAGCTTTTTCTAAAAGCATTTATCGTAATTTAGTGATTAAGACTGTCTAGTCTGAAATACATTAGAAACAACGCACAAAATGGTGTTTTGTTTACAAAATCTACTGTTTCAAACACGATGTTAATTCTAATAAAAACTTTATACTATTCAAAGTAAATGAACCTCGGAGGTCTGTCGGTTATCGTGTTTTCCGATAGCGTAAGACCGTTTAAAGAGGTAAACGGGAAATTGTCCGTTAGGTGTATTTTTAACGAACAATTTTCTGTAACATCATTTATAGTGGAATGTTTCCATGCTTTCTTGGCAGGTTCGATTTTCGTTTGTTGTTTGTCATTTCTAATGCGTTGATAATCTTAATTCGCGTGTCTTCCGGATAAATAATTTCATCAATGTAGCCAAGCGAAGCTGCCCGATAAGGGTTTGCAAAAGCTTCGCGGTACTCTTCAACTGCTTGGGCCTTTTCTTTGGGATTTGTGATGTTTCGGTTTAAAATATTTATTGCCCCCTCTGGCCCCATCACTGCAATTTCTGCGGTTGGGTAAGCATAATTGATATCACCGCCTATATGTTTGCTCGACATCACATCGTAAGCGCCTCCATAAGCTTTACGAGTAATTAGGGTGATTTTAGGAACGGTGGCTTCGGCAAATGCATAGAGTAATTTAGCCCCATGCTTAATGATACCACCGAATTCCTGTTGCGTTCCTGGTAAGAACCCTGGAACATCAACAAGCGTAACCAGCGGGATGTTGAATGCATCGCAAAAACGCACAAACCGTGCAGCTTTTGACGACGAATTGATGTCCAAAACACCTGCTAGATGAGATGGTTGGTTGGCAATAATTCCAACAGATTTACCGCCAAAACGAGCAAAGCCAACAACAATGTTTGATGCATAGTGAGGTTGAACCTCAAGAAAATGTTCCTCATCAACAATTTTATAAATGATGTCTTTCATGTCGTATGGCTTATTTGGATCTACCGGAACGACATCATGCAAAGCATCAACTTTTCGATCAATAGGATCGGTTGTGGTTTGTAAAGGAGGTTCTTCCATGTTGTTTGATGGAAGGAAGCTGATCAACTCGCGAACCATCATAATGGTTTGTTCTTCACTATCGCCTGTAAAATGAGCAACACCGCTTCTCGAACTATGTGTTACAGCACCGCCCAGGTCTTCTTTTGAGACTTCTTCATGTGTTACCGTTCTGATTACATCTGGGCCGGTTACAAACATGTGACTGGTTTCGTTCACCATGAAAATGAAATCGGTCAGGGCAGGAGAATAAACCGCACCTCCTGCGCATGGGCCAAGTATGGTACTAATTTGGGGGATAACTCCCGATGATAAAACGTTATTATAAAAGATATCAGCATATCCCGCTAAACTTTGTACGCCTTCCTGAATACGTGCACCACCTGAGTCGTTTAAACCAATCAGAGGGGCTCCATTTTCAACGGCCATCTTTTGTATTTTAACGATTTTATCGGCATTGGAGCGACTCATTGTACCTCCAAAAACGGTGAAATCCTGAGCGAATACATAAACCAGGCGGTCATGTATTTTTCCGTAACCGGAAACGACACCGTCTCCGCGAAATTTCTTTTTATCGATACCAAAATCGGTAGCGCGGTGAAGGACAAATTTGTCTATTTCATTGAATGTGTCTGGATCCAAAAGTTCATCAATCCGCTCACGCGCAGTTTTTTTTCCTGCTGCGTGTTGTTTTTCAACGCGCTCAATTCCACCACCAGATTCGGCTTCTATATTTGTCTGTTCAAACTTCTCAAATTTGCTTTTTAAGTCCATAGTTTCTCTGAATTAGTCAATTTCAATCAATACTTGGTTTGATTCCACCGTGTCTCCATCTGAAACATTTACAGCTTTTACAACACCATCAATAGCGACTTTATATTCACTTTCCATTTTCATGGCTGAAATGATCACCGCTGTTTGTCCTTGTTTTACTTCTTCGCCTTCTTTTACCAAAACTTTTACGATTTTACCGGGCATCGGTGCTGTTATTTGCTTTTCACTTTGGGCTATTGCTCCGGCTCCGCGATTACGGATATAGCGTGCTTCTGCATCAATCACTTCCAAGTCATAAGTGTTGTGCAGGGTAAATGCAGTGTAGGTCTTGGGTTTTTGTGATGGGACCAGCGAAATATTATGAGACCGATTATTCTCAATTATTGAAAAAGTTCCTTCATCGTTATGCATCAGGTCAATATTATATGTTTTGTCATCGACCATTACCTCGATGAGGTTTTCATTTTGATTTAAAATTTTAACTGAAGCAATACGGTCACCTAATTTAATTTCAATAGGCATAATTTTATGTTTTATAAACGATCAAAGTTTTTCTGGTAAGTATATTTTTTCCAGCGGTTGTTAGCCGGATTGAGTTCTTTTGTTGGAATAATTTTATTCTTGCGATTCACAAAATCAAAATAGGCTGAAATAATAACCATATCTTGTTGTTCCAATTCTTCGACACTTTCAGCCATCAAGGTTGTTCTATTCTTCTCAATGAAATTGGTATCATAGTTTCCTGACACAAAATCAGGGGTTTCCATAATCCGGTTTAGAAACTTTAGCGAACTGCGAATTCCTGTTATTTTATATTCGTAAAGGGCTCTACGCATGCGCTGAATTGCCTCTTCGCGAGTTTGCGCCCAAACAATCAGTTTAGAGATCATCGGATCGTAATGAATTGGAATCTCATAGCCTTCGTAAACATAGCCATCAGTTCGTACTCCTAGCCCAAGCGGTTCGGTAATGTTATGGATTTTACCCGGACTTGGCATAAAGTTATTGTCTGAATCTTCAGCATATATCCGACATTCTATGGCGTGACCTTTTTGTTCCAATTCACTTTGAATTAGATTGAGGTGCATTCCTCCTGCAACTTCAATTTGCTTTTTAACCAGATCGATTCCAGTTACCCGTTCGGTAATTGGATGTTCAACCTGCAAGCGCGTATTCATTTCCAGAAAGTAGTAGTTTAAATCGTTGTCTACCAAAAACTCAATGGTTCCGGCCCCAACATAATTTACTGCTTTTGCGGCATCAACGGCATGCTTGCCCATCTGGTAGCGCAGGTCCTCGGTCATTAATACGGAAGGTGTTTCTTCTACCATCTTTTGGTGTCGCCTTTGGATTGAGCATTCCCGCTCAAAAAGGTGAACGACATTACCATGTTCGTCTCCAAGCACCTGAAACTCTATGTGGTGTGGTGAGCTTACATATTTCTCAATATATACTGCATCGTCGCCGAAAGAAGCCAGAGCTTCAGATCGAGCAGCACGAACGGCAGAAATAATGTTTGCAGTTTTTTCAACTAGTCGCATTCCTTTTCCACCACCTCCGGCAGAAGCTTTAATCATAACCGGCAACCCAATGGATTGAATGGTCTCAATAGCTTCGTCCTCTGACTTGATGGCTTCCGTAGTTCCGGGAACAACAGGAACACCAGCTGCAATCATTGCTTTTCGAGCCTGAATTTTATCACCCATTTTATCGATCACTTCGGCAGTAGGACCGATAAAAATAATACCATTTTCTCTGCAAAGCCTTGCAAAGGCAGCATTTTCAGATAAAAAGCCGTAGCCCGGGTGGATCGCGTCAGCTTTTGATTTTAAAGCAACTTCTATAATTTTATCAGCTTTTAAATAACTGTCTTTTGAAGGAGCCGGGCCAACGTAGTATGCTTCATCAGCATAGCGAACATGCATAGATGTGCGGTCGGCTTCGGAAAAAACAGCAACAGTTGCTATGCCCATTTCACGGCAGGTGCGCATGATTCGGATAGCAATTTCACCCCGGTTTGCCACCAGGATTTTGTTGATTTTATTCATAAATAAACTTTTAATACTTCAAATACTTGTCTTATTAAATAGTCTAATTAGACCCTTTTTGACCTAAATTCTACCATAAAAACCATATTCGGTCTAAAAAGTTTTCACAAGACTATCATTAATTAATCTTTACGTCTAAAAAAAGTTAATATTAAGAAGTATATGAAATAAATAATTATGTATATTAGTCTGCCCTTGTTGAAAAACTATATTTTACCAAAAATCGCTATCTAAATTAATCCTATTTATTGGATTTGTATCTTCGGTGAGTTCAAATTACGCTCAGGGAGTAACTGACTATTCACTATCTACTGACACAATGGTTAACCGAACAGCTAGTGATATAAAAGTATATCGCGCTGATTTCATTTCAGAAAAAATAAAAATTGACGGAGAGCTTGATGATGCTGCATGGAGCCATGCGAAATGGGAGGGTGAGTTTCTACAGCAACAGCCTTTACAGGCAAATGCGCCTTTGCAACGAACCGAATTCTGTATTTTATATGATAAGGATAATCTATACATTGCGTTAAAATGCTACGATTATGAGCCTGAAAAAATCAGATACATATTAAGTCGACGAGATGAAATGAGCGGCGATATTGCAGGCGTGGCTATTGACTCGTATGCAGACAAACGAACAGCTTTTGAATTTAATGTATCGGCTGCCGGTCAGAAGGTTGACCTCATGCATCTCGGAGCATACCAATGGGATTATAATTGGGATGCCATTTGGGATGGCAAATCAGATGTAAAAGATTCGATGTTGACTATTGAGATGCGTATTCCTTTTAGTCAGCTAAGGTTTTCTGATGTGCAAGAGCAGGTGTGGGGAATGCATATCTGGCGTTGGATTGACCGAAATTCGGAAGAAGATCAGTGGAAGTTAATTCCGGTTGATGCTCCAGCCATGGTTTATTTATTTGGCGAACTGCGCGGAATAAAAGGTATTAATGCAAAACGAAAAATGGAGTTTCTACCATACTCCAGCTATAAGTATTCGCCAAATAGCGATCTGGAAAATAGTACAAGATTCGACATCGGACTAGATGGAAAGACTGGTCTGAGTTCCGATTTTACACTGGACTATACTGTAAATCCTGATTTTGGACAAGTAGAAGCCGATCCTTCGGAGTTGAGTTTGTCGTCGTATGAAGTTTTTTACGATGAAAAACGGCCGTTTTTTCTGGAAGGAAATAATGTACTTGACTTTAGCATGGGGCGCGATTTGCTTTTTTATTCCCGGAGGATAGGACGTGCTCCTTCTCATCGGCCGGGTCTTCGGGAGAATGAAAGTCTTTCTATGCCTGATAATACATCGATTATTAGTGCTTTAAAGGTGACCGGAAAGAATAAGAAGGGCTTTTATCGTTGGGAATTGTCCAGAGTTTTACAGCAAAAGAAAAGGCCACTGTTTATTCAGCTGACAACGAGAAGCAAGTTACCGTAGAGCCTTTTTCCAATCACTTTGTTGGTCGTGTAAAACAAGATTTTAATGAAGGGAATACCGTACTTGGGGGAATTGTGACTTCCAGTGTGAGTTCGATCAATGAGGAGCATTTGGAGTTTCTACCTCACTCATCCTTGGTTGGAGGAGTTGATTTTCAACATAATTGGAAAAGCACAAGTATTTTATTGATTTAAAGAGTTTCTATAGCCGAATTGGAGGAACGGAAGAAGCGATTGCTGATTTGCAGTTGGCGTCGCAACATTATTTTCAACGACCGGGTGCTGATCACTTAACTTATAATCCTTCAAAAACAAGTTTAATCGGTCATGGAGGACAACTTGCAGGAGGAAAACAAAGCGGTAAATTTCGGGCGAATGGAACATTCAGCTGGCGCTCTCCTGGCGTGGATTTAAACAACTTGGGCTACATGTACCAGGCCGATTACCTTGAAGGGGTTGCCGAATTTAAGTATCAGGTGAATAAGCCGATTGGAATTTTTCGTGACTATTATTTAAAATATACTCAAAAACACGAATGGAGCTATGGAGGTGAAACAACCAAGGAAGAATTTCAACTCCATTCGTATACCCGGTTTACAAATTTGTGGCGTATACATGCATTTCTTGAACACGATTATAATGTTTTTGATACCCGTGAGTTGAGAGGAGGCCCTAAATTGTTTAAAGATGACACCTGGGAAACCCGTTTGTTTTTTCAATCCGACAATGCAAAGAATCTACTCTTTGCCGGAGGGCCACACTACATTTGGTCTGTTGATGGAATTTCAAAAAGAGATCGTTACAATATAACCGCTCGCTGGCAAATTGGTGATCGGATTTCTATGTATGGACAAATGGACTATGAAGATCTGACGGATTATCACCAATATATTCGAAGGCTTTCGCTTTCCGATAATTCAACGGGGTACCTGGTTGGAAAAATGGATCGTAAGACGATTTCCACAACTCTGCGGTTGGAATATTTGTTACACCAGAGATATCGTTCCAATACTATGTGAATCCGTATGCCTCAGTCGCTAAATATTCTGATTTTAGAAGGGTGAACAAAGGCGATAGTAAAAGTTTGCCTGAACGGTATTTTTCAGCACAGTCGGTTCTGCTCGAAGACAACAGTTATGAAATCATGGATGAAGGGGGAGAAGAATACGCTTTTGTGAACCCCAATTTCGACTACAAAGAGTTACGATCGAATTTGGTTGTCCGCTGGGAGTTGCGACCGGGATCTACACTTTATTTTGTTTGGAATACTTCCAGTATGTTTTATGAGCGAAGTAATAACTACTCGGTTAGCAAAAGCTATGGCGATCTGTTTGGTGTGAAATCCAACAATGTTTTCATGATAAAATTTAATTACTGGTTTTCGCTTTAATCTGAATCAAACAATTACTTTTGCCAGCTTTTAGAATTCTGACGTCACAAGTAAACTAATCATTATTAAATATGTTTTTTTGTGGCAACAATCAATACAAGAATGCCGTGAAATTTTCAAATTATATTCCACTTTATAAAAGAAATTTACACTTGGCTTTTCCGGTAATTTTGTCGCAGATAGGACAAGTAACGGTTAGCCTCGCTGATAACATGATGGTTGGACATGTTGGAACAGTCGAATTGGCTGCTGCAGCTTTCTCCATTAGTATCTTTCATATTGGCATGCTAATGGGCATTGGCGTCACGATGGGAATAACTCCGCTTGTCGGAAATGTATATAGCCAGAGAAAGGAGCAGGAGGTAGGCGAGTACTTGAAGAATGGCTTGGTGGTGCATATGGGTGCAACTGTGCTAATTGGATTGGTAATGGGATTGTTAAGCTTTTATCTTGACCGGATGGGGCAGCCGGAGCAAGTTGTTGCCAAGGCTATTCCTTATTACTTATTGTTGGTTGCATCTTTGCTGCCGATGTTGTTGTTTATGTCATTCAAGCAATTTCTGGAAGGAGTGGGGAATACCAAAATAGCCATGTACATTACTCTGACGGCTAATGTGCTAAATATTGCGCTGAACTATATTTTGATTTATGGAAAGTTTGGAGCTCCGGCTTTAGGCTTAAATGGAGCTGGAATTGCTACTTTAGCCTCAAGAATTTTGATGCCCATCTTGTTGATTCCGTTTGTGCTGAAAAATAACCAGTTTAAGCGGGAGTTTCGGATCGCGTATCATGCCCGGATTAAACTAAAAAAGCTAAAGGAATTGTTAGCGGTGGGTTTGCCAATCGGCTTGCAGATTATTTTAGAAATAAGCACATTTAGCTTTGGTGCAATTATGATGGGGTGGATTAGTAAAGAAGCGTTGGCAGCTCATCAGGTTGCTATTGGTTTAGCCTCATTTACGTATATGATTAGTTTAGGCGTTGGAGCAGGAACAACTATCTTAGTGAGTCATGCGAGGGGAGCAAATGATAGGTTACAGTTGCGCAGGAGTATTTACTCTTCATTTCACCTTGTCGTTCTTTTTATGGGAATTATGGCTATTTTATTTGTGCTTTTCCGGCATCAGTTCCCGCTATTGTTTACGAATGATCCTGCTGTTGTTACTATGGCTGCCAATCTGATTATTGTTGCTGCTCTTTTTCAGATTTTTGATGGAATTCAGGTTGTTTTGTTGGCTTCGTTACGTGGAGTGTCAGATGTAAAATACCCCATGTTTATGGCATTTATCAGCTACATGATTTTAGGCTTGCCAATAAGCTACCTTTTGGGTGTTATGCTCGAATATGGAGCTGTCGGTGTTTGGGGCGGTTTTTTAAGCGGGCTTGGCTTCGCCGCTTTGTTATTTTCCTTGCGGTTAAAAAGACATATTCGGTTTGATTAGTAGTGGCAGGTTGCTTTTAAGCAACGTTACAACTCATATTTCGCCGTTGTTACAGATTTTTATTTTACCTATTCCTATCAACGGAACTGCCTTCTCTTCGATGAAATAGGTGCCGAAATGAAACAAAAAAACAGCACCAAATATTGATGCTGTTTTTGACTTATTTTTCAATTGTTTTGTTGGAAATCTAACTGTCGATAAGCCTAACTACTAAATTGTAAATATTAATTGTTGTTTTAAACTAAACCACTGAATCCCATAAAAGCCATTGCCAGAATTCCGGCTACAATTAATGCAATTGGCGTTCCTTTTAAGCCCTTTGGAATATTCATCATATCTAAATGTTCTCTAAGTCCTGCAAATAGTACTAATGCCAACCCGAATCCGATTGCATTTGCAATAGCAAAAACAACGCCTTCCATCAGGTTGAATTCTTTTTGGTAAGTCAAAATTGCAACACCAAGAATCGCACAGTTTGTTGTGATTAATGGCAAGAACACACCTAGTGCCTGATAAAGCGAAGGGCTTACTTTCTTTAAGATAATTTCAACCAACTGTACTAAAGATGCAATAACAAGAATGAAAAAAATGGTTTGCAGAAATACTAAATTCAGTGGATTCAATATATAATTTTGAATGAGGTATGTAACGATTGTCGCAATAACCATCACGAAAGTTACTGCACCTGTCATTCCTACCGCCGTAGACAGCTTTTTGGAGACTCCTAGAAAAGGACAAATTCCTAAAAACTGATTCAATACAATGTTGTTTACAAAGATGGCGGCTATGATAATAAAAATATATTCCATGGTATATTTTTTAAGCTTTGTTCAAACGATTAATAATGGCAATTAAATAGCCTAATACAAGAAAAGCTCCGGGAGCTAACACGAATAGTAGCATTCCGTAATCTTCGGGAAAAATTGTCAGATTGAAGATTTTTCCGCTTCCTAAAAATTCACGCGCTGCACCAAGTAATGTGAGTGCAAAAGAGAACCCAAGTCCCATCCCCAAACCATCAACTGCCGAGGTGAAAATCGTGTTTTTTGAGGCGAATGCTTCTGCACGTCCTAAAACAATGCAGTTCACTACAATCAGAGGAATGAAAAGTCCCAAGCTCTTGTAAAGAGCAGGTAAGTATGCCTGCATAACCAATTCAACAACAGTAACCAGCGAAGCGATTACCACAATGAAACTAGGTATTTTTACTTTGCTGGGGATGACATTTTTGATGACAGAAATAACGATATTTGACATCAACAGTACAAAGGTTGTTGCCAGTCCCATCCCCAGCCCATTGATGGCCGATGACGTAACCCCAAGGGTGGGACACATACCCAGTAGTAAAACAAAAACCGGATTTTCTTTGATAAATCCTTTGGTGAAGTTTTGCATCTGATTCATGATTGTCCTCCTTTTTTAGTCTGATTCTCTGCTGTTTTTTCGGACTCTTGATTTTGATTATAGGTATTGTAAGCTCTTCTGACGGCATCTAGAAATGCACGGCTGGTAATCGTTGACGCGGTAATGGCATCCACTTCACCACCGTCTTTACTTACTTCAAATTTTGTTGTTGCCGGGCTTTTGCCAATAATGTTTTGCTTGGGTTTTGCTTCATCTTTAAACCACTTATCCATCTTAGCTCCAAGTCCCGGAGTTTCTTTGTGTTCGAGTATTTCGTAACCGGTAACTGCTCCGTCGGGTGAAAAACCAGCCATCAGTGTAATTAAGCCGCTAAAGCCGTTTTTAGTGTACGTCTTTACAGCTACTCCTACCAATTGCTCATCCGCGCCGTAAGCTGGGAAAAACTCCAAGCTGTCAGCTCCGTCGTCAGGAAGTACTTTGTACGAATCGCCAAGCGTTTCAAAAGCCGGTAGCACACTTTCAATAGCTTCTTTTTGAGCTTTCATTTTTGCCAAAGCAATATCTTCCTTGGTTAGGTCGTGTATAAATCCAAGTATAGTTGCTGCAATCAGCGTTACCAAAAATAAGGTAACCGTCATGTTTGTAAATGTCGATTCTTTTTGTGCCATTACTTCGTCCCTCCAAATCGTTTTGGTTTGATGTACGCATTTATTAGTGGTGTAAACCCATTCATAATTAAAATGGCAAAGGAAATTCCTTCAGGGTATGCACCAAAATTTCTAATCAGTACTGTAATGACTCCAATGCCAACTCCAAAAATCAACTGTCCTTTTACCGTCATCGGTGAAGTAACCATATCAGTGGCCATAAAAATAGCTCCAAGCATGGCACCACCTGTTAATAAATGAAAGAGGGGTTCGATAAAATTTTCAGGATTTAACATCCAAAGCACACCCTGAAAAACAAAGATAGTACCGAGTACAAAAACCGGAATGTGCCAGGTAATTACTTTTTTCCATAACATATAGCCAAATCCCAGCAAGAGGAACATGGCTGAAATCTCACCCAATGAACCCGACATGTTTCCGTATAAAAGATTTAGGTTTGTTGGTAGAGTAGACATTATTTCGCTTACCGGCTGCCCGGCTTTGACACCTTCTTTTAATAAAGCTAGCGGAGTGGCTGTTGTTAAAGCGTCAACAGCAGCATGCTGTGTTACTGGCCAGCTGGTCATGTGAACAGGAAAGGAAATCAATAAAAAAACACGACCAACCAACGCCGGGTTAAATGGGTTGTTTCCCAGCCCGCCGAATGATAGTTTTCCCACTCCAATTGCAACAAGTGCCCCAACAATGATCATCCAGGTTGGAAGGCTTGCCGGAACGTTAAATGCTAATAAAATACCTGTCAATGCAGCTGAACCATCAGTGATTTTAGGTATTTCTTTCATGATGAATCTTTGAATCAGGTATTCAAAAGCCACACAGGCAGCAACTGCAATGAGCGTTACTCGAATAGCTTCGAAACCAAACATAAAGACAGACCAGACAAGTGCAGGCACGAGAGCCAGTAGTACCCGGTACATGATTTTATTCACCGAATCGCTGGTATGAACGTGCGGTGAAGGCGATATCGTTAGAAGTTTACTCATTTCTTTTGATCAGAATTATGAATTAGACTTTTGTGTTTTTAGCTTTTGCGGTTTCGGATAATGTTTCCTACTCTTCCTTTTCCTAGACGAATATAATCTAATAATGGACGATCGGCAGGGCAAGTGTAACTGCAGGAGCCACATTCAATACAGTCCATGATGTTGTTATCTTCGGCCTTCTCCCATATTTGCTTGTCGGATACGGTCATTAAAAAGTAGGGCTCTAGTCCCATTGGGCAAACAGTAACACAGCGAGTGCAACGAATGCAGTTTTTCATTAGCTCCCGATTGGCTTCCTTTTTTGGTAGAATCAGAATACCTGAAGTTCCCTTGGTTACCGGAATATCAGTTGTGGAAATTGCTTTTCCCATCATGGGTCCACCGCTGATCACTTTACCCGTATCTTCTGGTAATCCCCCGGCAGCCTCAATTAAATCTTGTGCAGGAGTTCCTATTCGAACCAGTAGGTTTGATGGTTTGGCAACTGACTTGCCGGTAATTGTGACAACCCGCTCAACCAGAGGTTTATTTTTTTGCACCGCATCGTAAACTGCCAATGCTGTCCCTACATTGCTAACAACTGCGCCAACCGAAATTGGAAGAGCTCCCGAAGGAACCTCGCGACCTGTCACGGCTTTTATCAATTGTTTTTCTCCCCCTTGTGGGTATTTCACTTTTAGCGGTACAACATCAATTGTCGGGTCTGATGCGGTTAGTTTATTCAGATGGTTAATCGCATCCGGCTTATTGTTTTCAATGCCAATGTGAGCTTTGTTTACTTGCAGGGCACACATTAAAAGACGAATGCCAACCAATAATTCTTCTGCTTTTTCCAGCATCACCCGATGATCGGATGTTAGGTACGGTTCGCATTCTACGCCATTGATTAACAGGACTTCGGCTTTCATCCCTTGCGGTGGCATTAGCTTTACATGGGTCGGGAAAGTTGCTCCTCCCAGTCCAACAACACCGGCTGCATTTATTTTGTCAACAATTGTTTTGCTATCAGCTTCAAAATTTTTAACTAACTCTGAAGAAATGTCAATTCCGTCTTCCCATTCATCACCTTCAACATCAATATAAAATCCTTGTTTTGGATAACCGGAACTGTCCATTGACAGGTCAACCTTTTTTACTTTTCCGGAAACAGATGAATGAATGTTTGCAGAAACAAAACCGCCAGATTTGGCAATGAGCTGTCCAACTTTTACTTGATCGCCTTTTTTAACGAGGGCTTGAGCTGGTGCTCCAATATGTTGGGTTACGGGGATAAAGACACTTTTTGGTAAAGCCAGCTTTTCTATGGCTTTATTGGCCGAAAGTTTATTTTCAGCCGGGTGCACTCCGCCGAGTTTGAATGTTTTTAACACGATGGCCTCCTATTTTTTATCTACGTTATCTGGTTTAATATCTTCGGATGACTTGCCTTCCACCTTTTTCGGAACTTCCTTTTTTACTGCTGGTTTAGGAGGTAGGTCTGTTTTGACTTTTCGAGGTGGAAACCCAACTTCGATAATCGCATTTGTAGGACATTCGACAACGCATTTACGGCACAATTTACATTTGTCTGAATCAATAAATGCCAGGTTGTTGTTCATCGTAATCGCATCGAACGGACAAACCTTGAAACATTTGGAACATCCAATACATGCAACTTCGCATGATTTCTTTGCTACTCCTCCTTTGTCTTCGTTACGGCACGAAACGTAAATTTTACGGTCTTTTGGTCCTCGTTTACGAAGCTCAATCAGCGTTTTTGGGCAGGCTTCAACACAGGCACCACAGGCCACACACTTATCGTCCACAACTTCCGGTAATCCGGTTTCCTGGTTCATGTGAATCGCATCAAAGTCACAGGCTGCAACGCAGTCGCCGTGTCCGAGGCACCCATATTGGCATCCAGTATCTCCGGCATAAAGCGAAGAAGCTACAGCGCACGATGTTGCCCCATCATACTGATTGGTTTTTGGCCGATGTTCACAGGTTCCGTTGCACCGAACAACCGCTATTTTTGGATCTTGTGCAATAGCTTCGAGTCCTAAAATATCAGCGACTCCTCCCATGCAATCGTTTCCACCAACAGGGCAAAAAAGAGACGATAACTCATTTTCTTTAACACATGCTTCAGCAAACGCGCGACAACCGGCATAGCCACATCCTCCGCAATTGGCTCCAGGCAAGGCATTTTCTACTTCGTCGATCCGTGGATCTTCATATACTTTAAACTTTTGAGCTACTAAGTATAAAATGACAGCAGCCAAAATACCTATAGCGCTCAAGGCAATCATAGTATAAATAATCGTATCACTCATAATTATAGTAAAGGCTTGATTTCAAATTCAAAGCTCTTGCGAATTTTATTTCGAGTAAGATAAAGTATGGTGTAATATGGAATTAAAGTGAACAGCGAAACGAGTCCGCTGATGCCTTCGCTAAACTGAAGGCTTGTTAATAATATCAACGCAAACAAAACAAGTATAAACGGAAAGACGTAGCCATAAAACAAAGCCTTGAAACCTTGCGATGTTTTTCCAACGACTTCAACAGATTGTCCGAGGCTATAATCACCGTTGAAATGATTAATTTCAATTTCTTTGTCTTTCATGTCTGACATAGAACATGCTCCTTTTGCATGGCAGCCGGAGCAGGCTGATTCGTTGACAATGCCAACGACTATACTTTTTTCAGTAAGCTTTTTTATAATCCCTTTATGTGAAATCTCTCCCGACATTTGTTTCTTCTTCCAGCTTTTATGACTGCAAAACTAAAGATGTTTGGATAACTAGAATCCATATTTTTATCATTTTTAAAACATCTTCGGTTATTTATATTCTTTTTAAATAGTTAATCTTTGTTTGAGTTGTTTTTAAGTGTCAATTATTCAGTCTTTTGTGTGTTTTATTTGCTTGTTGTAGCTGTACTTATCTTGTTTTATTGTAATATGGAGATTGCATTAAGTAATCAGTAAAACAATCTCTGCGTTGCAAAAAATGCTCATCTTTATATTCTGAGTTGAACAAAAACGACAAATTTCTGCTAACTTCTGCTAACTAAATCGACATAAATTGACAATTGAAAAGATCACTTTAGAAGCGTCAAAAAAGGATAATTAATTTTGTAATATAATAAAAGAGGGATGTCAAATTTTAAGCAGACATCCCTCTTTTGAACTCTAATTGGACACCAGTTATTTTTCTTTCTCATGTAATAATTTTGACATTTTGTCGGCAAATTGAATTCCAAGGTCTATAAATCCTTTTGAGTCGTAGTGCCATTTGTCTGAATACTCGTAATTATCGGTTGTCTTAACCAGAGCGGCGGCCGGATCATTTTCAACAAAATGCTCTTGTGCTGCGCGAATCACATTTCCAAAATCCCATACCAAGCCGTCTTCATCTTTTCCGCTATCAGAAATACGTCCAATAACTAGCGGGAGTTTGTCGTGTCGCAGCGATGCTCTGATCATATCCATTAGTTGCGTCAGGTTTTCCTCGTATTTTATGGCTACTTCGGCGGAATGGCCATCGCTTTCACCTTGCATCCAGACAATCCCTGTCGGAATTAGTTGGTCTTTCTCTCCATCACCGTCAATATCTTCGATTTGTAATGCGCTCCGAAGGGTTGCCAAATAATGGTCCCACTGATTTACGCCATTTTTCTCAGTATAATCGGGATCCCAGCATCCTGCAGAGCTTGCTCCAATAGCAATTGACGTTCCTCCACGAGAGTATTTAATTAGCGCAATTGATTCTCCAGGAAATAGTTCCTGCATTCTTTGTGCAAAGGATAGTTCAACGCCAAAGCGCTCACCGTATTGATTCATTTTTCCGTCAGTTTTAAAATCCTTGCCATGGCCCGGTTTTAGTTTTGCCCATATACCGTCGCCGTTCGGCTCCTCTCCATCCTTAGCCATTTGCGCCTGATAAATCATAACATTATTAAATGTTTTAGAAAGATCCGATGGTAACTCTTTGACATAGCCATAGCCATCCATGTTCGACTGTCCTCCCAGGTAAAAGACTCGATAAACTTTGGCATGGCAAGTAAGACTTGCAACCAGAAGAAAGGCAATTGAGAAATAAATTTTTGACTGTCTCATGTTAGTTTCGATTTATTATTTAGCTTATTACACTCCAGTTGAATTCAGTGTTTTTCATTTTTTGAAATTGATACCGAAGTATTTTGTTTTCTTCTTTTTCCAGCTTAGGATCGTCATCAAGAATATCGCTGGCAACATTTCGGGCAATACGCAAAATCTCGCCATCTTTTCCTAAATTGGCAATGTTCAGGTCCACGCCCAATCCGCTTTGCTGAGTTCCTTCTATGTCTCCGGGGCCCCGGAGTTTCAAATCCACTTCAGCAATATCAAATCCATCATTGGTACGAACCATCGTTTCCAGTCGTTTTCGGCTTTCGTTACTTATTTTATACGAAGACATTAGTAGGCAGTAGGATTGCTCAGCTCCGCGCCCAACTCGTCCTCGAAGTTGATGTAGTTGAGACAAGCCAAAACGTTCGGCACTCTCAATGACCATGATTGAGGCATTCGGTACATCAACCCCAACTTCAATAACTGTGGTAGCGACCATAATCTGTGTTTTACCCTCTTTAAATAATTGCATTTCTGCATCTTTTTCAGTGGGTTTCATGCGGCCGTGAACCATACTTATTTTATAGCGCGGAAAAACTTCTCGCATCAATTCATAGCCATCTTCCAGATTTTTGTAATCCATTTTTTCTGATTCACTAATCAGTGGATATACAATATAGGCCTGTCGACCGGCGTCAATCTGTGAACGAATAAACTGATAAACTTGCTTTCGGCGGTTTTCGAAATAATGGCGGGTGTCAATTGGTTTTCGTCCGGGTGGAAGTTCATCGATGACCGATACTTCCAGATCACCATAAAGCGTCATGGCTAAAGTTCGTGGAATTGGAGTAGCGGTCATCACTAAAATATGAGGAGGAATTCCTGCATTCTTCTTCCAAAGTTTAGCCCGCTGGGCAACTCCAAATCGATGCTGCTCATCAATGATTACCAGCCCTAATTTATCGAAGCTTACCACATCTTCGATTAATGCATGTGTTCCGATTAATAGTTGTAAATTGCCACTTTCTAATTGCTCATGAATAATTTTTCGTTCGCTCTTTTTGGTTGATCCCGTTAATAGCGCAGTTTTTACACCAAGTCCGGTAAGCATTTTTCGAATGGTGTTGAAATGCTGAATGGCCAAAATTTCAGTTGGAGCCATCAGGCTGGCCTGGAAACCATTGTCGAATGCAATGAGTGAAACCATTAAAGCAACCAGTGTTTTCCCACTGCCCACATCGCCTTGTAAAAGGCGATTCATTTGTTTGCCGGAACCTAAATCTTTACGTATTTCTTTAATGACCTTTTTTTGTGCTCCCGTGAGTTCAAATGGTAAATTATTATTATAAAATTGGTTGAAGTTGTAGCCTACGTTAGAAAATAAGAATCCCCTGAATGCTTCATATCGATTATGTTTGAGACTCAGTATTTTTAGTTGAATGAAAAATAGCTCTTCAAATTTAAGCCGAAAGGTTGCTTTTTGCAACTGATGAGTACTTTCAGGAAAATGAATTTGCTGGAGGGTATCCTTGAGCCCCATCAATTTGAACGGTTCAATTACTTTTTGTGGCAGGGTTTCATAAATTTTCCCACGTATTTGCTGAGCGAGCGAATACTGAATTTTATTGAGAGCCTGCGTATTTAAAAAACGCTTTTTAAGTTTTTCTGTAGTATTGTAAAAAGCTTGAAGAACACCGGTTTTTATTTGTTCGCTGGTCTGGTCTTCAACTTCTGGATGAATAATATTTACCCGACCGTTAAAAACAGAAGGTTTGCCAAAAACCACGTAAGTTTTTCCCGGCAACAAATTTTCTCTGATGTATTTAATTCCCTGAAACCAAACCAAATCCATTACTCCGGTTTCATCTGCGAAAACAGCAGTTAGTCGCTGCTTATGTCGTTCGCCTTGTAATTCAAAAGATCTGATTTTTCCTTTTACCTGAATGTAAGCTTGATTGGACCTTACTTCGGCAATGGAGTGGAATTTTGTCCGGTCGATATATTTATAAGGAAAATAGTAAAGTAGATCACGAAATGTGTTGATGTTAAGCTCTTTTTTTAGCAGCTCAGCTCGCTTTGGGCCCACACCCGGTAAAAATTTAATGTCCTGATCTAGATACTCCGGCATAAAGCAAAGATAAAAAACAAAATTCAGCTCAAGTTTGAAATATTTTTAGAGTTATTAAGATTTTTTGTTCATATTTATTATGTATTGCATGGTTTTTGTTGAATGCCAAAAATACAAATACTGAAAAGTACTTATTGCAAGTGAGAAATCAATATCATATCCTTATATTTACTAACCAAATAAAAAAAGAGTATTGTCAGTTTTCTCTTTTTTGAAATTAATCAAAATACATGTCAAACACAATAAATCAGGTAATCAGTTTAACCGATATTGTAAAGAATTACAAGGTTGGAACGCAGGTTGTTCGAGCTCTTCGCTCGGTTAGTATTCATATTAATGAAGGCGAGTATGTTGCCATTATGGGGGCTTCAGGATCAGGTAAGTCTACTTTAATGAACGTAATTGGTTGTTTGGATACGCCTACAAGTGGTACCTATATTTTGAACAATCATAACGTTAGTGATTTAATCGATGATGAATTAGCGATGATTAGAAACCGCGAAATAGGGTTTATTTTTCAAACCTTTAACTTGCTACCCCGAAGCACAGCTTTAGACAACGTGATGTTACCTATGGTTTATTCGGGCGTGAAGAAGCAAGAGCGGTTGCAACGAGCTACCGAGATGTTGAAAGATGTTGGCCTGGCTGACCGGATTGACCACAAACCTAATGAACTATCCGGAGGACAGCGACAGCGCGTTGCAGTAGCTCGCGCTTTAATCAATAAACCTGCTATTCTTTTAGCTGATGAGCCAACAGGAAACCTCGATTCGAAAATTTCAAAAGAAATCATGCAATTGTTTTCTGAAATTCATCAACAAGGCAATACCCTGATTGTTGTAACTCATGAGGAGGATATTGCCCTACATGCACACCGCATTATTCGGTTAAAAGATGGGGAAGTAGAATCAGATGAAATAAACCCAAATCCGGTAATTTAATGGAAAAAGAAGTTCGCGTATATACAAAAACAGGAGATGATGGCACCACTGGTTTAATTGGTGGTGCGCGGGTGAAAAAGTATAATATCCGTTTAGAATCGTATGGGACAGTCGATGAGCTAAATAGTCATGTTGGTTTAATTGTGGCGATGAATATTGATGAAAATGCGAAGGAGGTTTTGAAGCATATTCAGTCTGTATTATTTACGATTGGAGCTCAATTGGCAACCGATGATTCGGTGTCGGAGTTTAAAAAGCAGATTCCATGTAAAATAGAAGACATTGAAATGCTTGAAAAAGAGATGGACCAAATGTTTGAAGTACTCCCTAAGCTAAACAGTTTTATTTTGCCAGGAGGCAGTATTGCTGCAGCACAGGCACAAATTGCACGTACTGTTTGTCGGAGGGCTGAGCGCCGAATAATTGAACTTTCAGAACAGAATGAAGTCAATAAAAATCTGGTGAAATTCATAAATCGACTGTCTGACTACCTTTTTGTACTGGGAAGAAAAATATCATTCGATGAAAATGTGCCAGAAACGCAATGGAAATCGGGGGTTTAGATAACAAATCTTTTTTTTAGGTTTTGCTTTTATTTTTTATATATTCGCAAAATCGAAAAAATGAATCAAAACTAAATACCGTCGAATATGTATTGGACACTAGAATTAGCTTCAAAATTAGAGGATGCCCCTTGGCCTGCAAGCAAGGACGAGTTGATCGATTATGGCATCAGATCAGGTGCACCCCTTGAAGTGATTGAAAATTTGCAGGAAATTGAAGACGAAGGGGAGATTTATGAGAGCATTGAAGATATTTGGCCTGACTATCCAAGTAAAGACGACTTTTTTTTCAATGAAGACGAGTATTAACTAAATCGAGGGCAAATAAAAGAAATATTGGAGCAAGGTGGATCAGTTTCGCCTTGCTATTTTTTTTGCCTTTCAAAGATATCTTCAACTCGCTTTGGCCGAATGGCATCTAACCAGTGAAACCCAGGAAGTACTTTTTCGTCTTCAGAAATTTCGAGCAGCGGCATCAATTGCCCGTCAGGCGATTTTATAAACACAATTTTTTTGATTTTGCTACTGTCCAGATAGATTTCGATGGTGCTGCTAATCGCTTTGTTTAATCCAATTATGCCATTTTTATCTTTGGCATAATAAATTGACTGCCCGTTTCCATCCACATCAATTTTATAAAGTTCATTTTCCCTGATGTACCCAAGCATATCGCGTCCCTTGATCTGGTTATATCTCCCGGAATCTTCCATGGCAACGATAAATGCATTATGATCCAGTTTTACCAAATCAGGATCATTCGTTTGATTAATCATTTCAATGTAGTCACCAGTCATTTGGTTATTGTCTGACCAAACAACCGGATCGTGGAAGAGCTGAATCGTTGAATCCAGTGACCAATAAACCATCGAGTCGCACTTCCCTTGCATGTCGTCTCTGAAAAACTTAACCTGATAATAGGCCATCACCAGTTTCTCGTCAGGAATGGTGTCAGGGATTGATTTGAGCGTGTCGGCGTGTAGGTAAAGGGTATCTTTCTCCGAATAGAGAAGAAGGTGGGCAGAATCAGTCGCCATGGCTGTTTCCTGTGTCTCATTATAAACAACCCGATTTCCTTTTACAATCATTCGGTTTTTATAATCCTCAATGCTGGCATTGCCAATTGCTCGACCATCACCTGTGGTTTTATCGTAGAAAATTGAGTCGGCAATCACTTCTTGTTCCTCACCCGTAATCATCGGATTGTTGTACAATTCTGCATTACCCGTTATACTGTTGTAAAAACCACTTTCAGCATAAAGTGTTGTCTCTTCATCGTGAATATGTGTTGGCCCTACAATCGAAACAACTTTAGTTTGGGTGTCGTAAATCAGGGTGTCTGAGTCCAACGTGTAATCTTCAGAAAATACATGAACTTCTTTTTTGAAGTAGGCTTTATTAAGGTCGGCATAGTACTGTCCAATCTTACTATTTAAAGTACTTGTGCTGTCTACTACTGTTCCGTAATCATCATAAAATCCGATGTTTTGCGCCATATCGAAATCTAATGTGTCTGTGGTTAAGGTAGTGGATTTGTTTACTAGTTTTACATTTCCTGTTGCCACTGCCCATTTGGTATCTCCATTGTAATTCAGGTAATTGGAGTACATATGCAGGGTGTCATCTTTTAAAATATGAACATGCCCATAAGCATCAACCATATTGGTGTCTGTGTATGAATAGGCACTGTCGCACCACATCCGAATACCTTCATGAGTAATAATCACATTTCCAATTAACCGTTGGGCATTTTGAATAATATTTTCATTGTACTCCAAAAAGTCGGCCTGTTCGATATCTACTCGTTTTTTTGTCTGTGAAAAAGCAAATACCGGAATGAGTACAAGTAAAAATATTAGTTTGCAGGTGGTCGCTTTCAACTTCATTCTACTTATAGATTACAGCAATTCCTGAATAATTTGATCAACGGAGATATTCTCGGCTTCAGCTTTGTAGTTTTTGATGACCCGATGACGAAGTATGGTCTTTGCAATCGCTTTTACATCTTCAATGTCAGGTGAGTATTTTCCCGACAGTGCAGCATGGGTTTTGGCTCCAAGTACTAAATATTGTGAGGCTCTTGGTCCTGCTCCCCATTTTAGGTATTTATCGGTAATTGGTGCAGCTAGTTTTGTTCCGGGGCGGGTTTTGGCCGACAAGGAAACGGCATATTTCAATACATTGTCGTTAATGGGGATTTTTAAAACAAGCTGCTGGAAATACTTAATTTCTTCGGCTGAAATTATTTCTTTCAACTCGGTTGAAAAGTCGGACGTTGTATTTCTTACGATGGTTAATTCATCGTCATATGCCGGGTAGTCCAACCAAATGGAAAACATAAATCGGTCGAGCTGAGCTTCGGGCAGGGGATAGGTTCCTTCCTGCTCAATCGGATTCTGCGTTGCCAAAACAAAAAACGGCTTATTCAATTCGAAACGTTCCCCGCCTGCTGTTACCGCTCTTTCCTGCATAGCTTCGAGCAGTGCCGCTTGCGTTTTAGGTGGTGTTCTGTTTATTTCATCGGCCAAAATAATATTGGCAAATAACGGCCCTTTGATGAATTTGAACTCACGGTTCTTATCCAGAATATCAGTACCAATGATGTCGGAAGGCATTAAATCGGGTGTAAATTGTATCCGACTATATTTTAACCCCAGTACTTCAGCGATGGTGTTTACAAGCAAGGTTTTAGCCAACCCCGGAACTCCAACCAGCAAACAATGTCCGCGGCTAAAAAGCGAAATGAGTACCTGTTTGATGATTTCATCCTGTCCATAAATACGTTTCTGTATTTCTGTCTGAAGTAAATCTATTTTGGCTTTTAAAGCATCGACTGCTTCAACATCATTTTTGAATTTCATAAAACTATTTTCTCTTTTATTTTATCCAGCCTTTAAACTCAAAATTACAATTTACGTAAGAGTCATCAATGCTGATGTATGTTTTCGATTGCTGCTTGGAAATCCATTCGTTCATCGCTTCTTCTTGCTTTTTCTGCAAATAGATATCATTCAGCATTTGGTAATCCTCCTTGAGGTTGGCGCGGTGTTGTTTGATCCGGTTTTTCAGTTTGACAATTTTATATACCGAACGCTGTTTATCATCGATAGTTTTAAAAGGATCAGAAATTTCATTCACCTTCAATTCGTCCAATACTTTACTGACATCGGGATCCAATTCTTCCTGGTTCCACTTGGTTGACATGGTTTGTGGGTTAATAACTGTTCCGCCACTATTTCGTGAATTCTTATCAAATGAGTAACGCATCGCAGCGTCCTCAAAAGAAAGATCTTCTTTGCGAATAAAGTTGGCCAGGCTGTCTAAGCGGTTGTATGCATTTTGCATTGTTTCGGCTGTTGCTTTTGGCTTTAAAATAATGTGGCGGGTATTGACCTGCTCTCCTTTGCGATCAACCACTTGGATAATATGGTAGCCAAACTCACTTTTAACCACATTCGAGACACGGTCGCCTTTGAGGTTGAACGCTGTTGATGCGTAGTTCTTATCGAGCTCTGCACGTCCCATGTAGCCGAGCTCTCCTCCATTTGCAGCCGACGGTCCTTCAGAGTAAAGAACAGCGAGAGTGGCAAAGTTTTCACCATCTTCAACCCGCTTTTTAAACTCACGAAGGCGTGCTTTAATCCGGTTTTCTTCTTCCAGTGATATGGCGGGGAAAAGGGTAATCTGGGAGTATTCAACCTGTGATTCGACCATCGGGATTTCGTCCTGTTTTAACCCTCTATAGTGATAGCGAACCTCAGATGGTGTTACCTGAACTTTATCAATAATTTTCGACTGCATTTGTTGCGTCAAAGACTGGTTTCGGATCACATCTTCCAAGTCAGCCTTAATTTCGGTGATAGGCTTTTTAAAGTAGGCTTCAACCGCTTGCTCTGAACCTAAATGCTGTACAAAATACTGAATACGCTGATCTAACTGTTGGTTGATCTGATTATCTGTTACTTCAATTAATGTATCAAGTTCAGCTTCTGCTAAAAGCAGCTTTTCAACCAGAAAATCTTCTAATATTTCGCATTTCATGTCTCCATCCGACACAATCCCTTGCGCCTGTTGTTGGATGTACATGTTCTCGACATCCGATTTGAGGATAATATTGCTACCAACCACGGCTACAATCTGGTCAACAATTTTATCCTGGGCCATGATTGCTGTGGATAAGCAGCTTAAGAACAGTGTTACGACAAAAAATTTTCTGAACATATTATTTTAATTTTGAATATTATAAAGTCTAAACTTATTCGATTCCATTCCTTCCTGGTACACATCAGCTTCAATTTTTTTCAGAAAACTAATCTTTCGCTGGTTGAGTAAAATATTTTTTATTGCCGATGACACAAACTCAACAGGTGCATTTTCGCCTTTAAACCTGAAATCGCGGATACAAATAAAATAATAATAATCTGTATCTTCACTTTCAATAAACTTGTTTCTCCTTAAAAAACGTTCCAGATTATCAATTTCTTCCGGAATCTGCTCTAACAGTTGGTTGACCTCGACCCATTTATTGTCAAAACGATCGTAAGCTTTGGCGTACCGGATGCAGTACTCATCCAGTTCCTCTAGCTTCTGAGGATCCTCGTCCATTGACAAACTTTTGATTGTTTCCGGGTTTGCAACTTCCAATGGTGTCTTTAGATAAATTGCTTTCACAATATCATTCTTCAGTACAAATTCATTGATATGACCTTTATAATAAGCATTGATTTGCTCATTGGTAATTGTCGTATCCATTTTTTGCTCCATCAGTGCTTTTTTATAACGATAAATAAGCAACGAGTTTCGATAATCTTCTACCTCCTGGCTTACGTCCTTCTGGGCGTGAGTGAGGTTCGCCTCAGCATTTAAAATCATTAATTCCTTTTGCACCCATTTTTTGATAAAATCATCGACCCAAATGCTGCTGTCACTTTCTGAAAGTCTCCCAGGAATCACCTTTTTCACATCTTCAAGAAAAAGTAGTTTGTCGCCAACCTGAGCTAGCGGCACCTGATTTTTCACCTCGGAGCATGCCGATATGAAAAGTACTAAACAGAAAATGTATAAATATTTTAAGCTCATTTTATTGATTCAACGCTTTTCAAGACACGCTTTTTTACTCTTATTTTATATCTTTTTTTAAGTTCTTTTAACCAGTTGTCTTCTAAAAACTGCTGATAATCGGAAATGTATAATCCCTTGGCTTCTTCCAATGTTTTGGGCTGCGGTGGTATTTCATTTCCGCGGATAAAATGTAAACTTTCGTTATAATCTTCTGGTTCGCGGGCATTCCAAACTTGGTTGTCAACGAGTTCATCGTCACCTTTTTCAAAATAGCCATAAATAATTTCGGCTTTCCCTTCTCCGAAATGGTCAGTAACCTGATCGCGCAGCCCCGTTGCCTGGATGTCGGGATCTTGTTCAAAAACAGCATCTATAAAGTCCCGAACCTTCAGGTTGTCGCACTTAATAACCCATCCCTGAAATCGATCTTCCCAGAAATACTTCTTTTTGTTTTTCTCGTAAAAAGCTTGTAAGCCAATAGAATCTTTTGCCGCGGCATTCCAAATTTTATCTTCCGAAATATTGAACAACAAAATGCCATCATGGTATTCTTTGATCAAATATTTGAACTCCGGATAATTGTCTTCCAAATGATCATCTTCATACTGTAGGAGTCGATCTTCAACGAATTTCTGGTATTTGTTATCTACAGATAATTGAAAGTCGGTGAGTTCTTCGTTGTCAGGATTGTTTAAATAGTAATCCCAGAAGTCACCGGTTGTAATCTGTTGGTCGGAAAAACTAAAAATAACTTCTCCTGGCTTTTTAAGTTTGAGTAACTTAAAATGATCATTCCCAAAAGCGGGCTCTATTTCTTTTTTCAGTTGTCCTAGAATTTGCTTGTCTTCGTTGAAGCCGTATTCTTGTTTCAGCTTATTGATGAAAATTTCGTCGCTATGTCGACTAATCGACGAGTTTTTACGAATTTTATCAGCTAAGAAATCTTTGATTTCTTCAAATTTGGGAACCGGGCGATATTTAATTCGTTTAATAATATGCCAGCCATATGGCGTGCGAATGACCGGCGAAATATCGCCATTATGCTCAAGTGCAAATGCCGGGTCGGCAAATTCAGGCATCATGCTCGATGAACCAAACCAAGATAACTGACCTCCATTTGGAGTAGAGCGTCTATCGTCAGAATGCGCTTTGGCCAACTCCCCGAAATCCGCTCCCTTTTTTAGCTCTGTCGCTAAGCTATCAATCACGTGTTTTTGGTGATTGATGGTCTCTTCGCTGGAGTTTTCGGCTAACCTTTTCATGATATGAGCCACTTTGATTTGCCCTTTGGCAGCTCGTTTTTTATTCAACTTGATTAGGTGATATCCAAACTTTGAGCGAACAGGTTTTGATACCTTGCCTACTTCTAAATTATACGCAGCGTTCTCAAACGGGTAAACCATTTGAAAAGCACTAAAGTATCCTAAATTACCCTTGTTTTGTTTAACGGAAGGGTCTTCAGAATAATTTTCGGCTAGAGATTTGAAGCTCTCACCATTCTCGTATTTTTGAATTATTTCATTTGTTTTATTCCAGGCTTTTAGCGTATCATTGGGCATTGGCTTTTCAGGTAGTCGAATTAAGATATGACTGGCATTAAGCTCCGTTTTCATACGTTGGTAAGCTGTTTTTACCATTTCTTTGGTGTACTGAACATCAGTGAGGTATGGTTTTGCCAATTCGGCGCGATAACTTTTCAGTTCACTAATAAATCCAGGGAGGGTATCGTAGCCCAATCGTTCTGCTTCAAAGACTTTCAACTTAAAATTAATGAACAAGTCGAGGTATTCTTCGGGTGTTTTTTTTTCTGACTCATCTATCAAGTGATCATTGTTCTTCTTGTACAAGTGAACAAATTCATCTTTCAATATGACATGATCACCAATTTTAATAATAAGGTCACTGTTGTTTTGTGCAAATCCGCTTATCGCGAAAAGAACAACAAAAAATAATAGCGTAAAACGATTCATAAATGATTGTCAGTTTAAAATATCAGACAAAAAATTAATTCAATTCTTATCAACGGCTGCTGTAATTGGGGGCTTCGCGCGTTACCGAAACATCATGAGGGTGACTTTCCTGAACTCCTGAAGACGTGATTCGTGTAAACTTAGCATGCATTAATTCTTCAATATTTTTGGCTCCGCAATAGCCCATTCCTGCTCGCAGTCCACCAATCATTTGGTAGAGTACTTCATGTAGAGATCCTTTGTAGGGAACTCTTGCTGTAATACCTTCAGGAACTAATTTTTTAATATCATCTTCAACATCCTGGAAATATCGGTCTTTTGATCCGGCTTGCATGGCTTCAACAGAACCCATTCCCCGATAGGCTTTAAATTTTCGTCCTTGAAAAATGATGGTTTCTCCCGGAGACTCTTCAACACCGCAAACAGCGAACCGGCCATTACTGAATTTGCCCCCGCTGCAATTGCTTTCACAATATCGCCCGAATAGCGGATTCCTCCATCGGCAATTAATGGTACATCGCTTTTACGAAGGCTTTTTGCTACTTCGTATATTGCTGAAAGCTGCGGAATTCCAACTCCGGCAATAACCCGTGTAGTACAAATTGACCCGGGGCCAATACCAACTTTCACGGCATCAGCTCCTGCTAAAACCAGATCCGCAGCTGCTTCAGCCGTTGCAATGTTCCCTGCAACAAAATCGATCTCTGGATATTTGGCTTTGGCTTTTCTGAGAGTTTCCAAAACACCTTTTGAGTGTCCGTGTGCGGTATCAATCACAATCGCATCAGCCTGAGCTTTTACCAACTCATCAATCCGATCGATTGAATCGTGAGTAGCGCCAACAGCTGCGGCTACACGCAAACGACCTTTTTCATCTTTACAAGCCAGTGGTTTATCCTTGGCTTTTGTAATATCTTTGTAAGTTACCAGTCCAATCAGCTTTCTAGACTGATCGACAACCGGAAGTTTTTCAATTTTATGTTGCTGAAGAATTGCAGCCGCTTTCTCCAGTGTAGTGGATTCTGTCGCGTAGACCAAGTTTTCCGATGTCATCACTTCAGAAATTGGTCGATCAAGGTCTTGCTCAAAACGTAAATCACGGTTAGTTACAATTCCAACCAATATTTTATTCGAGTCAACAACCGGAATGCCGCCAATTTTGTAGCTTCGCATTATTTCCTGCGCATCTTTAACCCGCTTTTCACGTTCAATGGTAATGGGGTCGTAAATCATTCCATTTTCGGCCCGTTTAACCGAAATTACTTGCTTGGCTTGCTCTTCAATACTCATGTTTTTGTGGATAACACCAATTCCTCCTTCGCGTGCTATCGCAATCGCTAATGTTGCATCGGTAACGGTGTCCATTGCCGCCGAAACAATGGGAGTATTTAGTTTAATATTTCTTGTAAATGAAGAGCATAAATCAACATTTCGGGGTAATACATCAGAATATGATGGGACTATAAGAACATCATCAAATGTCAATCCCTCTGAAACTACTTTTTCTGTGTAAAACGACATGCGCAGACTTTTTATTTTAATAGGGCAAAAATACAAAAAATAACCGGATATAGCCGTGGAATTAGCCTTGCATGTCAGCATTAAAAAAATTAAATTTCATTAAAATTTGTTAAGTTGAATTCGTTTTTATAATCATTGTAAAAAAATAGTTTTATTGAGTGATTTCAAATCCATATTGACCCGCTTTTGGGGCTATTCAGCATTTCGTCCTTTACAAGAAGAGATTATTCAATCCATTGATGATGGTCATGATACACTGGGATTAATGCCGACCGGTGGAGGAAAATCAATAACCTTTCAGGTTTATTCGCTAGCGAAACCCGGAATATGTCTGGTTATAACGCCTTTGATTTCCTTAATGAAAGACCAGGTGGAGAACCTGAACAAGAAAGGCATAAAAGCCTTGGCGATACATTCAGGCTTAAGCCAGCAAGAGATCAAAATAGCTTTTGATAAAGCAAGTTGGGGCGATTACAAGTTCTTGTATTTGTCGCCGGAGCGTATTAATACCGAGCGCTTTAAAGATAATTTGTCAAATATGGAGGTCAACTTAATCACAGTTGATGAAGCCCATTGTATCTCTCAATGGGGATTTGATTTCAGACCATCGTACCGAAAAATAAAGGAGTTAAGAAAACTCTTACCCGGGGTGCCGGTTTTAGCACTTACTGCCACTGCTACACACGAGGTTGAAAAGGACATCCAGAAACAGCTTGATTTTAAGAAAGAACATGTTCTTCGGGAAAGTTTTTTTCGTGAAAACGTGGTTTATGTGGTTCGCGAGCGTGAAGACAAAATGCAGTACTTACTGCAATCGACCCAACGAGCAAAAGGGACTGGCATTGTGTATGTTCGAAGTAGGAAATTGACCAAAGAGATTAGCGAGTATCTAAAAAGAAATCGGATTTCAGCAGACTATTATCATGCCGGTTTAAGTAGTTTAAATCGGGAGAAGAAACAAAATGATTGGAAATCGGGAAAGACCCGCATAATTGTGGCAACCAATGCATTTGGGATGGGAATTGATAAAGCCAATGTGCGTTTTGTCATACACTTTGGTCCGGCTGATTCTCCGGAAGCGTACTTCCAGGAAGCGGGCAGGGCGGGGCGTGATGGCAACAAAGCTTTTGGCGTCATGATTTATGGGAAGTCTGATATTTTGACATTGAAAAAAAATGTTGAGAAGTCATTTCCTGAAGTTGAAATTATAAAAAAGGTGTATCAGGCCATTTGTAATACGTTCCAGTTGGCTGTTGGTTATGGAATTAATCAAACGAAGGATTTTAATTTGGGCGAATTTGCATCGAAATATAACATGCAGATTCAGCAAGTTTACAATAGCATTAAAATATTACAACGCGAAGGATATTTGGAGTTGACCAGTGAGGCTGATAATCCGCCTCGGGTAAATTTTATTGTAACACGCGATGATTTATATAAATTTCAGGTGGCTAATTCCAGTTTCGATGGATTCATTAAACTACTGCTTCGTTCGTATTCCGGTTTGTTTTCTGATTATGTGCCTATTAATGAGGATCTTTTGGCAAAACGAGCCGGATTAAGTATGGAAGTGGTGTCGCGTTTTTTATCTCATTTAAGTTCGTACAAAATCATTCATTATATTCCTCGAAAAAATACGCCTTACATTTATTTTCCGAAAGAACGGATTGACATTAGTCGGTTGAAGATATCTAAAGAGCATTATGCTGATCGAAAAAAAGACTACCAGAAGCGTATTGAGGCGATGATCTATTATGCTACCCAAAAACTGAAATGCAGAAGCCAGGTTTTGCTCGAATATTTTGGAGAAACAGATTCGGTTCGTTGCGGAAAGTGTGATGTTTGTTTGGAACGAAATGAATTGGGGCTTAGTAAGCTAGAGTTTGATCAGCTTGCACAGGAAATTAAAAAAATCCTAAAAGATGCATGTACTTTTGAAGAATTGATTATGAAACTTGCCGGAAATGAAGACGAAAAAATTAATGTTATTCGCTGGCTTATGGATAACGGAAAAATTGTACATCGTATTGATAATAAGTTGGAGTGGAAGTGAGTCGATGACAAAAGGAGCTAAATACGGACGAAACGAAAAATCTTTTCTATTTTTGCATGATTAATTCCAAGCTATGACAGAGGAAAGTTTAAATCCAATTGTTTATTCAAAAAATGTAATCGAATTTGTTACGGTTGCCAATGAATACTGTGGTTTCGTTGAAACAGCAGGTAATCAAACAACTCGTAGCTTTTTAGATAAGGTGCAAAAGATTTTACCTTTGTTGTATCTGAAAACCTCGGTTTTACCCAAAATTGAGAGCTACGAGGAAATGGGGCTCGAAAAGTTTGTAAGTGAAGTTGACTATAATTTTCTTCAACAAAAAATCATGAATCTTCTTGGTCAATATGATGATTTTCAAGAGGTTTTTGATCCGGAGATGCAGTTTAGTGATGCTCCTTTAATAGCAAGTATTTCTGAGTGTCTGGCAGATATATTTCAAGATTTGAAAGACTTCCTAATGTCGTACCGGACAGGTGACGAGCTTGTTATGGAGGAAGCTTTGTGGATTTGTCAGGATAATTTCAGAAATTTCTGGGGGCAGCGTCTGGTCAATTGTTTACGCGCAATTCATTCGCTTGTTTACAGCGATTTAAACCTGGATGACCAGGTTACCGGAAGAAAGACAGATGAGGAGGAGCGTGATGGAGATAGCAGTAAACCGGACTGGCTGAATCAATTGTTTAATAATCAGGAAGATTAACTATGTTTATTGAAAATATAACAAAAGAAGCACTGGCAGATTTGCCGTTGAAATCCTTTGAAGGAGATATTGTATTGATTGAAAACGAAAGTCAATATAAAGAAGCGGTGAGTTATTTGAAAAAACAATCGATTCTTGGCTTTGATACCGAGACGAAGCCTTCGTTTAAGCGTGGGCAAATTAATCAGGTTGCGCTGTTGCAGTTATCTACTGACAAAAAAGCCTTTATCTTTCGGATCAATAAAATTAGTTTACCTAATGGATTAAAAGCAATTTTAGCCGATGAAAAAATCACCAAAGTTGGTGTTGCCATCCGCGATGATATAAAAACCTTGCAAAAGGTAAATTACTTTAATCCACGTGGTTTTGTGGAACTTCAGGAAGAGGTTAAAGAATATGGCATTCAGGATTTCAGCCTGAAAAAAATCACTGGTATTGTACTTGGCTTTCGTATTTCAAAATCGCAGCGCTTATCGAACTGGGAGGCTGATAATCTCACTGAAGCACAATTGAGTTATGCAGCGACTGATGCCTGGGTTTCTCATGAAATTTTCAATTCGTTAATAGCAGCACAATCATGACATTACCCGTTGTTACATTAAAATCAGGGAAAGAACAATCGCTTAACCGTTTTCATCCCTGGGTGTTTTCTGGTGCTGTAAAATTCATCAGTCGCGAACTCGAAGAAGGAGAACTGGTCCAGGTCGTTTCAAGCAAGAAAGATTTTCTGGCGATTGGCCATTTTCAGATTGGCTCAATTGCTGTTCGTATTATTTCATTCGAAGATACCCCAATTGATGAGGATTTTTGGATAAGGAAGTTGTCTGATGCCGTTCAGTTGCGACGCGATTTAGGATTGCTGGGTAGTGAGCACACGAATGTCTTTCGCCTTATTCATGGCGAAGGCGATGGCATGCCTGGCCTTATCATTGACTACTATAATGGAACGGCAGTTTATCAGGCTCATTCAGTCGGAATGTATCCAATCAGGCACGAATTGGCGAAAATCCTGAAAAAAATAATGGGCGATTCGTTGAAAGCCGTATATGATAAAAGTGAAAAGACACTGCCTTATAAAGCTGATATCAATCCTGAGAATGGATATATCCTCGAAAGTTCAGAACCTTGTGTTGTGAAGGAGTATGATTTGTCCTATCAGGTTGATTGGATTTTGGGGCAGAAAACAGGCTTTTTCATTGATCAACGTGAAAACCGAAAGTTGGTTGAGCAATATTCCAACGGACGGGATGTGCTGAATATGTTTTGCTACAGCGGAGGCTTTTCGTTTTTTGCCTTGCAGGGTGGGGCTAAGCTGGTTCACTCGGTCGATGCTTCGGCAAAAGCCATTGAACTTACCAAGCAAAATGTTGAGCTGAATTTTAAAAATGACAAACGACATGAAGCGTTTGTAGCAGATGCTTTTGATTTTATGCGGGAGATTAAAGATCGCTATAACTTGATTGTATTGGATCCGCCGGCGTTTGCGAAACACCGGGGAGCTTTACGTCCGGCACTTCAGGCCTACAAACGAATAAATGCGAAGGCATTTGAGCAAATCCGTCCGGGTGGAATTCTGTTTACATTTAGCTGTTCGCAGGTGGTTAGTAAAGATAAATTCAGAGAGGCTGTCTTTTCCGGAGCAGCCATATCGGGTCGTAAAGTTCGTATTTTGCACCAACTGCATCAGCCGGCCGATCATCCCATCAATATCTACCATCCCGAGGGAGAATATTTGAAAGGCTTGGTTTTATATGTTGATTAACTGCAAGATAGTAAGCTTACTATTATTGTTTGCTTTACACAAAAAAAACATGTAAAGTATTTGCAAATTTAAAACAATACCTATTTTTGTATATGAGTCTGGTTGAGAATTGGCTGTTTTCTGAGTTTTGAAACCTCCCTTTTCTCTTAAAATGAATTTTTTCATTTCCAAACTGGAAACGTTACTTTATGTACTTAGGGTGGGGTAAACTGATTAGGTTTCTGCGATAATTTCATTTTTGTGATTAAATTTTTCGGTCCCCTTTTTTTACCTCACTTATTGTGTTTTTGTTTTATTTCTAATTTTTATTTTTTTGATTATGAACATTTATGTAGGTAACCTGGACTACAATCTTCAAGAAGACGAACTGGGTCAAGTTTTTGCAGAATACGGAGAAGTTACATCCGTGAAAATTGTAACAGATCGTGAAACGGGCAGAGCTAAAGGTTTTGGCTTTGTTGAGATGGCTGTTGACTCGGAAGGTGAAAAAGCCGTTCAAGAGTTGGATGGAGCTGAAGTAAACGGACGAAATATAAAAGTGAACCAAGCCCGTCCAAGAACGGAACGGCCTCAAAGAAGACCTCAGCGTTATTAATTGAGACTTTTATAATGTACGAAGATAATGGTTCGCCAGGGGATGCCTGAGCGAACCTTTTTGTTTGTTAGAAGGTGTCGGCCAATATTTCACAAACCTTTTCAAGAAATAGCTGATCGTTGGCAGAAAATGGAGCAGGAGAGTGGCTGTCAATATCTAATTCGGCAACAAACTCACCATCTTTTAGCACCGGAACCACAATCTCCGACTGTACGTCAATGCTGCATGAAATGTAATTATCTTCCTGGCTGACATCCTGTACAATTATGGTTTTCTTCTTTTCAGCAACCTGTCCGCAAACTCCTTTCCCAATAGCGATGCGAGTATGATCGGTTGGTTTCCCAACATAGGCTCCAAGTTTTAAGGTGTTCTCGTTTAAAATATAAAAGCCAACCCAATCGTAATGGAAAACTTCCTCTTTTAGCAAAGCACAAATTTGATAGTGTATATTTTTTGGCTTTTTACGAGCTAAGTCTTCAATTTTTTCAACTAACCTGTTAAAGTTTGTTCGTTTCATTTTAAATAATTGAATTCTACTTTTTTGTATTTATTTGATAACGATCTGGCTTTCGCTTGTAATCTTTTCACAGTACATGCATTTCAGTGCTATTGGCTCTTTTGAGGTCACTTTAAAAGAAGTGGTGATTGGTTCCGCATTGGTAATACACTTTGGGTTAAAACATTTTACAATGCCAATTACCTGGTTTGGAACTTCAACAACTTTCTTTTCAACAACTTCGTAATCTTTAATGATGTTAAGTTTGGCATGTGGTGCAATCAATGCAATTTTGTTGATGTCGTCATTTTCAAAAAACTGATTGGAAACCTTAATAATCGCCTTATTAATAAGCTTATCACTGTCCAGATTGGCTCCAAAGGTGATCATATTTGGAGTTTTGTCTAATTCGAGAATGGAAATAACATCGAATAAGTTTTCGGATGGAATATGGTCAATAACAGTGCCTTCGCTAATGGCACTGACTTTCAGTTTTAGTTTCTTTTTGTGTTCACTCATGGCTGATTACTTTAAATTTAAGGCATGTGCTATAATTGCTTCTCGGGTAAAAACACCATTTAAGGCTTGTTGAAAATAGTAGGCTTTCTCGTTTTTATCGACGTCAGTCGCAATTTCGTTTACACGAGGTAGTGGGTGCAGAATGCGCATGTTTGGCTTCGTATTTTCAAGCATGCTGTTTCTTAAAATGTATACGTTTTTAACTTCTTCGTATTCCATCGGATCAGAGAAACGTTCTTTCTGAACCCGAGTCATGTATACAATGTCAGCTTCTGAAATAATGTCGGTAAATTCGAGGTGCTCAAAAAAGCGGATTCCTTTTTCGCGTAGGTAGATTTTGTACTCCTCGGGCATTAAAAGCTCCTCGGGTGCAATAAAGTTAAAAATAGGATTCTCAAATTGCGACATAGCCATTAGTAGCGAATGAACGGTTCGTCCGTATCGTAAATCGCCAACCATGAAGATGTTTAGGTCATCGAATGTGTTTTGTGTTTTCAATATGGAGTACATATCCAATAAGGTCTGAGTCGGATGTTGGTTTGCTCCATCACCTGCATTGATCACCGGCACTGATGAAACCTCTGCTGCGTAACGAGCACTTCCCTCCAGTGGGTGCCGCATGACAATCAAATCAGCATACTGTGAAACCATTCGAATCGTATCATGCAGTGTCTCACCTTTAGTAACACTGGAAGAGCCTGCATCCGAAAAGCCAACGATTCGCCCACCCATGCGGTTTATGGCTGTTTCAAAACTTAGCCGGGTGCGCGTCGATGGCTCAAAAAAGAGCGAAGCAACCACTTTCCCCTCCAGTAATTTTTGGTTGGGATTCTTTTCAAAATCAGCTGCCAGATCCATTATTTGAAGGTGTTCTTCCTTCGAATAATCCATGATGGAAATCAAGTCTTTTTTATTCATGCGATCTTTTTATTAAGGTTTCAAAAAAAAACCAACAGGATTAAAAATCCTATTGGTTTTTACTTCCCGGGATAAAGGCCGGTAGTAGAATTATGTGTTGAGCAAAAGCTTCTATCAAAAAAATAAGTGATGCAACGTTCAACGAATGGGAAAAAAATTGTCAGGTGATCCTGATCACCTCGTTGGGAATTATATTGAACGATTAAACGCTTCATCAAAACTCAAAATTAGTTAATCTAGTATATATAAACATATGACAATGGACAGGATTTATTACTGACTTATTAACAGATCGAATTTTATTCAATAACCCGTATTTCAACACCTTCCAGCTTTTCAAATTTTTCGATTACCCGATTGGCTTCACTATTTCGGATCGAACTTGTTATTTTACACCGTAGTTCGAACTGGTTTTTCTTTTGTTCCAGCTTGTCTTCTTTAAAAATGCGCATCACCGGATTCATCATCGAATAGTCAAATTCAATCTCAAAAGTCGTTTCGATTAATTTTTCTATGATCGTGGCTTTTTGAAGTACATCAGCACTGGCTTCTTTGTAGGCAGTTATTAGCCCGCCAACACCAAGCAGAGTGCCGCCAAAGTAGCGAACCACAACTACCAATACATTGGTGAGATTATTACGCTTAATTTGTCCTAAAATCGGCTTCCCTGCTGTGGATGAAGGTTCTCCATCGTCATTTGCACGGAAACGTTTTTTATTAGCTCCCAATCGCCAGGCATAACAATGGTGCCGTGCAGAATGATGAGTTTTCTTTAGTTCTTGGATCAGCTCTTTAATTTCTTCCTCTGTTTCAACCGGATAGGCGTAAGCAATAAATTTGCTGCCTTTTTCTTTAAACAATCCTTCTTCAGCTTTTGAAATGGTCAGAAATGAATCAGTCATCTTTCAAGGATAAAAAAAAGGCAGATCATAATGACCTGCCGTTATTTACATCTTTAATTTCTTTTCTATTTCATCAACAAAGACCTTAAAGTTTTTGTCGGTGTCTTTGAGGTTGTTCACCGTCTTACAAGCATGTAATACCGTGGCGTGGTCTTTATTTCCTATTTGAGATCCGATAGAGGCTAGTGACGATTTCGTCAGGCTTTTTGAGAAATACATGGCCAGCTGTCTGGCTTGAACGATCTCTCGTTTACGGGTTCTTGCCTGAAGTGAATCTGTCGGCATACTGAAATAATCGCAAACCACTTTTGAAATATAGTCGATTGACAATTCTCTTTTTGAGCTTTTTACCAGTTTATTGACCATGTCGCTGGCTAGTTCAATCGTTACTTCTTTACGATTTAATGTAGACTGGGCCAATAATGAAACCAGAGCACCCTCCAATTCGCGAACGTTATTTCCAATGTGCGAGGCGATGTATTCCAAAACTTCGTCATTGATTTCAATACCATCCTTATAGGTTTTTCTTTTCAGAATCTCCATTCTGGTTTCAAAATCAGGAATTTGCAAGTCTGCAGTTAGTCCCCATTTAAATCGAGATAACAATCTCTGTTCCATGCCTTTTAGCTCAATTGGAGGCTTGTCTGACGTCAATATCAATTGCTTTCCGCTTTGGTGAAGGTGATTGAAAATATGAAAGAATGTTTCCTGTGTTTTTTCTTTCCCCGCAAATTCATGTACATCATCTAAAATCAATACATCAATCATTTGGTAAAAATGAAGGAAGTCATTTCGGTTATTATTCCGAATGGCTTCGGTGAACTGTGTTTGAAATTTATTGGCATTTACGTACAAGACAATTTTCTCAGGAAACTGTTCTTTTACCTCAATACCAATTGCGTGAGCAAGGTGTGTTTTTCCTAATCCTGAATTACCGTAAATCATTAGCGGATTAAAAGCTGTTCCTCCCGGATTTTGCGATACAGCATAGCCTGCACTACGTGCTAATCTATTACATTCTCCTTCAACAAAATTCTCAAACGTGTTATCCGCTTTTAATTGAGGATCAACTTGAAGCTTTTGGATTCCAGGAATGATAAACGGATTTTTAATTGATGATTTCCCCTCTGTTCTTAATGGTACATTGAGTGGTTTATTCTGGATTTTACTATTGTTGTTTGTTGGATACTTGACGGTGTATGGTTGAGTATTGTTCTGGTTATTCCCCATAACAACAACATATTCCAATTTCGCTTCGTTCCCAACTTCTTTACGCAATGTCTTACGAAGCAAGTCAATGTATTGCTCTTCCAAGTATTCATAAAAGAATGGACTTGGAACTTGAATCGTCAACACTTGATTGTTGATCTTTACTGGAACGATTGGCTCAAACCATGTTTTAAAACTAATTGCTGGAACATTATCTTTAATAACAGACAGACAACGATTCCATACAGCAAGATGATTGTTACTCATTTTGAACAGCAGGATTAATATATGTTCGACAAATTTTTTCCCTATTTGAATTCCCGAAAACAAATTTTGTGAAAAAAAAAGTATTAAAAAAATGCAAAATTGCTTGACTTTTAAGAAAAGGATACAATCTAGTTATTAGTCAGACAGTTAAAAAATATTAATTTTTTATGCTGTACAACAATCAGATTATCAGGCGTTTAAAATATTATTCTTTTGGAAGTGTTGTATTTAGAGGGACTTGAGTATTTCAATATTTTTTTAGAACAATTCGGATGCTAATTTCCTAATTTCCTTAAAGCCTTTTCTAACCGTACTTTTCGCCCATTTTTGAAAGCGATTATACTTGCATCAGGAAAAACAGTTTTAGCAGCAGTATGAGTTTTCATAATTTTTGCGACGTCAGATGTTTCGCCAGTTAAATAACTATATCCTCCTGAAATTTCAACTTCTTCGACTTGATCGAAATCGCTAAACATGGTATTGTTTTTCGATAATCTTGATGGGCTTGAAATAAGGTGTACTTTGAAAGTGTATTCAGTTTGACTGGTCTTATTTTTTTCCTTTTGAGGAGAGATATAAACATCTTTTCCAAGGTCGAATGCGGAAAAATGAACGTAGCGTTTCGGGTTGTTCCGAATATCTTTTAACAAGAAATCCAGGCTTTGGCTCATCTCCGCCAGGTTATCGTATAGCTGTTCGTCACCTAAAAGTTTACCAGCAGTGCCTTCTCCGCTTTCGATTTTAGCCAACACGGCGTTAATTCCTTGTACTGACATTTGCAGATCCGAAACCATACCAGCTATATTCACAGCCGCTAAACTGTCGCTTATAGATGAAAAATTACCTATGATGTTTGTAAAGTCATCAGAATTCTCGTTAAGGGTTGAACTAATTTTGTTCATGTTTTGAATAATCCCTTTCAAATTGGATTTTTCAGCACCAAGCAGTTCGTTAATATCAGCTGATACTGACTCCAGATTCAATATGGTCTGATTAATATGAGCAAAACTTTCTGAAAGGTTTTTTCGTGCTTCTTCATTAAAAACGTACGTTACTACCGTAATGGCAGAATCAAGCGATGCTAAAAGCTGTTCCGCTTTATTTTTTAAAGGGAGTACCTGCATGCTCACTTGTTCTTTCAAGCCTTCTTCAATACTTCCGGGTATCGTGTCACCTTCCTGATAGTATACATTTGAGGGATTGATTTGCAATACGATAGATTTGGTACCCATGAGATCCGAAGAAACAATTCTAGCGATGGAACCTTCCGGGATTTCAAAATCTCCTTCCAGCGAAAAATTAACGACCAAACTACCATCATTTCTGTTTGAAAAGTCGATCGTTTTAACCTGACCGACTTGGTAGCCATTAATCATAACAGCACTTGATTCGAGGAGTCCATCAATTCTCTCATAAACAACATAGTAGCTTGTGTTTTGTTTGAAGAAATCGATTCCTTTCAAATAGTTCATTCCCCAAATAAAGATGGCAAAACTAAAGACGATAAGAATTCCTAGTTTGGCGTATTTAGACAGTTTCATAATTGTTTTCAGCTTGTTTTATACAATATTAGTAAGCATTCTGATACTAAACAAACAATGAGATCAGAACTATGGTTTTATTTTTCTCAAAGCTTTTTTGATCGAAATGGGCTCTTCATTTTCAAAAGCAACAATAAATGCATCGGGATATTTTGCTATGATTTGTTGCTTAAGCGATTGTATCTCTTCCAGCGAATTGCTTTTTCCGTAGAAAAACTTAAAGGTAGATTTAATTTTCTTTCTCTCAACTTTTTCAAGGCCTTTAAAATTGGTTGGTGTTGGTTCTATCGCCTTGCTGGTGGCTGCTAGTTGAACACTAAAATAAAACTTGTCGATGTGTTCTTCTTTTTCCTGAGAAAGCTCTTTTTCTGAGGTTTCTGCTGATAGTTTCAACCTTTCGGGCATTGATGAACCTAATTGATATTCACTTTTGTGATCAACCGCATTTTTATAATCGCGTATTGCTCTGAATATGGCAGAAGCCAGATAGGTCTGCCCTTCATCACTGTTCATATAGTTTGCTTCATAGCGATTGCTTAAAAAACCGGCTTCCACCAATACGCTTGGCATACTTGTTCGTCGTAAAACCAGAAATCCTGCTTGTTTTACGCCACGGTCATGACGTCCGGCTCTATTCTTAAACTGATTTTGAATTGACGCAGCCAAGCTGATGCTTTGATCGAGGTGTTCATCTTGCACCATTTCAAACATGATGTATGATTCGGGTGAATTGGGATTAAACCCCTGGTAGGTTGAAGAATAATCTTCCTCCATCAAAATTACAGAGTTTTCTTTCTTGGCTACCTCCAGGTTTTCTTCTGAGCGGTGGAGACCTAAAACAAAAGTTTCGGTTCCGGTGATCGAAGGAGTTCCGCAATAGTTAGCGTGTAAGGAAACAAAAAGGTCGGCCTTGTTACTATTTGCAATAACAGCACGCTGATGTAATGGAACAAACACATCGGTGTTTCTAGTGTAAATTATACGAACACCGGGTAATTTCTCTTTCAGATAGTTCCCGAGTTTTATTCCAATGTTTAATACAATGTCTTTTTCCCGTATGCCTTTATATACTGCACCCGGATCTTTCCCTCCATGACCGGGATCAATAATTACTGTAAACGGTTGATCTGGCGCGCTTTTTGCTTGTGCAGGATTCAATAATTCAAAAAATACACACAGAAATACAATAAACAACTTTCGGCTAATGTTCATATACATGTTGTTTGAACGGAACAAAAATAGAAATATTAAAATTATTTTGCATTTGTTCACGCATTTGTCTGGGTTGAATTTATATTTTTGCAGTCCAATGTAACCGAAATGGCTAACATTTTCTGATTTGACGAAAATAATCTTCACATATATTTTGTTTTTTTTCTGTGTTAATACTTATGCACAGGAATTGCCCGACACGGAACTTTCTTCTATTCCTCAGCCTGAGTTAAAGCCTGATTCTATTTTGTCATCCAGAGTATCGGCCACTCAGGATTCAATAGCGAAGCGGGATACTGCAAATACAACGGTTCTTGAAGCTCCTATAAATTATAACGCATCGGACTCTATCGTGATTTCGCTGGATGGCCAAAAGGTATATTTATACAAAGAGGCGATGGTCACTTATCAAACGATTGAACTGAAAGCCGATTACATTGAACTTGATTTGGAAACGAAAGAGGTATACGCGGAAGGTGTTCCTGATTCGGTGGAGGTTGTCCAAGGTTCGCCGGTATTTAAAGATGGAGAGGAGGAGTTTGAGAGTAAAACGCTGCGGTACAATTTTGAAACTCAAAAGGGAATAATCACTGAAGTGAAAACTCAGCAGGGCGACGGATATGTTCATAGTGAGCGAACCAAAAAAATTGATGCCAACTCTTTTATTTTGAAAAAAGGGAAATATACGACCTGTGATGCAGACCATCCGCATTTTTATTTAAGAATGACCAGAGCAAAGGTTATTTCGAACAAAAAAATTATTACTGGGCCGGCATACTTGGTGTTAGAAGATTTTCCGATTTATTTCCCAATGATTCCATTTGGATTCTTCCCAAACTCACCCAGTTATTCGTCTGGTATCATAATACCTACCTATGGCGAAGAACAAAGCAGGGGATTCTTTTTGCGCGAAGGGGGTTATTATTGGGCCGCAAGTCCTTATTTCGATTTAACGATGAAAGGGGATATTTATTCTAAAGGTTCGTGGGGAGCCAACGTGCATACCAACTATAAAAAACGGTATAAATTTTCAGGAAACTTTGATTTCAGGTATAATGTAAACCGTTACAGCGATCCTGACTTACCTGATTTTAGCCGTTCGCCGGGGTTTTCAGTTAAGTGGTCGCATTCGCAGGACAGTAAAGCCAATCCATATCAATCATTTTCGGCCAGCGTAAACCTGTCTACAACAAGTTACGACAAGCAGAACTCATATGATGTACAAAGCTATTTGCAAACCACTAAATCGTCGAGTATTTCATATTCTAAAAAATGGGAAAACTCACCATTTAATATGTCAGCCAGTTTCAGGCATTCTCAAAACTCACGAGATACGACTATTTCATTAAGTTTTCCGGAGCTAACCTTTTCCATGGCGAAAATCTATCCGTTTCGACAGAAAGATCGAGTTGGGGCTCCAAAGTGGTACGAGAAAATTGGCTTTAGCTACACCGGTAATATAAAAAACTCCATAACGGCAAAAGAAGATGAATTGCTTAATCAGTCAATTATACGCGATTGGCAAAATGGATGGAAACACTCTATTCCAATCAGCTTGCCGAACTTTAATTTATTCAAATATGTCAATGTAAGTCCCAGTGTTAGTTATTCGGAGCGTTGGTATACAAATTATATTACTCAAAATTATGCCTACGATAATGTCGCTCAGGAAGGAACTGTTTGGGAGGATACCATCTATCATTTTCGTCGAAATTATAATTATTCATTTAGCCTGAGTTCGCAAACGAATATTTACGGGATGTATTTAATGAAAAACCCCAATTCCCGAATGAAAGCCATCAGACATAAAATGTCGCCTTCGGTTAGTTTTAGTTATACTCCGGATTTTGGTGACCCTAAATACGAATTTTATGACTCGTATATGGATCATGAAGGAAATCAAATTTATTACAATCGTTTTAAAGGTGCAATTTTTGGTTCGGCCGGGAGAGGAGAGAGTGCAGCGATTAACTTCGGACTTACCAACAACCTGGAAGCTAAAATGACAGCTAAAAACGATACTACATCGGACGAAGAGAAATTTGAAAAAGTAAAGATTATCGATAATCTGGGATTTAGCGGATCGTACAATTTTATTGCTGATTCATTAAATCTAAGTACCATTAGAATAAATGGGCGGACAACAATTAAAGGTGTAAGCCTGAACTTTGGGGGGACGGTTGACCCATACAATACTGATGAAAAGGGAACCCGAATTAATCAGTTTATGTGGAATGAAGCTTCGGGCTTAGCCAAGTTGGGTCGGTTAACCAATGCAAACCTTTCCTTCGGGATGTCTTTTAAATCGAAAAAGAAGGAAGAGGCGAATGCCGAAGAAGGAGACGAAATAGGTGAGCAAATCATGTATCCTGATGGGAGCATCGAATACTACGATTTTGATATTCCATGGGACTTTCGGTTTAATTATAGCTTTAGCTATTCAAAAAGAAGTAATTATCATGATGCACAAGTCAACCAGAGTTTAAACTTTAGTGGCCGGTTAAAATTAACGCGCGAATGGAATATGTCGCTTTCTACAAACTTTGATATTCAAGCCGGTGAATTTTCTTTTACCACCTTCAACATAAATCGTCGGCTACATTGCTGGAATATGGCCTTTAATTTTGTGCCATTTGGTCAGCGTAAACATTATAGCTTTACAATTAATGCTTCATCAGCCATGCTTAAAGACTTAAAGATAGACAAGAAACGAAGCTGGTTTGACAATAATTAAGGCGATAGATGGTCACATTTCTAAGTTGCTTATTCCTAACGATCTTCATTTTTTAGAAAAATGATTTTCCAATCTTGTTAGCACAACATGTTTTCTGAAAGGAAGAATCTGTTGATGATAAAATGTGTTTTGAGAGAATCTTTCTAAATGAACTGAAAAAAGTGGTATAAAAACAGACAAATTATAAACCAACAGAATTCTATGATGTTAACATTAAATGTATATTCCATCGAGTTTTGTGCTCTTTGATATATCAATGTTTTTTATTTCTTTGCAAGTATTATTCAAAATCAATCTAAATAGTTTAAAATGGCAATTACTAAAAACAAAATGGTTTCTTTGACTTACGATTTAAGAATCGAAGGAGCAAATGGAGAATTGATAGAACAGGCAACAGCCGAGAAACCACTAAACTTTGTTTATGGAGCTGGACTTATGTTGCCAAAGTTTGAAGACCTTTTACAAGGTCTTGAGCAAGGCAAGGACTTCAATATAAATCTTTCGTGTGAAGATGCTTACGGGCAAGCTGATGAAAATGCCGTTGTTGAACTTCCTAAAAACCTGTTTTTGGTTGAAGGGAAATTTGATGAGGAAATGATTAAAGTTGGCAATACCGTTCCAATGATGAGTGCTAGCGGTCAACGTATGAATGGCTTGGTGTTGGAAATTACTGACGAACATGTGAAAATGGATTTTAACCATCCTTTGGCTGGCGAAGACTTATTCTTTTCAGGAAAAGTATTGGAAGTGCGCGATGCCACTGATGAGGAAATTGCAGCAACTGTTCAAGGTGGCTGTGGATGCGATAGTGGTGGCTGCGGGTGTGAAGAAGGCGAAAGTTGTGAAACAGAGAAAGCAAATGGTGGAGGCTGCGGTTGTGGCTGCTAGTTCATCAAAACGTATTCAAAATATTGCTTCTGAGCAATCGGGAGCAATATTTTTTTTAATCTAAAATAATGAATAGCTTCGGACAATTATTCAGATTAACCTCTTTTGGAGAATCTCATGGTGTAGGAATTGGTGGTATTATTGATGGCTGCCCGGCAGGTGTCGAAATCGATTTGGATTTTATTCAAAATGAGCTCGATCGTCGGAAACCCGGACAATCGAAAATTACGACCCAACGAAAAGAGTCGGATCAGGTTGAGTTTTTATCGGGTATTTTTGAGGGGAAAACGCAGGGAACACCCATCGGTTTTCTGATTAGAAATAAAGATCAACACTCGAACGACTACAATAGCCTGAAAGACATTTTTCGTCCTTCACATGCCGATTATACTTATCTGAAGAAGTATGGGAGTCGCGATCATCGAGGAGGGGGACGTTCCTCTGCACGTGAAACAATCGCAAGGGTTGCAGCAGGAGCTATTGCGAAATTGATGCTGAAGCAATTTGGTGTCGATATTAATGCATTCGTAAAGCGAGTGGGCGAAGTTGAACTGTCAAAAAGCTACAAAGATCTTGATTTAGAGTTGATTGACAGTAATATTGTTCGCTGTCCGGATGCCGAAACTGCTGATAAAATGATTGCTCGTATTGAAACAGCCGGTAAAAATCATGATACCGTTGGTGGAGTAATTCAGGGAGTAATTCAGGGAGTTTCTGTTGGTTTAGGCGAACCGGTTTTTAATAAGCTGCATGCCGATTTAGGTCATGCCATGTTGGGAATCAATGCGGTCAAAGGATTTGAATACGGATCAGGTTTCGATGGCACAAAGCTTAGTGGCTCCGAGCATAACGATGTTTTTATAAAGTCGGAGAGTGGTATTCGCACAAAAACCAATAATTCCGGAGGAATTCAAGGAGGGATTTCGAATGGCGAAGACATCTATTTTAATGTGGCTTTTAAGCCAATTGCAACCTTGTTGAAGGAGCAACATACGGTTGATAAAGACGAAAAAGAAGTAACGATCAATCCAAAAGGTCGTCACGATCCCTGTGTACTACCACGTGCTGTACCTATTGTTGAAGCAATGGCAGCCTTGGTTATTGCTGATCATTATTTGTTGAACAAAGTAAATCAAAGTTAAGATGCCTCGTAAAAAAAGACAACGGCGCTTATTAGCCCCGCCCTCCGTTAAAGGATTTTCTGTGTTTGGACCAAAAAACAGAGCTCAGCAGGTTGTGCTGTTTTTTGAAGAGTATGAGGCAATAAAATTGCTGGATTACGATAATCTTACCCAGGAAGAAGCTGCAGTTTGTATGGAGGTTTCTCGTCCTACGCTGACTCGGATTTATGAGTCGGCCCGAAATAAAGTAGCACAAGCAATGGTTGAAGGGAAAGACTTGATCATTCGCGGAGGTAATTTTCAATTCGATGAGAATTGGTACTGTTGCAATTCCTGCAAAGCCAAATTCAACATGGCTAAAACCGGAGAAGATTGCCCGGTTTGTAATTCAACGGAAATTGAGTCCTTGAATGATTTTTATAAGAAAAGCAACTAAACCTGCAGTTCTTCTCCTTCACTTTTTGCAATAATAACTGCTCCACAGCTATCACTCCACACATTGGTAGCTGTTCTAAACATGTCTAAAATTCGGTCAACCGCAAGGATTAACCCAATGCCCTCCAACGGAAGTCCAACGGCTGATAAAATAACGGTTATCATTACTAACCCGGCCATGGGAATTGCGGCTGCTCCAATCGATGCTAATAATGCTGTTGCAACAATTATGGCTTGTTGAATGATGCTTAAATCGTGTCCGTAAGCCTGGGCAATAAAAATAGCTGCAACACATTCATAAAGCGCAGTCCCATCCATATTGATGGTTGCTCCCAGTGGCAGCGTAAAACTGCTTATTTTGTTTGACACTCCTGATTTTGACTCAACCGCGTCCATTGTTAATGGTAGCGTTGCTCCTGATGATGAAGTAGAAAAAGCGGTAAGAAGGGGAGTGGTCATATTTTGAAAATGTTTCCGCGGATTAGCCTTCCCAAGAAGCCTCATCAACAGTGGAAGAGTGACCAAGAAATGCACGGTTAGTGCTAAAACAACAGTGCCCATGTAAATTCCCATGCGCGACATCAAACCGGCTAAGTCATCTTGGTCTGCAATTACCTTGGCAACAATACCAAATATCCCAAGTGGTGTGAATTTGATGATAAACATGGTGATTTTCATCATGACTTCGAAAATAGCATTGAATGCCTTTTTTAGAAGTTCACGATTAACAGTATCTACTTTGGTAATGAAAAAGCCAAACAACACGGCAAAGAAAATAATGGAAAGCATATCACTTTCGTTGAATGCCTGAAAGATATTTTGAGGAATAATTTCGATCAAAATATCCCGAAATGATCTTTGCTTTTCAACCAGGCCTTCAACTGTTTCCTGAAAATTTAAATCGGCTCCAACTCCAGGCTTAAACAGATTGACAAAAAATAAGCCTGTTACAATGGCCAAAATAGACGTCATTACATAATATCCCATTGTTTTTAAGCCCAGTCGGCCTAAGTTTTTACCGGTGCCAATATTTGTAATTCCCGAGATTAGTGAGCTTAAAATTAGTGGAATAATCAACATTTTTAAAGCACGAAGAAACAGCTCCCCCATCCAGCTAATAGCATTAATTTGAGGGTTGTTGTAACTCGCTTTTCTAATTGTAGATTGATATTTATCGTATTCGGCAGAAGTCAGCAATTGCTTCATTGCTACCTGAAAGTCTTGCATTGTATGATATTCTACACCTCGCAATTCCTCAACTTTTTCAATACCAGCCATATTTAAATGCGTTTTTTGCAATTGACTAATCGCTTCTTGATCAACGATATATTTCGTCGGGAAAATTATTCCGTAACCAATTGATAGTAATAAGGCGATCAGGATTTGCCAGTGGAGCTGTAGCTTAAATATTTGCATGTGTTTTGAATTGAGATTCATACAAATCTAACTTTTTAAACTATGCTCTCCAACATGATCAAATGATTGAATTTTTTCTACTTTAGCAGCACAGTACAGGACAATATAAAAAGTATAATTTAAATATCAATTCAACATGAAAAATCGTTTAATCGGACGTTTACCCAAAGTAGGAATCCGTCCAGTAATAGATGGCCGGGAACGTGGAGTTCGTGAATCACTTGAAGTTCAAACCATGAATTTGGCGAAAGCTGCCGCTCAACTAATTGAAGCAAACTTGCGCTTTCCTTCTGGTGAAAAGGTGGAATGTATTATTGCAGACACAACCATTGGAGGTGTAGCAGATGCTGCTAATTGCGCTGATAAATTTAATCGTGAAGGAGTTGGCGTTTCGCTAACTGTAACACCATGTTGGTGCTACGGAACAGAGGTAATGGACAGTGACCCGCTTCTTCCAAAAGCAGTTTGGGGATTCAATGGAACTGAGCGTCCCGGAGCTGTTTATTTGGCTGCAGCTCTAGCCGGATATACTCAGAAAGGCTTGCCGGCCTTTGGTATTTATGGTCGCGATGTGCAAGATGCGGGAGACACTGCCATCCCCGATGACGTTAGTGAGAAAATATTGCGTTTTACTAAAGCGGCTTTAGCTTCAGCACAAATAAAAGGAAAATCTTACTTGTCGCTTGGTTATACTTCGATGGGGATTGCTGGTTCAATGGTTGATGCAGATTTCTTTCAGGAATATTTGGGTATGCGTACCGAGTTTGTTGACATGACCGAGATTAAACGTCGGATTGATCAGGAGATTTTCGATCCTGCAGAATATGAAACAGCCTTGGCTTGGGTAAAAGAAAACTGTCAGGAAGGTGATGACCACAACGCAAAAGATAAGCAGAGCGACCGGAAAAGAAAAGATTGGGAATGGGAAATTGTAGTTAAAATGACCCTGATCTGTCGCGATCTAATGATTGGCAATCCGAAGTTGGCGGAGCTTGGATTTGGAGAGGAAGCGAAAGGACATAACGCGATTGCCGGTGGTTTCCAAGGCCAACGTCAATGGACAGACTACTATCCAAATGCTGACTTCACTGAAGCGATGTTGAATTCTTCATTCGACTGGAATGGTATACGCGAAGCTTATGTTTTCGCCACCGAAAACGATAGCTTAAATGCAGTGCCCATGTTGTTTGGTCACTTGTTAACCAATACCGCTCAAATATTTTCAGACGTTCGCACATTTTGGAGTCCTGAAGCCGTAAAACGAGTAACTGGAAAAGAGCTGACAGGATTAGCTCGAAACGGTATTATTCACTTAATTAATTCAGGGTCGACAACTTTAGATGCCACAGCACAGCAAAAAGATGCCGAAGGAAATCCGGTTATGAAACCTTATTGGGATATTTCGGATGAGGAAGCCCTGGCATGTTTAGATAAAACAAAATGGAGTCCTGCTAATTTAGGTTATTTTAGAGGCGGCGGTTATTCATCTCAATTTAAAACTGAAGGGAAAATGCCGGTAACCATGTCACGTGTAAACCTGGTGAAAGGACAAGGACCTGTCTTACAAATCGCCGAAGGATGGACTGTTGAGTTGCCCGATGATATTCATCAAATATTGGATGAGCGCACCGATCCAACCTGGCCAACAACTTGGTTTGTGCCACGCTTGAACGATGAAGACGCTTTTAAAGATGTATACAGTGTTATGGCCAATTGGGGAGCCAACCATGGTGCAATTTCGTATGGGCACATTGGTGCCGACCTAATTACCTTAGCATCGATCCTCCGCATTCCGGTTTCAATGCACAATGTGGAAGATAAAGATATTTTCCGCCCAAGTGCTTGGGCTTCATTTGGAGCAAATAAAGAAGGTTCGGATTACCGAGCATGTAAAAACTACGGGCCTCTTTATGGTTAGTCGTTTATTTTAATTTATTTTGAAATTAATATCATGAAATAAGCATCAGTAAATTTTATTATATGATACAAGTATGATTAATTTACTGATGTGAGTTTCATCTGTCGACGTTTTTTATCATAGTTGTGCAGATGAAGATTATTCATGTTCGACTTTTAATTTCAATAATCATAGGATTGCTGGTGGTTTACCTGATTACTACCGGTTTTGAAAAAGAAAAAACGATGAGCTTAAAAAAAGGTCAGTATGGCTGCGATTTGGAGAAACTACAAAAGTACTATTCCACTATTGAACTAGTTGCCGGAGAATCTCGGGTGGTGGTTGTTCCTGAATTGCAGGGACGGGTGATGACTAGCACAACCTCAGGATCAACAGGATTTTCGTTTGGTTGGATCAACCACGAATTACTTGGAGCCGATCAACTGTCTTCTCAGTTTAACCCTTTTGGTGGCGAAGAGCGGTTTTGGATTGGTCCGGAGGGAGGACAGTTCTCTTTCTATTTTGATCAGGGGAAAGCCATGGCAATGGAAAACTGGCGGGTTCCTTCTGCTATCGATACCATGCCTTGGGATGTGATTGAAGCCAATCAGGAAACTGCTACATTCCGACAATCATTTCAGCTTGCGAATTATTCTGGCAGTAAATTTTCAATGGAAATCACCCGCCGGGTGAGCATTATTGATCCGATTGAATTGGACGAATTTTTGCCCATTAAATTGGATGAGTCAGTTAAAGTTGTTGCTTACGAATCATTAAACCAGCTGAAAAATACAAACGATTTTAGCTGGAATAAAGAAACGGGCATGCCATCAATCTGGATGCTTTCTATGTATCAGCCATCACCAGATGTAACTATTGTCCTGCCCTATAAAAGAGAATGCGAAGGCCCCGTAGTTACTGATGATTATTTTGGTGAAGTGCCAAAGGATAGGTTGAAATTTGATGATGGAATTATCTATTTCAAAGTCGATGGGAAGTACCGGAGTAAGATTGGTGTTTCTCCCGAGCGGGCGCTGCAAACTTTAGGAAGTTACGATGCGCAAAACAAATGCCTAACCATTTTAATTTGTTCGCTGGATTCTACTTCAACTGACTATGTCAATTCATCGTGGGAAGAACACCAGAAAGATCCGTTTAATGGTGATGCCATTAATGCCTACAACGACGGGGAATTAGTAGATGGTGGTCAGCTTGGCCCGTTTTACGAGTTGGAATCTTCGTCGTCAGCTGCTGCTTTAAATGCAGGTGAAGTTAAAATTCATTTTCAACGAACATTCCATTTCGAAGGAGAAGAGCAAGTATTAAATTCCATTGCTGAAAAACTACTGGGTGTTTCAATTGCTGAAATAAAAAATGCTCTTTAAATTACAAACCGATACGAACTAAACGAATAACTAAAAAAGAAAAACTGTGAAATCTAAAATTAAAGTCGTTCCAAAGGAATATCTATTTCCATTTATCTTGATCACAAGTCTTTTTGCTTTGTGGGGCTTTGCCAATGATATTACAAATCCCATGGTAGCTGCATTTAAGACGGTAATGGAAATCTCTAACGCCAAAGCTGCGATGGTGCAATTTGCTTTTTACGGTGGATATGCAACAATGGCTATTCCCGCAGCGCTGGTTATTAAACGCTATAGTTATAAAGTAGGCATTATTGTTGGCTTAACTTTATATGCAATAGGAGCGTTATTGTTCTACCCGGCTGCTCAGTTTGAATTTTTTGGGTTCTTTCTGGTTTCCTTATACATCTTAACTTTTGGTTTGGCTTTTCTTGAAACAACTGCCAATCCCTATATTTTGTCAATGGGGCCGGAAGAAACCGCTACCAGACGTCTAAACCTGGCGCAGTCATTTAATCCAATGGGATCAATTTTCGGGATGTTTGTTGCCTCCAATGTAATTCTTGCCGCACTAGAGTCTGATAAAAGAGATGCAGCAGGAAATTTGATTTTTGAAACTTTAAGTGCATCTGAAAAGGCAGGTATTCGGGCTCACGATTTGGCTGTTATTCGCGATCCCTATGTCATGCTCGGATTTTTTGTTATTCTTATGCTGGCGATCATCGCCTTATCGAAGATGCCTAAGCGAGCTAAGGCAGATCATTCTATTCGAACCATGGATACCTTTAAGCGATTGGCAAAAAACGTAAAATATCGAGAGGGAGTCCTTGCTCAGGTCTTTTATGTTGGAGCACAAATCATGTGCTGGACTTTTATTATTCAATATGCTGATAATTTGGGAATACCGAAAGCTGAGGCTCAACGCTATAATATTATTGCGATGGCCATTTTTATTGGAAGCAGGTTTGTAAGTACCTTTTTGATGAAATACTTAAATGCCCGTTTTATGCTCACAATATTTGCTTTGGGAGGAATGTTAACAACCACCGGAGTTATTTTGATCGAAGGAATGCCGGGATTGTATCTATTGATTGCTACTTCTGCCTTTATGTCGTTAATGTTCCCAACAATTTACGGTATTGCTCTGGAAGGACTTGGTGAAGATTCAACTTTGGGAGCGGCAGGCTTGGTGATGGCAATTGTTGGTGGTGCCTTAATGCCTCCCTTGCAAGGATTGCTAATCGACCAGGGAACTATAGCTTGGTTGCCAGCCGTTAATTTTTCATTTGTCTTGCCATTCATTTGCTTTGTAGCAATTGCTATTTATGGATACCGGACAATGAAAATACATGTGTAGCTTATAAAATCATCAAATAATTAAAGGGGGATGGATGCTACGTATCCTTCTCCTTCACTTAGAAAAAAAATATGGATTTTCAATTTCAACTTGACCATTCCTCTTCCCAAACTAAAATACAGCAGCTGATCCATGCCGTTACTGAGGCTATTAGTGATGGAGTTCTAAAAGAGGGCGACTTTTTGCCGTCAGTTAATAAGTTGAGTCGCGAAAGTGGATTGTCGAGAGATACCATCTTTAAAGCCTACACCACCTTAAAGCTACGCAGTGTGATCGCATCAACTCCAACGAAGGGCTACTTTGTAAGTAACGAGTCCTTTAAGGTGATGATGCTGCTTGATGATTTCAGTGCTTTTAAAGAACAGCTGTATGGCAGCTTTCGAAATGCATTGCCCGAGAATTATTCCGTTGATTTACTCTTTCATCATTACAACCCCAATGTGTTTGAACAGCTCGTTTTAAATAACCTGGGGCGCTACAGCATGTATGTGGTTATGAATATCAATAATGATCGGATTGAGAAAGTGGTGAGAAAAATCGATCCGAGGAAGCTATTGATTTTAGATATGGGATCGCCGGAGAATGATGAGATGGCACATATTCTTCAGGATTTTGAAAATGCTTTTCGTAATTGTCTGGAACAAGGAAAAGAGCAAATTCAAAAGTATGATGAGTTCAACTTGGTTTTTCCATCATCCACACCACATCCCAAGGTGGCCATTGAAGTGTTTCAAAGGTTTTGCGATGATAATACGATCAAGCATTCAGTCATTCAAAAAATAAAAAATAATACTATCGAAAGGGGAGAAGCCTATTTGGTTATTAAAGAAGATGATTTAGTCTATATTATTAAAGAATGTAAGCAAAAAGGACTAAAAGTAGGTCGCGATGTGGGCTTGATATCTTACAACGATTCACCCATGAAAGAAATCGTTGGAGACGGAATTACGGTAATCTCAGTCGATTTTGAGGAAATGGGGGAGAAGGTGGCAAATTTCATCAAAAGCAAACAAAAAATCTTTGAAGTCCTCGCGCCGCGGTTAATTCTCCGGGGATCACTGTAGCCAAGTCTACAACGACCAGTATTATTTATGTGATGTCTTATTTATTTTTTCTTTGAAAATCTTTCTGAACTTGTCCAGTTTTGGAACAATTACAAATTGGCAGTAGCCCTGTGCCGGATTTCGTTCATAGTAATCCTGGTGTTCGTCTTCGGCTCTGAAAAAGTTTTCCCACGGGCTGATTTCAGTCACCACTGGCTTTTCGAAAATAGCCTCTTTATTCAAGTGCTGCTTGATGATTTCCGCGGTTTCTTGTTGCTTTTCATTGTGGTAGAAGATAACTGAACGATATTGAGTTCCAACATCGGCACCTTGTTGGTTCAGTGTGGTTGGATCATGGGTTGCCCAAAATACTTCCAACAATTCCTGAAAACTTATTATTTCGGGGTCAAATTCAATTTCAACTACTTCGGCGTGCCCGGTTCTTCCGCTGCAAACTTCCCGGTAAGCTGGATTAACGATTTCGCCACCCGAATAGCCGGAAGTGACGGACTGTACTCCTTTTAGTTCTTTAAAAATGGCTTCGGTACACCAAAAACAACCTCCTCCAAATGTTGCAAGTTCCATATTCTTATTTTTTTCGGAATGAATTTCTAACTGCGAATCAATAAACAAAGAGAACAGGTAGGTATATCGTCCGATTAATCAATCTTTATCCCGAATCGGCGTAAAAGCTTTTTTTCGAAATTCCAGAAAAAGGTGAACTGCCCCAATAGGGTTCCAAACAGAATCAGCATTATCTGATATGCCGGAACAATGGTAAGCACATATACAATTGCAGAAAGCCAGAAAGGCCAGTCGGGGCTATAATCAAGCCAGTGAAAAACCAATTTACGAATAACAAGAGCTCCACTTCCGGAGATTGAAAACACGACAAAAATGACGATTAATTGCAGGTCGGAATCAACATTCCATCTTTCCTTCAACCGTTTAAACATAGTTCCTTTTCTTTGAGTACAACTAGTAAACAAGCTTTTTCCTGAATGGTTGAAATCTTGTTTGATAAAATAGGCATATATTTCTTAATCTACTAGCCGAACTGGTGACTTTGATAAATAATATAACCATATATCACATAGCGTAGGATTCTGAACAGAGCAAAATTAAGGTATCTTTTCATGGGGTAATCTGTTGTTCCTACCAGCATACTAATAGCCGACCACGGAAGGGGAGTAAGTGCCGAAGCAACAATGAGAAAAGCGCCGTACTTTCTAAAAAGGGGCCAGTACTTGCTAAAAAACTTCCTACCCAGATACCGAAATAAAACAACCCGCTGAAGGTATCGCCCAACTAGAAATGCGATGTATCCGGCTCCATACGATACTCCTGCAAAAAAGCCGAGATTTAGAACATAGTGCCAGAGGTCGCCTTTGTAATATGCCCAAATCATAAAGAACTCCGGTGGGAAAAGTCCAAAAAAGACCTCCGAACCAACATATACCCCGTAGATGATTAGTGGTTGACTGTAAAATCGTTTGAGCCAAAACTCTTTATTTTCATCAACGATAAATTCTTTGGCAAGCAGGTATAAAACAGCAAGGATTGCCATCCAAAGCAATCCTTTGAGTATATTTTTTATGAGGAATTTAAACTTGAAATGTAGTTTCATTCAATTGTTTTTATTCGTTGGTATGCCGAAGGACTTTCTCCTACATCAACTTCAACGATAATCTAAGTTGCAATTGCAGGGTGTTATAATTCCTCTATGATTTATTTAGAGATGATTATAACGCGTCAATCTTTGAAGCCAGCTCGTGGTCTTTGTTTGTTACTTTGCCATCGCTGTGCGAAGTTAAGCTAATGGATACTTTTTTGTATGAATGTATCAAAATATCCGGATGATGATCCATACCTTCTGCTAATTCGCCAACTTGGTTTACAAAGCTGAGTGCTTCTTTGAAATTATTAAACGTAAATTCTTTGGTTATTTTCTCTGTTTCTTTATTCCAATCCATGATAATAATTTTTACTTGTTCTTAAATTGTTTCTATAATTTCAAACAAGTTGAAATTTACATGGTTCAATCAACTTCAGTCATTTATTTTATTTAAAAGCCAAGCCATGTTTTCACCCAATGTATTCATAATTTGCAAACCTTCTTCATCTTGTAAAACGGCTCCTTTAGGTCCGCCTACTGCAAAGTTCCAGTAGCTTGATCCTGGCACAATCATTTGACTAATGAGGAAAAAATTATTGAGTGTTTCGAAAGCATGTAATTGTCCTCCACGGCGAACAGCAAGTACTCCGGCACCGACCTTACGTTTTAAAAGATGTCCGTTTCCGCGGGATACATAACCAACCACATCAATTAAGGCTTTCATTTCGGTTGTAACATCTGCGAAGTATACCGGCGATCCCAGAATGAGGCCATCAGCATCGCGTATTTTTTCAATACATTCGTTAAGCACATTATTTTTGATGTGACACTTTCCATCTTTAATTTCCCGACACTTGCCACAGGCGGTGCAACCGTGAACCGGCTTCCCGCCAAGCTGGAAGTACTCGGTTTCGATACCTGCTTCTTGCAGTGGTTCAAATACTTTTTTGATTAATATTTTGGTGTTTCCGTTTTTACGAGGACTTCCATTAATGGCTAGTACTTTCGTCATTTTGATATTTTGTTGTTTTTTTGATTTGCTAGTTGTTGAAGACGTATGAAATCAGGTTCGCACCCATTTGCAAAGCTTTCTTCCGAACGTTGGGCGGGTCATTGTGCACTGAAGGATCTTCCCATCCGTCCGAGATGTCTGACTCGTAGGTATAAAAACAAACCAAGCGGTCTTCAATGAATAAACCAAAACCTTGCGGTCGCTTATTATCGTGCTCATGAATTTTAGGCAAGCCATTTTCGAACCGGTATTTTTGCTGATAGATCGGATGGTCTGCAGGCAACTCTATAAACTCTTGCTCCGGGAAAACTTTTTTCATCTCGCGCCGAATGTAGGAGTTAAGCCCATAATTATCATCGATGTATAAAAAACCACCAGCCTCCAGATACAACCGCAGGTTTAGACTTTCTTCTTCAGAAAAAATGATATTGCCATGCCCGGTGATGTGTACAAATGGATAGTTGAACAGCTCAATACTTCCGGGTTCTACGGTTGCCGGCTCCGGATCAATATTGGTTTTAAGCTCCTGATTGCAAAACCGAATCAGGTTGGGCAAAGCTGTTGGATCAGCATACCAGTCGCCGCCACCTTTATACTTTACCAGCGCCACCTTTAAATTGGGGTTTTGGCCGAAAAGGGTAGCGGAAAATAAGAAAAGGAGTAGTGTTAAAAGCTTTCTGTTCATCGCCTAATTCTTGGATGAACAAAGATAATAAGATAAGCCGTTGTGTGAAACCTGTGCAAAATGATTTCGCAATTTTATTTACCAGTCTATGCTGCGTGTTTCATGAAATAGAAGAGACTTGAAAAGAATGAAAACCATTTGAAAACGGTCGAATGAAGTTGTTTCGCATGGTCTTCAGCTTTTACCTGCTCAATACTAGTTTATTGAGAGCTGAAAAGCTAGGCCACACACCAACAGAAAAATAGTATGTTAATCCATTTTTATATTGAACGAACTTAGCTGAATTTACTGAAGGATATAATTTTCTAGAACCGATTTAATCTAGAGCTGTTATCTTTGCGAAGGATATACAAAACAAGAAGAATGAAGAAGAGTTTTACAACCCGGTCGTTGCATGTTTCATTCCCCAAAAAGGATGTTCATCGCTCGTTAGATATGCCGATATACGAATCAGTTGCTTTTGAGTTTGATTCGTCCGAAGATATAGCAGCTAATTTTAGAGGCGAATTGCCGGCACACGTGTATTCGCGTACGAGCAACCCAACGGTTGAGTATTTTGAGCAGAAGCTGAAAGCCTTAACGGGAGCTCATCACGTACTAGCACTTTCATCGGGCATGTCGGCCATTACGAACACCATTTTAGCTATATGTAAGAGTGGCGATAATATTATCTCAGGCAACCATTTGTTTGCTCATTCTTATTCTTTGTTTGATCAAACCCTTCGGAACTACGGATTAGAAACACGCTTTACCGATACCACCAAGGCTGATGAGCTTGAGAAATTGGTTGACGAAAATACTCGGGCCATTTATTTTGAAACGGTAACTAACCCGCAACTGGAAATAGCAGATATTTTAAAACTCTCGAACATTGCTAAAAAGCACAACTTGTTGTTGATTTCGGATAGCACCATCACACCACCGGTTGTTTTTAATGCTAGAGACTTTAGGGTTGATATTGAAGTGATGTCGACTACTAAGCATATTTCAGGTGGGGCAACTTCGTTTGGAGGCGTGATTGTAGACCATGGCACCTACGATTGGCAATTAAATCCGAACCTGAAGCCCTTGGTTGAGAAGTTCGGAAAAGACACGTTTGTAGGTCGTCTGCGCAAAAACTACTACCGCAATACTGGTGGCGCGATGACCGCTCATACCGCTCACTACCAAATTCTGGGTTTGGATTTGTTGGAGCTGCGCTTCGAACGTTCGTATGACAATTGTATAAAGCTTGGCGAATTCTTGGGCAATCATCCCGACGTGAAGGGCGTGACTTATCCCGGTTTGAAAGACGCCGTGAACTATGATCTTGCCAAGGTGCAGTTTGATGGAAAGCCCGGAACGATCATCATCTTTGATTTGGAATCGGAGCAAGCTTGCTTTGCTTTTATGAACCGCTTGCAACTCATCCGCCGTGCGACCAACCTGAATGACAATAAATCGTTGATTATTCACCCCTGGTCGACTATTTATGTTGAGTTTTCGGAAGCAGATCGTCTGGCCATGAAAATAAAGCCAACGGCCATGCGCCTTTCGGTTGGTATTGAATCGGCAGACGATTTAATTGCCGATATTGAGCAGGCACTGAACGGATAGCAATCAGGAATTCAGCCACTTCTTAAATTGGGCTGAGTGCTCAATGCTTACCAAGCTATCTTTATCATCTTCGGTCGTGGGAGTTAGTATCAACTTCACACGTCCGCGCGACTAGGCATACATTTTATCAATAGCTGCCATGTTAATGATGTATTTTCGGTTGATTCGAAAATAGTGTTCTGGTTTTAGCAGCTCTTCCAGCTTGTCGAGCGAGTATTCGACTGGGTAAGACTTATTGGTAAACGTTGTAAGAAAGGCCGATTTGTTCATGGCATAGAAGTAGGCAATTTCCGAAGTTTCAACCTTGTGTATCTTTTCGCCGTACGAAACCAGGAACCGTTTTTATAAGGCTGTTGTTGGCCGGTGAGCATGGGGTGTAAACTTTTGAAATTGATGCTGAAACTGCTTTCATTTTTTTTATACTTCTCCAGACTTTCCACTAAATTGTCTTTTCTGATGGGTTTCAATAAATAGGATATGCCTATGGCCGTGGTGGTGATCCAAAACACGTTTGAAACCTTCATGCACACCATGGTGTAGACTTTTTGTCAGTTTGTTAACGATTTTTAGGGCTGTTTTTCTTTGCGCAACGCTGTTTTGAGCAGCTCAGCGCAAAAATGATAAACTCATATTGCAAGCTGATAGACTTCGCTCCCCAATTCTCCTCCTTTTTCATAGAGGAGTCCGGGCTTCATCCCGGGAGGTGGTTAGTTTTTACTGGCCTGAATTTGTAGTAGAGCTAACTCGAAATACTAAACGTTTGGGGTGAGAAACCGACAGATTCAGACCTTCGCCGAAATGAGGGATGAAAATGGTTAGTTAGTAGCAGACACAAATACCAAGTATTCGGCATGATCCAAAGACAAAGGGTATTAAAAGAACTTACCATGATAAAGCGTGCTTTATCATGGTAAGTAGGGTTTTTATTTTATCCTGTCATTCCAAAATAGAAGACTGAATACATCTCTTATTAAAAGGAATTAGTTCGACCAACCACGGTACAAACCTTCGCCCGACTGACTGTATCCGGCATTTTGCTCCATCATTCCTTCTGACAAGTCGATTTGACTTTGTGGTATCGGGAAAAAACCCATGGTCGCATCGTAACGAGCGCTGTATCCATCCGGGTGAAGAGCTTCGTGAACATCTTCTACTCCAAAGTTATAAACAGCAACACCCACTTGTTCTTCCAGGCCTGCCTTCGTGTAATCAGGTCCCCAACGTCTCATATCGTTCCACCTAAGCCCTTCAAAGGCGAATTCATAACGTCGTTCTTTCTGAATATTTTCAAGCGAATAACTAACAGGATCCAAATCAGCACGTTCCCTGACTTCATTCATGTAGCTGGCATCTTCTTTCAGTTCTGACAACATCAGAAGAACATCGGCATAACGAATAAAGACTAAATCATCGGTGTGACTAAGCTGGTTATTATCGCTGGTATTATACATGAGAACACCATAGTCATTCTTCAAACTTCCATCGCTGTCTCTGGCTGTCACGCCATTGTATTTTTTACCCCAATAGTTGCTTTCCAGCACAAAGTCCCATTGACCTCTTTGGTATCCCAATGGGACTACTTCTTCCTCAATATTCATAACCGAGGCCCACAGTCTTGGATCATTCGGTTCGTCTGCCTGCCATTGTTCAACCAATGATTCTGGAACAGAGTTTCCTTGTCCCCAGCCACCGGCAAAGGGGTAGGTGTTTTCAAGATTCTGAAGTCCGCGCAAAGCAAAAAATAACTGGTACGTGTTCGAGTATCCTCGTCTTATATCCCAATCAGCAAAATTGGAGAACTGAAGGGCAAACACAGTTTCCGGATTTCTCGCGCCATCGTCGCTGGCAAATTTAAGCGTTTTGCCTGTTTTAGCCATGTAATCCTGAATATATTGGTAATCTCCGATGGTCAACTTATTGGTATAAGGCCACAGTTCATGAAAATCACCCACCATATGGTGACCGCTATTCGCATAACAATCTTCCAGCCATGTAATTACATCTTGTTTGGTAACAGAACCTCCGTCGGGTAAAGCAATAGTACTCTGCTGATAGAAACCAGTGTAAAACAGGAATACCCTTGCCATTAGTGCTTGTGCAGCCCACTTGGTTACTCGTCCTTGCTGGGTATCTGTATAAGGTACATCAGGCAGCAACTCGATCGCAGTCTTTAAATCCGACGCGATTTGCCCATAAATCGAATCTGCAGAAGAAGCCCCCATATTAATAGGTTCAGTAGTAAGCTTTAAAGGTACTTCATTAAACAGCGTATGTAAGCGGGAATAAAAATAGGCTCTCAAAAACAAGGCTTCACCAGTAAATTGATCTTTCTTTTCAGGACTAACAATATCATCTCCCAGTAGCCCCATGTTCTCTATCGCGAAGTTGGCTCTGTGAATCCCCATATAAGTTACCTGCCAAAAGTTACTCAGCATTTCATTGTCTGAAAATTGAAAAGTCTCGTATGATTGTGCCGCGATATCGTTCATACCGCCCCCACCAAGCTTGTCATCACTCGCCACCTCACAAATGAAGAAGAAGCTTCTATCCGCCTGGCTTTGAACATTGTTCATAGTTGTGTAAATTCCAGCCATCATTTGTTCAGCATCAGCTGCTGTTTGTGGAAAATTTTCTGCCGTTTTATCGGTCAGCGGCTCGGTGTTCAAAAAGTTTTCGCATCCCCAAAGGAGAAAGCCTGCAATCAGGCAATATATTAATTTCTTCATAATAATTCAGATTTGTGTTTTTAAAATTTCAGGTTTACCCCAATTAGGTACGTACGTGGAGAAGGATAAAATCCTAAATCGATACCTGATACAAATGGCTGTTCGTCCCCGTAACCCACTTCAGGATCCATTCCTGAATAGTCTGTGAAAGTAATCAAATTACGTCCGGTCAAATATAAACGGGCCTCACCGAAGGGCAATCTTGGCATCAAATTTTTAAAATCATACCCAACCGTCAAATTTTGTATTTTAACGAAATCACCATCTTCTACGTAAATTTGTGACACATTAATCCGGTTGGTCGTATTACCAGCCGACATCCGAGGTAATTTATTCGAAGTTCCTTCACCATGCCAGCGATTCAGAATATGATCGGTATAGTTTTGGAATTCATTGTCGGCAAATGAACGGTACGACTTCAGGATTTGATGGCCAAAGGCGCCTTTACCGGTCACTGCCAGACTAAAGCCCTTGTACTCGAAATTGAGGCCAAAACCGATTCTAAAATCAGGGTGTGGATTACCCATCATGGTTTTGTCGTCGGGAGTTACCACTCCATCGCGGTTAGAATCAACAAAGATCACATCTCCCGGCTCCGGATCTGCTTGCAAGAAGCCTGATGTCCAGTTATCAATTTGCTGTTGGTTCTGGAATACTCCGGCTGTTTCGTAGCCATAGAAATATCCGACCGGAAATCCGGTTTCTACACGCCATACAGGATCAGTTCCTTGAGAAATTATACTTCCATCACTTTGAATAAACCCGGCCGCATTACCCAGCCTGGTCACTTCATTGTCATTTTTTGAGATGTTGAAATGTGCTCCGTAATTAAAATCATTAATGCGGTCATTCCATCGCAGCGCCAATTCAAAACCTTTGTTTTCAATATCCCCACCATTATAGAACGGAGCTTCAGCTCCCAAAATTGCAGGCAGCGGCTGACGAACCAACCAGTCTTTGGTTGTTTTTTTGTAATAATCCAAGACTACCTGAAACCGGGAATCGAGGAAGTAAGCATCCACACCGATGTTCAACTGCTCTGAAGTTTCCCATGCTACGTCTGTATTGGGTAGAATTGCCGGATAACCTCCAAGCTGCATTTCGCTTCTGTTGTCACCAAAGCGGTAGTTGTTCTCAACGTCGAATCCAACAAGGGCCAAATATTGGAATGGATCGATAGTTGAGTTTCCATTTTGCCCCCAACTTGTTCGAAGCTTGAGAAAATCGAGCACGTCACTATTCGCCAAAAAAGCTTCCTCGCTGATTAGCCAACCAGCAGCAACAGACGGAAAATATCCCCAGCGATTACCCTTGGTGAAATTGGAAGAACCGTCAGCTCTCATCACCAATGTTAACAAGTACTTCTCATTGTAGTCATAGTTCACCCTGCCGAAGAAAGAAGCTAACTGGCCTCTGTCAAGCGGGCCTCCTGCGATGTTGGTGACACCGGTTGTCAGGCCATCAGTATTGTCAAGAAAAGCATATTCGAAACCGATAAATGTAGGATAGGCATTTGTCACATCCATATTTGTTCCCAAGCCCCATTTCTCTATCGATTGGCCAACAAGAATATCTAAGCCATGATCACTTTTATTAAATTTATAATTTAAGGTATTTTCAAAAGTCCAATTATGGCCAGTTCCCGCTGTCTGTTGAATACGTCCGGGGCTCAATGAAACATCTCCGGCGAGCGTATATTCAGGCTGATATTGGCGATAACTATTTCCATTAAATCGGTATCCATAATTGCTCCGGAATACTAAGCCTTTAATCGGCTGAACTTGGAGATAGGCACTACCGTTGATGTTGTAGTTTTTCCCTTCGTTCATACCCCTGTTTAGGTGCATTTGCGCCAAAGGGTTATAAATCCGTGAAGATAGATCTGCCAATCCTGAATCCTTCAAATCATCAAGAGCATAGTAGGCTCCTTCATCGTTGTAAACTGGCACCAGTGGATTTCCTGCCAGCATGTTGCGTACGTCATTGTAGTACATTCCTCCGATTGCAATTCCTCCTTTTTTACTGTAGCTGTAGTTTAAGGTTTGTCCCACTTTTAGGACTTCCATCCCATTTTTCTCATAAAGTACGTGGTCGCTATTCAACCTGACGGTGTAGCGTTCATATTTTGGTTCCACAGGTTTACCAAAAACACCTTCTTGTGATGAATAGGAAAAGCCCATGGAGAAAACAGACTGGTTTGAACCGCCACTGATATTGATTGCGTGGTTCTGAATGGGCGCATTTTCATTGTATGCTTCTTCCATCCAATTGGTCCCATTCCATTCGCCACTTTGAATTTTCTGGTATAAAGCAGGAATAGCACTGGCAAAATCCACGGCACTTCTTCCGGAAACAACCCGCTCTTCATTGTACATGTCCATAAATTGCTGGGCATTGAGCGGTTTTGCTAAATTTTCAATCTGCTGAACACCATAAAAGCCGTCGTAGGTCACTTGCAATTGGCCAACATGCCCCTGCTTGGTGGTAACCAAGACTACACCATTGGCAGCGCGCGACCCATAGATTGCGGCCGAAGCAGCATCTTTCAGAATGTCGATTGACTCGATATCCGACGGGCTGATATTGTTAATATCTCCTCCTGCAACACCATCAATAACATATAATGGTTGCGAGTTACCAATTGTTCCTAGTCCGCGAATATTCACTTTGAATCCTTCACCAGGCATACCCGAGTTCTGAACAATATTGACACCCGGAGACTGACTCTGGATCGCTTCAAGTGCTTCGCTCGTGCTTTGCTGTACAAGATCGTCGGAACCAACATTAATGTTTGCACCAGTTGTCAGCTTTTTCTTTTGGGTACCGTATCCAATAGCCACCACTTCGTCAATGCCAATCGCATCTTCTTCCAACACGACGTTGATTGTCGTTTGTGTGCCAACGACAATCTCTTCGTTGCGCATTCCGACAAAAGAAAACTGCAAAGTGGCATCTGCAGGAACATTTGCCAGGGTATAACTTCCATCAAAGCTAGTGACGGTTCCTTGAACGGTTCCTTTGATCAAAACGCTGACACCTGGAAGCGGTTGACCGGAGGTGTCAGTAACTTTTCCGGAAACCGACCCTACTTGGTTTACCAATTCCGTCATTTCCGAATCTTGCCGTTGATGAATAATAATCAACTTATTATTCACGGTATAAGTTAATCCGGATTCATCCATCAGAAACTCTAAAACCCGGTCAATGGTTTGGTTCTTTAAATCTAAGGTGACAATTTTTGTCAAATCGACTTCCTGATTGTTGTAGAAAAAAGAGAATTCAGACTGGTCTTCAATCTGTCCTAAAACCTGCTCGATTGTCAGGTTCTCTCCGGACACACTAAGCTTCGTTTTTTGAGCATAGCTTGCCGCCGAAACCTGTAATAAGGCCGCCAGCATTAACAAACAGATTAGTTTCATAATACGATAAATTTTTGGAACATCAGCCCAAGGGGCATGACTCCCGTTGATTCGTTTTTTTTTCATAAATTTGAAATGTTTAGACAATTAATAATTTGATTGTTTTACCAAAGCGGGGTGTTGTGGCGACATCCCGTCTTTTTGTTTTACTTCATAGGTTGATATATTAATTCAAATGCTCTGAAATTTGTCTTTTTATAACCGATCGGGCTGGTTAGTTTCAGGGCATCCAGTACCTGCCATATCGTTTCCTGATTCTTAAATTTCCCGGAATAAGTCATAGCCTCCAATTCGGTTGATTGATAATTTAGTTTGACATCATACCACCTTTCCAGACGTTTGACTAAATCAGGAAAAGGAATATCCTTGAAAATGAACTCTCCATTCACCCAAGCTAATTCGGAAGTAATATCGGCTTTCTCCAACTTAGCTTGCATGGTCTTTTGGTCAAAGCTGACTTTATCTCCCGGTTTTAAATGAAGAACCTGCTTACTGGCCGTAGTCAGTTTTATTTTTCCCTCGGAAAGGGTAGCACTTATCTCTTGATCTTCCGCGTAGCTGCTGACATTGAATTTGGTCCCGGTGACCAACACATCGAACTTCTCAGTTTCAACGGTAAAGGGATGACCCGGATCCGATGATACTTCAAAATAAGCTTCACCATTCAATCGGATTACCCGGTTTTTTGCAGAAAAATCAGGACTGATCTCCAAACGGCTACCGGCATTCATTTTTACCTTGGTTCCGTCGGCCAATACTAACTCCGATTTCGATCCCTGGGGCACATAATAAGATTCAACTTGGGCTTTTTGACTAAAAAATCCTGGTTGCAAAACACTACCCAGGAAAAATCCGATTAGCAGTACTGCTGCTGCAACAGCTCCTGGTAACCAAGCTGGAAACGAACGGGTTCGCTTTTGGAGTGCTTGCCGTTGATAAAATTTCAGAAGCTGTTCTGTATTGCGTTGCTCAACTCTTAAGCTGGTATCCCAGGTATCTTTTATTTCAAGAAAACGCTTTTTGTTCTCCGGGCTGGAAGCGATCCATTCCAAAAGTGCCTTTTCATCGGCTGCTGTATAATCGCCGTTTAAATAACAGGCGATTAATCCTTCATGTGTTGTTGTCTCGTTCATTGTCAAACCTTTTTAGGCCATTTATTAAGAACACAACCTCAGAACGAAAAATACGTCATTCTAAATCAAAAAAAAATAGATCTATTATGTAATTTTCACATAATGAGAAGAATACGAAATGATTTTTTAGAAAGTTTTTCTTTCAGCGAAGCTAAGGCACGAAACAGGCGGGTTTCGACCGTGCGTACAGGGATATTGAGTCGCTTGGCAATCTCTTTGTTTTTCAGTCCTTCAAAACGGCTCAGCTCAATAACTTCACGTTGGATAGGCGACAAGGAGTCAATCGCTCCATAGATTTTGGCAAGGCTTTCCTTTTCAATCAACGACTTTTCGCCACTTTCAAAATGCCGGATTTCCAATTCAACCAATGCGGAAAACCGCTGATGCTTTTTCATGACCTTTTGATGCTTGAGGAAGTTGAGACACGCATTACGGGTTGAACGAAACAAATAGGCCTTCAGGTGTTCCTCATCTAAATTCAGCTTTTGTTTCTCCCAAATTAAGGCAAAAACATCTTGAACCAGATCCAAAGATATTTCTTCGTTGTTGACAAACTTATGAGCATATAGAACCAGTGGCTGGTGATACTCTTTAAAAATCGTGTCGAAATCGAACATCGTATAACTTATTTCCGTCAAGCAAAGTAACCAAATTAAGTTAACATTAAAAAGTAACCAAATTAAGTTAACATTAAAATGAAAATAGATCCCATAGTATCTCCCGGGTAGACGCATCTAATTTAATCGCCAATCATGTGAGAAAGGAAATATTGAAAGTTCTATTTCGACAATAACTAAAAGTCGAGACTCAGTGTTTCTAAAAGTAAATAGCGACTCCCGAATTTTGACAGTAGTTTTATTTTTCGCGAATTTTAGAATTGTCCACCTCATAGATAATGCGGTCAGCTTCAAATTGTAGGAGTTTATTGGGGCAAATCTGTTTTTCTATGTTTTTTCTGATTTTTGCTCAACTCAAAAAAATGAATATAGATGTCTAGGACAAGATAGTTCTTTATTTATCGGGTTTTACCACTTGGTACTTTTTATCCAATTGACCACAAACTTGGCATTTTCGTAGGGAATATCCGGTAAAAATCCATGTCCCAGGTTGAAAATCCATTTGTGATTCTTCTGGAAAAAAGGTTTGTATTTTTCCAATTCCAGGGCAATTTCTTCCTGGCTGGCATACAGGTGGCGGGGATCCAGGTTTCCCTGCAAACCAACTTCGGCGTGTACAATTTCGCGGGCATCTTCAATCGGCATTTGCCAGTCGATGCTTACAAAATCAGCAATATCCGGGGTCATGTATTTCAAACCGGTACCAATGCCTTTTGGGAAAAAGATAAATGGCGTACCGGTTTCGCGAACAGCACGACTAATTTTGACTACAGCCGGCATAAACAGTTCGTTGTATAGCTTCACCGGAATTAGGTTGGCATGCGTTTCGAACAACTGGAATGCACTAATGCCGTGCTCCACTTGCTTTTTCGCATAGATGACCGAAAAATCAGCAATTGCATCAATTAGCCGTTTGGCTTCCTTTTTATGTTGAAACAGAAACTTGATAGCATCGGGAAAGTTGGGGTTGGAGCTGAAGCCCTGTAGCATGTAACACATTGTGGTTAGCGGTGCCCCACAAAAGCCAATCAACGGGATGTTCGCAGGTCGTTGACGAATAACTTCATCAATCGCTCCGTAGATATACTCCAATTTGGCAGGATCAGGATTCAGGTGATCGGCTGGTTTACTCAGCCCTTTTAATGGATTGTTGAATACCGGCCCATGGTCGGTAAATTCCAGTTCCATGCCCATGGCATTCGGAATCACCAAAATGTCGGAAAACAAGATGGCGGCATCAACGCCCAAATCCTGAATCGGCATCAAGGTGACTTCAGCAGACAGCTTGGCATCATCCATCAACTCGCGGAAGGTGTATTTTTCCTTCAACTGATTATAATTGGGTAAAACCCGTCCGGCTTGGCGCATAAACCAAACCGGGGGGCGTTCCGTTTTTTTCCCTTGAAGTGTATCTAAAAATAGTGATTGCATCGTTTCGTATTTAATCGTGAGAAATGATAGGGTAGTACTGAATCCTGAATGTTGCCCTCCAACCTTCGATTTCAATTTTCGGATTACAGGCTTCTTAACGCTTTTTCGTTAGCCGCAATAATAGTTTCGATATCCTCGTCGGTGTGAGCGTCAGATACAAACAGGCACTCAAATTGCGATGGAGCCAAATAGATCCCACTTTCCAATGATTTTTTGAAATAGCTGGCATATTTAGAGGTGTCAGAGGTCATCGCATCTTCGAAGCTTTTCACGGTTTCATTTTCGGTGAAGAACAAGGTCATCATCGACCCAATTCGGTTAATAACACCCGACACGCCTGTTTTTGCAAGATTGGCTCTTAATCCGGCTTCCAGTTTGGCAGCCTTACGTTCCAGATCTTCGTATATCGAAGGATTCTTTTTCAAGGTCGTTAACATGACTAACCCGGCAGCCATGGCTAATGGGTTTCCAGATAGTGTTCCGGCCTGATAAACCGGGCCATCCGGTGCTAGTTGGTTCATAATTTCTTCGCGTCCGCCATAAGCTCCAACAGGTAAGCCTCCGCCAATAATTTTACCGAGGGTTGTCAGGTCTGGTTCCACTCCAAACCGTTTTTGAGCACCACCGGCCGATAATCGGAATCCAGTGATCACTTCATCAAAAATAAGCAGTGCACCGTATTGTTGAGTTATTTTTTTCAAGCCTTTTAGAAAACCTTCTTCCGGAAGTACAACTCCCATGTTTCCGGCTACCGGCTCGAGAATAATTGCAGCAATATGGTCGCCGTGTTCCTTAAAAAGTTTTTCAACTGATTCGAGATTGTTGTAATCTGCCGTTAGTGTGTCTTTTGCTGTCGCTTTTGTTACTCCCGGGCTATCAGGCAATCCGAGAGTAATGGCTCCCGATCCGGCTTTAATTAAGAAACTGTCGGCATGTCCATGGAAACAGCCGGCAAACTTCACGACCTTATCCCGACCAGTAAATCCGCGAGCCAATCGCAGCGCGCTCATGGTTGCTTCCGTTCCGGAGTTTACCATACGAACTTTATCGATCGAAGGAATCATGCTGACAATCAGCTCGGCTATTTCATTCTCGATGAGGGTAGGGGCACCATAGCTGGTTCCCAGCTCCGCAGATTGCTGCACTGCTTTTACAATTTTGTCGTTGGCATGTCCCAAGATTAGCGGTCCCCAGGAGGATACAAAGTCGAGGTATTCGTTACCATCAATATCCCACACTTTTGCACCTTTGGCTTTGGCAATAAATACCGGATCGGCATCTACGCTTTTGAAAGCACGAACCGGAGAGTTAACGCCTCCGGGTATTCTTTTTTTTGCTTTGTCGAATGCTTGTATACTTTTTTCGTATGTCATAATTTGAAGTTCAACGTTTTGAGTTTAAGGTTTCAAGTTGTTCGTTACTTATACCCGGTTTCCTTTTTCAAGTTCACTTAAAACAAATTCCTTGGCGTGGTAGGTGATAATCACGTCAGCGCCTGCGCGTTTTAGGGAAGTCAGTATTTCTTTGATCAGTCGTTGCTCGTCAATCCAGCCATTGGCAGCAGTAGCTTTTACCATCGAAAATTCGCCACTTACATTGTAGGCCACTACCGGTACATTATAGGTTGTTTTCACCCGGCTGATGATATCCATATAGCTTAATGCAGGCTTGACCATTACCATGTCGGCTCCTTCTTCTAAGTCAGTTTCCACTTCGCGAAGAGCTTCATCGCCATTGGCCGGATCCATCTGGTACGTATTCCGGTCACCAAATTGGGGTGCACTGTCTGCAGCATCGCGGAAAGGTCCGTAAAAACCCGACGCATATTTGGCCGAATAAGCCATGATTGGTGTATTTTGAAAGCCATTTTCATCTAATGCCGTGCGGATGGCAGCTACACGACCATCCATCATATCACTTGGTGCAATAATATCAGCGCCGGATTTTGCCAGAGTAACAGACTGTGCTGCCAGTGTTTTCAGCGTGCTGTCATTGTCTACATCGCCATCGACAATGGTTCCGCAGTGTCCGTGTTTGGTGTATTCGCAGTTGCACACATCAGCCACGATAACCACCTCAGGTAGTTCCGCTTTAATTGCCCGAATGGCTTGCGGAACAATTGCATCATGCTGGCAAGCTACTGCTCCGGTTTCATCTTTCTCGGAAGGAATACCAAAAAGTAAGATTTTATCAACGCCTGTTCGCTCAACCAGGTCTTTTACTTCTTTCACCAACAAGTCAATCGACAATTGAAAGTTGCCCGGCATTGATTTGATTGGATTACTGATATTTTCGCCGGGAACCACGAAGTAAGGCATAATTAAATCATCGCGATTCACTTCGGTTTCGCGCACCATGTTTCTGATGGCTGCTGTTTTTCTTAATCTTCTGAGTCGTGTAATTGGAAAGCTCATATTGTTAGTCTTTTATGGTCGTTTTATTCGATTTTAAATACTGAATGGTTGTTTCTGCTAATCCCAAATAACTTGGCTTTTTTGCTGTTGTCAATGCTGTAGCTTGATATTCATTGATTGCAGCGGTTGTTGTTGTTCCAATACTGATAAAACGTAATTGTTTTGGACTTATTTTTATCTTTTCAATTAGCGCTTTTACAGCCGAAGGACTGGTCGCAATTAATGCATCGTATTGATTTGATTCGACTAAATTAAGGATTTTTGAATCAACGGATTGGACAAAACGAGTTTCATAAACGTTAATCCGCTCCACATTCGCTTTTTGTTTGAATTTATGCAGTAACGTGTCTTTTGCCAGATTTCCAAGGATTAATAATACTCGTTCATTTCCCTTGAGCTTTGACATAAATTCATAGGCAAAGTCCCCGGATGATTTTCCAGATCCTACAAAAGTAGGAACGATTCCTTTTTGCATAAGCATTTCGGCCGTTTTAAGGCCTATGGCTGCTATTTTATTCGACAGCTCCGGGTGGCTGTATACAAAGGATGATACCGCATTTTTACTGGTAAAAACCAGCCAATCATAATCGGTTAGTTTTCGTTTCGTTTTGAATGGTGTCGAAGAGGTTTCGATCATTGGCATAGCATGTACGGTTGCTCCGGTTTGAACAAGCATTTCATAAAACCGATCATGCTTCCGTTGAGGATAAGTGCAAATGACCGTTCGGTCTTTTAATATGTTACTTTCATCATTTGTTGACATCTGTTTACTCGGGCCTGATACTGTCCAGAATTTCTTTACCTCCATCGTCCAAAATGGACTGGGCTAACTCAATGGCTTTTTCCGATGCTTCATCCAGTGTGGAATTCACCGATTTTCTGATTAATTTCTTTCCATCTAAACTGGCAACCATTGCGGTTAGTGTGATTTGCTCTCCGTTAATTTCAGAATAGCACCCTACTGGTACCTGACAACCACCCTCGAGTGTTCGGAGGAGCGAACGTTCTGCGAGCGTTGTTGCCCGGGTCATCTCATCGGTAATGACGTCAAGTAGTGACTGGACCAACTCATCTTCTTCACGAATCTCAATGGCAATGGCTCCCTGACTAACCGCCGGAATCATCACGTCAGTATCAATAAACTCAGTAATTATTTCGTCATACCCTAAACGTAAAATACCCGCTCCGGCCATAATCAATCCATCGCAATGGCCATCTTTCATTTTCTGTAGTCGGGTTTCTACATTCCCACGAATGTCAACAATCGTTAGTTCGGGATTGAAATGCAATACTTGTGATTGGCGTCGCAAACTTGAGGTGGCTACTTTATCTTTCGCAGTGAAATCAGCCAATTTGCGTCCATCCTTCGAAATAAAAACATCACGAACTTCAGCTCGTTTCAACATGCCGCCGATGATTAAATTTTCGGGTAGTTCTGTTGGAAGATCTTTTAAGCTGTGGACAGCCAAATCAATTTCGTTGTCGTAAAGCGCTTGTTCAATTTCTTTGGTGAAAAGTCCTTTGTCGCCAATTTTCGAAAGGGCAACATCCAGAATTTTATCACCTTTGGTTTTGATGATTTTTAACTCAAAATTATCGGAGGGGTGTGCTTTTTCTAGTTCACTTTTTACGGTCTCTGCCTGCCATAAGGCAAGTTTGCTTCCACGGGTTCCGATCCTGATTGTTTTTTTACTCATGAGTAGGGGAGAAAAGATCGTTTATTACTTTTATATATTCAGTTTTTCGGCCATTATCGCTGATGGTTTTTAGGTTTTTAATCATCGATTTCACCAGTTTCTCAGCGATATGTTTACCGTATTTTTCCATGTTCTGGAATTCTTCTTCATTATGAAATTTCCTGAAGATTTCTAGTTCTGATGTATTGATCTCGTGTACACCCATAATGATATTTTGAATGGCTGGTGATAAATTTTGAATGCTTAACCAATCGGCATATTCATGGGCTTTTTTCTTAATAATTTTCTCGGCAGTTAAAATGTAGGTTTTCTTTTTCTCCATGTTTTGAGCAACCACTTCCTTTAGGTCATCCACATTATATAGAGCAATGTTTTCAATGTCGGTTACTTTGGGATCGATGTTGCGCGGCACACCAAGGTCAATAAAAACGGTTTGTTTATTGGTATTTTCCGCGCTAAGCATAGCAGGTGTAATTAGCGGCTTTTTACAGGTAATTGAACTGACAACGATGTCTGCCTCGCGAATACCTGTCTGGAGCTCTTTGAAATTTAGCGCACTTCCTCCAAAACGTCCGGCAAGTTCTTCTGCTTTTGACATTGTCCGGTTTGAGACAATAATATTTTGACATCCCTTTTTAGCCAGGTTTTTTATAACGAGTTCTCCGGTTTCTCCAGCACCAATTAATAATATCTTCTTATCGGGTAGTTGTTCGAAAATTCTGTTGCATTTTTCTACCGCTGCGTAACTTACTGAGAATGCTCCGCTGCTAAGTGCCGTTTTTGTGCGTACTTGTTTTCCCGTTTCCAGCGCTTTATAAAATAGCCGGGTCAATATCTTGCCAGCAGAACCAATTTCTTCAGCATGGTTAATGGCTTCTTTTACTTGCGAAACAATTTGATATTCGCCCAACACCATTGATTCCAATCCGGAAATTACATGGAATAAATGCGAAACGGCATTTTGAGTTTCGTATTTGTAAAAATGAGATTCAATGGCATCTTCTTCCTGAATATGTGCTTTCAGGAAATGAAATAAGATATGAAAAGCTCCTGGAGAGCAACATTCTTCGGCGGTAAAATACAACTCTGTTCGGTTGCAAGTTGAGATGATGACCAGTTCATCAATATTTTTATCTTTCAATATCGTTTGCGATAAATCGGTATACTCTTCCTTCGTAAGAGCAAATTTCTCACGAATACTTACAGGTGCCGATTTATGACTTAAGCCTACTACTCCAATCATGCGTTTTGAAAATAAATGAAAGTTTGGTTATTGATTTCTTCTTTTTTGAATGTACTAAGAAATCGCAATTGGAGGAGATAAGCCAAAGAAAGTATGGTAGATATCAAATGAATACTTTCTTTGATTACTAATTGTAAAGCTATTTGTTTCAGGTTTAGGGACCAAAAGCATGTCAACTTTATCTAAAGCTGATATGCTAGATTTATAATCAGGTGTAGTTTTTTGCAATACATCGAAGAAATAGCAACAATTGTCGTTTGCACTAATTTGAGCCGATTGGCTTTTATCGTCTTGGTATTGAATGTTTTTTTCTGTGAGTTCAGCTAGCTTTTCATTAGTATTACCTCTTAGGTTTATCCCCATGGTGAGGACAAACAACGCTCCGAATAAAAGGAGGTAAGGTATGAATGATCCGGCTAATCCAATAAAAAACATAATAGTAGCTTACAATATTTGAGAACAAATTTAATAATGTCTGTTAGAATATGAATAGATTTTGGTTGATATTAATCAATTCGATCGCAGATTTGTAATTGGTTTCAATAATAACTGGTTTCGAAAAAATTATTTGTTCTGTTAAGGTAACAACAATAACGAATTGAAGTTTTCTAAATTGTTAGTTTTTTGAAATTAGAAAACAACTCTGCCCCATTTACACGAAATACGATGTAATAAATTGCCATTGCCGATGCTGATTTCTGGTAGACTCATATTTTAAACATCTGCCTGTTTTCGCTGTTTATAATAAAAAAACTATAAAGAATAGTAAATGAAAACAATAAAGAAAATACATCAACCGGAGAGTGACCCAATTCAGGATTTAACAACGGATCGAGTGATTCCAACTCGGTCTATCCGTTATCTTGATCCATTTTTATTTTTGAATCATCATGGGCCGCAAGAATATCCGGAAAACAATAGTGGTCTTCCGTTTGGTCCCCATCCACACCGTGGTATGGAAACAGTAACTTTTATAGTGGACGGAGATATTGCTCATTTTGATAGCAGTGGACAGAAAAGCGTCATTAAATCGGGCGGTGTTCAATGGATGACGGCAGGGAGAGGTTTGATTCATTCTGAAGTTTCCTCTGAGCAGTTTAAACAAAAAGGTGGACCTTTGGAGATCTTGCAGCTTTGGGTTAATCTGCCCGCAAAAGATAAGATGTGTGATCCCTTTTACAAAGGTGTTCAAAAAGAACAGATTCCGAAAATTGATTTAAATGATGGACAAGTAACATTAAATCTTGTTTCAGGTGATTGGGGAGGCGTTAAGGGACCTTTTCAATCAGGAATTGGCGTTCAGTTGTCAACTATTGACTTTAACCCAAATTCAAAATTGGAATTGACAATACCCAAAACAAAAAATGTTTTTTTCTATCTTATTCGTGGAAAAATGGAGGTTAATGGTCAGTTGGTTGAAGCAAAGCGTTTGGTCGAATTTGTTAATGATGGATCGATCATTAAAGTTGAAGCACTTGAACAAAGCATGTTATTACTGGGATATGCGTTGCCGATATGCGAACCGGTTGTTTCTGATGGTCCTTTTGTTATGAATACCCAAGAGGAAATTGTCGAGGCTTACGAAGATTATAAAAATGGTAAGTTTGGTAGTTGGAGCCACTAGATTTTTATGGCATAGTTTTTTAACTTATTACTAAACAAATAATGAATAAATTGTGCAGGAATGTGAAGGAAACTCTGGTCATGACATTGTTAATCTAAAAAAAATAGAATTAGAACAGGAACCATAGTTCCCAATAAAAAGCCATCCTCCCATAGGAAGATGGCTTTTGAATTATAATAAAAGTGGTTTTTTACTTTTCTTCTACAGCTTCTGGTGCAAAATTCATCGCAGCCAATCGCTTGTATGAAGCATAACGCCATTTGGCATTTTCTTCTGATGCTTTGAACAGCTCGGCAGCTTGTTCCGGAAACGACTTTTTCAATGAAGTATAGCGAACTTCACCGGCAAGGAAGTCTTGGAATTTGCTCCAATCTGGTTCTTTTGAATCTAAAGAGAAAGGATTCTTTCCTTCAGCTTCCAACATTGGATTGTAGCGATACATTGACCAATAACCTGCTTCAACTGCTTTTTTCTCTTCAGCCTGAGATGCGCCCATACTTGCACGCAGCCCGTGGTTAATACAAGGAGAATAAGCAATAATTAATGATGGTCCCGGGTAAGCCTCTGCTTCGCGCAATGCTTTCAGGTATTGTGCTTGGTTTGCTCCCATTGCTACTTGTGCAACGTAAACATATCCGTATGACATGGCCATAACACCCAAGTCTTTTTTGCGGATTTTTTTACCTGAAGAAGCAAATTTCGCAACGGCACCAACTGGTGTCGATTTAGAAGCCTGACCGCCAGTGTTCGAGTAAACCTCGGTATCCATAACCAATACGTTTACATCTTCACCTGAAGCCAATACGTGGTCTAAGCCACCATAACCGATGTCGTATGCCCATCCGTCGCCACCAAATACCCAAACTGATTTTTTAACCAGGTATTTTTTCAGTCCAAGGATGTCTTTGGCATAGTCGCCATCTTTCTCTGCAAGAGCAGCCAATACGTTGGCTGAAGCTTCTTTTGAAGCTTTGGCATCATCTTTACCTTCAATCCATGCTGTGAAAGCTGTTTTCTCGTCTTCACCGATACCATTTGAAAGAGCGTCTTTCATAATCATTTCAATACGATCGCGTTGAGCAGAAACACCTTCAGCCATACCGAAACCATACTCGGCATTGTCTTCGAACAATGAGTTAGCCCATGCTGGACCTTGTCCGCTTTCTTTGTGTTTACAGTAAGGAGTTGACGGAGCAGAACCACCATAGATTGAAGAACAACCGGTAGCGTTGGCAACCATCATGCGCTCACCATAAAGCTGTGTGATTAATTTAATATATGGAGTTTCACCACAACCAGCACAAGCTCCGGAGAACTCAAACAATGGCTGAGCAAACTGGGAGTTTTTAACTGACTTATATTTATCAACTACTTTTTCTTTGTAGCTTACATTTTTGTCCATGTAATTCCAGCGATCAACTTGCGACTCTTGTGTGCCAAGTGGCTTCATCACTAATGCTTTCTCTTTTGATGGACAAACATCAGCACAGTTGCCACAACCGGTACAGTCAAGTGTTGAAACCTGAATGCGGAAGCTTAAACCGGGGAATTGTTTTGTTGGAGTTGCAACTTTTACATCAGTATTCTCAGGAGCATTAGCCAATTCTTCTTCAGTCAACAGGAATGGACGGATTGCTGCGTGAGGACATACGTAAGCACATTGGTTACACTGAATACAGTTGTCGCCAACCCATTCAGGAACATTAACAGCGATACCACGTTTTTCAAAAGCAGAAGTTCCTTGCTCAAAGGTACCGTCTTCGTATCCATTGAAAGTAGAAACAGGAAGGCTGTTACCTTCTTGACCATTAATTACGTCAACAAATTTGCTGATGTAGTCAGGACGATCGGTAGCTGCAACTTCTTCTTCCAACTTAATCTTTTTCCAGTCTGCAGGTACTTCGACTTTAACAACATTTTTACCGCCAGCATCGACAGCTGCAAAGTTCATGTTTACGATTTTTTCTCCTTTTGAACCGTACGATTTTACAATGGCTTTTTTCATCTCTTCAACCGCTTGTTCGTAAGGAATTACGCCGGTGATTTTGAAGAAAGCTGATTGCATGATGGTGTTGGTACGAGTTCCAAGTCCTAACTCTTCACCTAATTTAGTACCATTGATGATGTAGAATTTGATTTCGTTTTCAGCCAAATAACGTTTCATGCTATCTGGTAAACGTTTTTTAGTTTCTTCTTCATCCCAAATTGAGTTCAACAAGAATGAGCCTCCTTTTTTCAAGCCTTTCAATACGTTGTACAAGTTAACGTAAGCTGGAACGTGGCAAGCCACAAAATCAGGAGTCGTAATTAAGTAAGTTGAACGAATTTGGCTATCACCAAAACGTAAGTGAGAACAAGTGAAACCACCTGATTTCTTGGAGTCATATTCGAAATAACCCTGGCAAAATTTATCCGTTGATCCACCAATAATTTTGATTGAGTTTTTATTTGCACCAACAGTACCATCAGAACCTAAACCATAGAATTTAGCTTCGTAAATTCCTTCAGAAGAAACTTTTACTTCTTCTTTTAATGGAAGAGATTTGAAGGTTACATCATCCTCAATACCTAATGTGAAACCATTTTTAGGCTCTGGTAATTCAAGGTTTTCGTAAACAGCCAAAATTTGTGATGGAGTTGTGTCTTTTGAACCTAGTCCAAAACGTCCGCCAACGATAACTGGAGCGTTTTCTTTTCCGTAGAACAAGTCTTTTACGTCAAGATACAAAGGCTCACCATTTGCTCCCGGCTCTTTGCTGCGGTCAAGTACTGCAATACGCTTAACTGACTCAGGCAATACGTTCATGAAATATTTGATACTGAACGGACGGTACAAGTGAACTGACATCAAACCAACTTTTTTACCTTGAGCTTTAAGATAATCGATTGTTTCTTTGATTGTTTCAGTTACTGATCCCATTGCGATGATGATGTTTTCAGCATCTTTAGCACCGTAATAAGTGAATGGGTGATATTCGCGTCCAGTCAATTTGCTAATTTCTTTCATGTAATTTTCTACAATGTCAGGAACAGCATCGTAGAATGGGTTAGAAGCTTCGCGGGCTTGAAAGAAGATATCGGGGTTTTGAGCTGTACCACGAGTCAATGGGGACTCTGGATTCAACGCACGATCGCGGAATTCCTGAACCAAATCCATATCAACCAATGGACGAATGTCTTCCTGGTCAAGAACTTCAATTTTTTGAACTTCGTGAGAAGTACGGAATCCGTCAAAAAATGACATGAAAGGTACGCGTGATTTCAAGGTAGCTAAGTGAGAAACACCTGCTAAGTCCATTTCTTCTTGTACTGAACCGGCAGCCAACATAGCGAAACCAGTTTGACGAGCAGAATAAACGTCAGAGTGATCACCGAAGATAGAAAGTGCATGACCGGCCAAAGCACGGGCACTAACATGGAAAACTGTTGGCAACAATTCACCGGCAATTTTGTACATGTTTGGGATCATAAGCAATAATCCCTGTGATGCCGTATAAGTAGAAGTTAAAGCTCCTGACTGCAATGCACCATGAACAGCACCAGCGGCACCACCTTCACTTTGCATCTCAGCTAAACGTACAGGACGACCAAATAAGTTCTTTTTTCCTTTTGCGGCCCATTCATCCACATACTCTGCCATCGTTGATGATGGAGTAATTGGATAGATACAGGCAACTTCGCTAAACATGTAACTCATATACGCGGCAGCGTAGTTTCCGTCACATGTAATGAATTTCTTTTCTTTTGCCATTTTATTCATGTTAAATTTCAAATTTATATTCTTTTATATTCTCTATTTTTAATTTCTGTTTTAACGAACCCTAGTATAAAAAGCCAAACAACCAGAGTGGAATTTTATTTCCGGTGCCTTCTTCAATCATGTCCGAGGCGGCGTAAGTTCCTTCTTGCTCTGGTTCAGTATATTTCCCACCTATTATAAAGTGATATTCGTTGTCAATCTTAAAATCTGCTACATCAGAGCTTTTAATGTCATGCTGATAGCCCACCTGATTGTAAAAGAAGGTTGTGCGCAAATTTCTGTTATTTACATTGCCTGGTTCAACGGCAAACATGATGTTGGTATTATGAGCGTAAACCAAGTCTGGTTTTTTGAGCTGATCTTCAGTTCCGTTTGAAAACAACATGTTTACCAAACGTGCATTTTTCAGATAACGCAAGTAATTCATCACTGTTGCCCGCGAGGTTTCCACAGCGTTGCTTATTTTGCTGACGTTGGGCGAAAACGGCGCTTCACTAGCGATAATCATAAGCAGTTTACGCAGCTTGGGCAGGTACTTTAGTTCAATCTGGTTGAGGTAAGTTACATCCAGCTCCAAAGCCAGATTAACATGCTTTAGCAGGGTTTCGTTATAGTAAGGTTTGTTTTTTAAGAAATAGGGGTAAAACCCTGTTTGCAAATACTCCTCAAAATAGGCCAGTGGTTTTACTTGTTTGGTAATTTCCTGTGCAATTTTTTTGTGATTTTTAATCAGGTCTGCCAGTTTGTAGCATTTAAAATCAAAATTTCCATGGTAATTCAGGTATTCGCGAAATGACAAACCTTCCAGATGATATACTTTTGCTATATCTTTTAAATATTCATTGCCCTCGATAACCCTTAAAACGGGCGACGATGAAAAGATGATCTTCAGTTCCGGAAAGTTGTCATAACAAGCCCTCAATTCTTCAGCCCATTCCGGATATTTATGAATCTGATCCAGAATGAGAACTTTACCTCCTTTTTTGTAAAATTCGTCAGCAAAATTGTAGATTTTACGTCGGGTGAAATAGAAATTATTCAGATTAACGTAAAGGCATCCTCTATCCTCTTCATGTCTTTCTTTTACAAAATTAAGCAAGAAAGTTGTTTTGCCAACACCACGAAATCCTTTGATACAAATCATTCGATGCGACCAGTCAATTTCATTAATTAACTCCCTGCGAATCGTTTTTCGAGGGTGCTCGATTAATGTTTGATGTATTTGCACGAGACTTTCCACTTGTTTTAATTAATTTCTGCAAACAAAAGTAAGCAGGAAGTTTTATTTTTTGCAATGTAGAGATAACAATTTGAGTCAAATTATGTAATTTATAATTAGTAAAAATAAGCAATAGAGCTTTCAGGGGCGGGGTTGTTTTATGGAGAGCTTAAGATTATAGCTATTTTTGTGCAAATTTATTATTGTATGCACAACCAAACTCCTGAGTTATTATTGCCTGCCGGAAACACAGAGGCTTTTTATGCGGCCCTCGAGGGTGGAGCCGATGCTATTTATTTAGGCTTAAGAAATTTTAATGCTCGTGGGCGCGCTGTTAATTTTAGCGAAAGTCATTTATTGGCTGCGCTGCAGGAAGCCAAGAAGCGAGAGGTTAAAATATATATCACTTTAAATACCGTTATTAAGAACAGTGAGATTGACGATTTGCTTGACGTGCTTACTTTTTTAGATCGGGCAGGAGTTGATGCGGTCATTATTCAAGACTGGGGGCTATATTATATCCTGCGTTTGCGATTTCCTAAAATGGTGATACATGCCAGTACGCAAATGGGCAACCACAATTCACTGGGGGCCGAGTTTTCGAAACAACAGAAAATTGAACGTGTCATTCTGGCGCGGGAACTAACCATGTCCGAGTTAAGCAAAATAGCTTTGAATTCTCAGGTTGAGTTAGAACTATTTGTACATGGTGCTTTGTGCTATTCTTTTTCAGGACTTTGCTTTTTTAGTAGTTATTTAGGTGGTCGGGGCGCAAACCGCGGATTATGCGCCCAACCTTGTCGCCGTTTATATAAAGATAAGGAGAACAGTAAGTTCCTGTTTAATTTGAAGGATAATCAGCAGCTACCTAATCTGGAAAAACTGAAGAAGTTGGGCATTAGCTCTTTAAAAGTTGAAGGTCGAATGAAATCAGCTGATTACGTTTATCGGGTGGCAAAATCGTACCGAATGGTCATTGATCAGCCAGAGAAGAAAGATGAAGCTGAAGAGTTGCTGAAGCTGGATTTTGGCAGAGAAAAAATAGCGTACTTTTTAGGAAAGGATGTTAAAGAGGGAATTGCTGATACGTCGAATACCGGACTTTCAATTGGAAATGTTGAGCGCGTGAAAAACGGACAGGTATTTTTTCAATCCAGCACGACGATGCAGGAAGGTGACCGAGTTCGTGTTCGGAACCTAAAAGATGACAGTACGATAAATATTAAGCTTCGTGATTTGGTGATTGATGGCGATCAGTATTGCTTTATTTACGATGGTAAAGAAAAAATACATGTGGGTGATGAGTTGTTTTGGGTTGGTCGTCGGGAGCAACGCTTTCCAGGCAAGTTCCAAAATCTGCCGCATGCGCGAATCAAATCACTTCCATACGGAGAGAAGAAAAGATTTAAACAGCAATTGCAGATTAAAAGCCGACCGTCCAAACCGCGCTTGTTTATTCGGATTGATCAGCCTGATTGGTTGCGTAAGCTGAGACTGGACGATCCGGATGGCGTTATTCTATCATTTAGTCGGAAAGAATTGGAACAGTTTGATTTCTCTGTTCGGTTTATTCAACAATTCAAACACAAAATTTTTATCGAGCTGCCTAAGTTTATTTCAGAAGAACACTTGGATGCTGCTCGAAAGCTGCTGGCAAAAATAGAAGGGCAGGGTATCAGTCAGTTTTTTGTCAGCCATCTCTCTCAAAAATTGTTGCTGGGTAAAAATGCACAAGTAAGCGCAAATGAAAATGTGTATGTTTATAATGATGCGGCGGCAAAAGTGCTTAACGAAAATGCGATTCGAAACTTTTGCTACCCAATTGAGAACGATTTTGAGAACCTCCGTACCATGCAAAATAAGCAGGGGATTGTTGTGTTACACGCCTACCCTGAGCTGTTTTATTCGAGAATGCCTGTTCAGGTGGCAAATGAAGAAGATCAATTTGAAGATGATACCCATAAGGTTTTTCAGAAAACCAACAGGGATGGAATCACAGTTGTCACACCCGATGCGCCAGTAAGTCTTTTTCAGTATAAGAAACAATTGCAAAAAGAGGGGTTTACGAATTTTATGATTGACTTGAGCCATGAAAAGCCATCGAAACACGTTGTCAAAAAATTGCTAAGTAAGTTTCGGTTTGCAGAACAGTATCAACCATCAACAACGTTCAACTTTAAAAAGGGGTTGAAGTAATAGGCTAAGTAGGCTTTAAATTCTATAAAATATTGAAATCAGACTTGAAAAATATCGGCATTTTTATATCTTAGTCAGTGCATTTTTGGAGTTGCGTCGAGAATGACTCACTAACTTAACTAAGTATGAAATTAGAAAAAACGTTCACTTCATTTATACTCATCCTATTTCTCTTTAGTTCGGGCTTTTCTCAGATTTCAATGAAGCGTATTGATGATGGAATCCTGATTACCGACGGAGGCAAAAAAATAGCATTATACAACAAAGAAGCTTCAGCGATGAACCTGGACAGGGGGCGGGCTAACTTTTTTCATCCGGTATATTTGCCTGATGGCAAGGAGATTACTCAAAATGCACCGCAGGATCACATTCATCATCGGGGTATTTTCTGGGCATGGCACCAAATAATGGTTGATGGAAAGAAGATCGGTGATCAATGGGAAATGGAGGATTTTATTCACGATGTGAAAAGTGTGGAGTTTTTTCGCTTACCGAACGATATGGCCACGATGAAAACCATTGTTGAATGGAAGTCTCCAAACTATAAAAATGGTCAAGAGGCTTTTATTGAAGAAAAAGCTACCGTAAACTTTTACGGGCAGCATCGCAACTACAGGATTATACAGTTTAAAATTCAGCTGAGAGCGCAAACCGATCATGTTGCTTTGGGTGGCTCGGATGATGTAAAGGGATATGGCGGATTTTCTGCTCGAATAAAGCTTCCGGACGATGTTTTATTTAATTCGGAAGATGGCTTGGTTGAACTCCGGAATGAAGCGGTTAAAGCAGGTGAATTTATGAACATTTCAGGATCGCTAGCCAAAAAATCGGGACAGGGAGGCATGCTCATCTATTCAGCCAATGATTTTGAGACTGCCAATGATTGGATTCTTCGGAGCAAAAACAGCATGCAAAATGCTGTTTGGCCGGGAAGAGAGCTCGTTCCGATTTCGAAAGTGACGCCTACTATATTGAAATATGCAATTGTTCTTTATACCGGTTCTATTAAAGAAAACCGTGTATTGAAAGAATTGAATCGCTTGGAATGGTAATTCCGTTACAAAAATATAGTTCTTTTTTCCTCGTCGCTTTGTAAACAGTAGTCTAATAACTGAATGATATCACGACTTTCTTCGGGTTTTACCGCCAGTTCAACTCCATTTGCAATTGCATCGTAAATATTTTCATAAAAAGCGTTGTAATTGCCCGGAACTGTTTCTATCGCTCCTTTGTAGTTTAACCCATTCCATTCGGTATTTAAAATTCCCCAGTCTTCTTCCGAATCTGTACCCCAGTTGGGCTCATTAGGCAGATGTCCGTTTTTTAGCATTTCTTCTTGTGGGTCAATTCCCCATTTATGAAAAGTACCTAAAGTGCCATATAGACTGTAACGAGGTCCTGGTTCCCGTACAAGGTATGATGATTTTAAAATAGCTGCAAAATCATTGTATTGCAGACGAATATCATAATAATCCTTTACCTGTCCGCCATCTCTTAAAGTATCCAAATGGGCTGTTATTGATTTTGGTTTACCGAAGAGCTGAACAACCTGATCAATCATGTGTGAGCCAAGATTAAAAAGCACGCCATGTCTCTTATCACCTTCTTCTTTCCAGGTACCTTCTTGTATAAAATTTCGATAACGGTCAAAGTGAGATTCAAACTCTGCAAGTCGTCCAATTACTCTTTCGTCAAGTATTTTTTTTACGGTCAGAAAATCGTTATCCCATCGCCGGTTTTGGTAAACTGAAAGAATCCGGTTTTTATCTTTCGCCAACTGTATTAGTTCGTTGGCTTGCTCTACTTCCTGGGTAAAAGGCTTTTCAACAACCACATGCTTTCCTGCTTCCAGCGCCTGTTTACACATCGCATAGTGCAGATTGTCGGGAGTGTTAATAATTACAAGGTCAACTTCATCTTGGGAGATCAGCTCCTCAAAACTGCGGATTATAGTTGACTCAGGATAGTCCTTTTCTGATAAACTCTTGGTTCGCTCCAAAATAGAATGAAGATTAAAGTTAGGGTTTACTTTTAAGCTTGGTCCGTGAAAAACCATCCCCGACATACCAAAAGAAGCAAGTGCTGCTTGTATAACTTTACTCATAGTTGAATTCTTTATAGTTACGAAAATAACAAAATGTTTGTAGATATTCGGAATTGTTGTAAAACATCCGTCTGTCGGGTATTGTTGAACACTTTTTAGTCTATTTTAATTCTGCATGTCGTACTTTCGGTAATCATAAAAAACCGTTTAAACTATTCGACTATGAAAAATTTTCTAAGTAACTTCTTGTTGGAATCATCAGCCCAGGAAAAAAAGGCCAAATACCCAGGCCCAGTCATCATGATATCTAGAGAATGCGGTTGTTCTGCAAAAAGGATTGCGATTAAGTTGTCAAAAATACTTACAGGCTATAGTTTTCACTCGGAGACAAAAACAGATGTTCAGTGGAAGTGGGTGAGTAAGGAAATTATAGAAGAAGCAGCACAAGAACTGGAGATGGAGCCAGGAAAGATTAAAGATGTTTTCTTATCAGAAGCAAAAACTAGTTTGCATGAGGTGTCTACTGCTTTTTCTACCGAAAAAGTATATGATGCTGATGACCAGCAGGTTATTGATACGGTTTGCAATGTAATCTTACGTATTGCAGAGGTTGGTAATTTTATCATTGTAGGACGCGCGGCAGGAGCGATTGCTCACGATGTTTCTCAAAAGCTAAGTATAAAACTACAGGCTCCGCTTGATTGGCGAATCAACCGGATTATGCAGGTAAGCAATATGTCCAGAAGTGATGCACAGCATTACGTGCTTGAAATTGACCGGCAACGTGAATTATTTGTTGAGCATGTCAGTGGGGCAAAAATGAACAATCACGATTTTGATCTGATTTTCAATTACTCAACGATGAAGGATGATTATATTGTGGATGCGATCATTAATATCATGAAGAATAAACGAATGATTGTGAACCACGATAATGAATAGTTTTTTCAGGGAGGGATATTATTAAAAAAGCCATCCTGTGTGGGGATGGCTTCCTATCTGTTTGAAAAAATGTGTTTGTTCTGTGTGTGTGAAACGAATTATTCTTCAGTAACTACTTCAAAGTCAATATCAATAACAACTTCTTTGTGGAGCTTGATTTTTGCTGTGTATTTACCGATTTCTTTAATGCTGTCTTCAGCAATCTTAATTTGTTTACGGTCAATTTCAAACCCTTTCTTGTTAATAGCTTCTGCTAATTGAATGGTATTAACTGAACCGAAAATTTTACCAGAAGTACTGGTTTTAGTAGCGATAACAACTTGCTTGTTCTGAAGTTTTTCAGCAACAGCCAAAGCCTCGTCTTTCAATTTAGCTTCTTTGTGGGCACGTTGTTTCGTATTTTCAGCCATAACTTTTTTAGCTGATTCAGTGGCGACAATCGCCATTTTATTAGGGATCAAGAAGTTACGACCGTAGCCGTCTTTTACAGCAACAAGGTCATCCTTACTCCCCAAATTCTGAATATCTTGTAATAAAATGATTTCCATTTGTTCTCAATCTTTTAATTATTTCAACATATCTGTTAAGTAGGGCAGCATAGCTAAATGACGAGCTCTTTTCACTGCTTTTGCCACTTTTCGCTGGTACTTCAATGATGTACCGGTAATACGACGTGGTAAAATACGACCTTGCTCATTCAAGAATTTTTTCAAGAACTCAGGATCTTTATAATCCACATACTTGATTTTGTTCTTTTTAAAGCGACAATACTTTTTCTTTTTAATTTCAACTGACGGGGGAGTCAGGTACCTGATTTCACTTTGATTGTTAGCCATAGCTTATTTCTCCTTTTCAGTTTTTGCTTTGTTTCTTCTTTTCTCTGCGTACGCAGCTGAGTATTTGTCCTGCTTGAAAGTCAGGAAACGGATGATACGCTCGTCGCGTCTGTACTGGGTTTCTAACTTCTCGATCAATGAAGGCTCAGCCGTAAATTCGATCAAGTGATAAAAACCGGTGCTTTTTTTCTGAATGGGATAAGCTAATTTGCGTAATCCCCAGTCCTCTTCATTGAGAATCTCACCACCGTCTTCGGTAATGATGTCTCTGAACTTAGTTACCGCTTCCTTTATCTGTACATCAGATAAAACGGGAGTTGCAATGAAAACGGTTTCATACTGGTTTTTCATAAAACATCTAATTTATTAAACATTAAAATATACTTCCATAAAAATATGGACGCGCAAAATTAGATATATTTTGCGATTAAACCAAGGCTTTTTTCAAAGGATTAAAACGACATACCTGCTTGTTGGATAGTGGGTTTTACATTTTTCGTACATCTTGAAAACTGCCACTTTCAAATTTTTGTAAATCACTGATTGCGTTAGCAACTAACCTGGCAGCATCCTGATGACTAGGCATCTGGTCTGTACCTTTTGCCTTTTTCAGTTTTTGAACAACCGGGAAATCGTCATATTCCTCTAGTTTGTATATGTAATCCTGCATAGTGGTATCAATTAATCCTGGTGCCAGTGCGCAAAAATGAGTGTCTGTAAATTCTTTTGCATACAAGTTAATTAGCATGTTCAAGGTAGTTTTAGAAAGCGAATAAGCATTCCAGCCGCGTGCCCCGCTAACTGATGAGCCTGATGAGATTGCCACAAGTTGTTTAATTGCAGGGATATGTTTAAAAAGTTTGTCTATCAGTAATTTGTTTGCCCATACATTGACATCCATTACATGCTTAATTTCGTCGATATTGGTTTTATGAAGATCTTTTATTTCGTTAAGAATTCCGGCGTTCAATATAACCAAGTCAAGTGTTTTAATACCTGCCAAAAATTCCTCAATGCGAATGCCAGCTTCATCGAAATTCGATAAATCTTGCACAAGGTGTGTATAGTTTAAATTATTACTTAACTCTTCTTTTTGTCTACGGCTTACTCCATAGACCGAGTGCCCGTTTTTCAGATAATTAAGAGCAAGCCCCAGTCCCAAGCCCGAACTTGTTCCGGTGATGAGTACATTCATGTTTATTTTTTTTGTAAATTATAAACAAATAAGTGTTGTATGTTTCAATTGTATTTGCAAAGGTGATTTTCGTATTGTGCTTTTTTTCTTGAATTAGACGTTCATGGTTTATATTTTGTTTCTATCCTAATGGATAAAACACAACTCTTGTTCCTAAAATGCATTTGAAATCGGAAAAGTGCCGCAAAAGATTCATATCGAGGAATATTGATCTTATTGTATTTCAAGATCGGTACAGGTTTAAAATAATATCGTGAGGAATTTTTACGAAAACTGTAGAAGATCCACACACATAAAACACGAGCAGGATTGTGTTTCATATGGAATGACATAACAATAATAAATAAAGTTTTATGGCGAAACGACAAGCCGACTTAAAGGAAGCGCTAAACAAACCAAAGCAAATTGATGAGATTTTGGAGGAACAAATAGAGATGGCGATGCATGAGCACAATCGTTCCAATCAAGATTTATTTTTATCAGCTATTTCCGCGGGATTAGATGTTGGATTCAGTGTTTTTCTAATGGCAGCTGTTTATTCACTTTTCGATGGTGTAATTCATCCTTCATATCTGCATGTTTTGCTGGCACTTGCGTATCCTTTGGGGTTTGTTTTTGTGGTTGTTGGTAAATCTGAATTGTTTACTGAGCATACAACATTAGCCGTAATTCCGGTTCTAAATAGAAATGCCAGTATTCGGAGTTTGATGGTGCTTTGGGGGATTATTTATTCCGGTAACTTATTAGGTGGTTACTTTTTTAGTTATCTACTTTCTATTCTCCCCATGCAACTGAAGGTTATTAATGTAGAATCATTTGCGGCGTTGGCATATAAGTTGGTTGATTATCAGTGGTATATAATTTTGTTGAGTGGCGTGCTGGCGGGCTGGTTAATGGGGTTGTTGTCTTGGCTAGTCACTTCATCACAAGAAACAATTAGTCGTATTTTAATTATTATTCTTATAACAACTGTAATTGGAGTCGGCGGGCTGCATCATTCTATTGTTGGTTCGATAGAAATATTTACAGCTGTGTTAACCAGCAACAATATTACTTTATTCGATTATGGATTTGTACAGCTATGGGCTACCGTTGGTAATATCATTGGCGGGGTTGTGTTTGTAGCGTTTGTGAAATTCAGCCATGTTAACCCCAGTCATAAACGTATTGGCAAGTAGGATTAATTCGTCACAATATCTATACCTATCAAAGTTCGAATTCTATTCTGCTCCGTTCTTAAAACTTGTAATTTACTCCTTGAAAGCCAAGTTTTACAGGAGGTGCCTATCCGTTTTCAAACTCGATGATTGTTCTTTTATGATAAATGTGAGGTTTAAACTTTGCTATGCTAATGTCTGCTCAACAACCTTCGTGTAAAATAGATCGTACACTGTTGGCTTTAACCGCTGTAATAGCAAACCATGTGTTGATTTTGACCTTCTGGAATAGAGCTATTCCAGAGAAGAGTAAATTGTATTTGATTTCGTGTAAAAAAAGAATTTGCAGAATTATCAATCAGCTTGATTGTAATTTGACCGTTGTGGATTAATTACACGTTTCTTCTTTGAAATTCCACAATCAAAATAGGCGTTGAAGTATTGAAGGTTCGATGATTTATTCTGATCTTTTGTGATCTAGTTGTTTATCAGTGTTTTGAGCTAAGTAAAACTAATTATGGTACGACGATTGCATTTTTTACTGTAACTGAATTAAGTCTTTCAGGAAATATTGGTGGAAGAGCGATGAACTAGATCCTCAATTACCAGTCTTTTTTTTGCTACTCCTGTAGGATGTTAAAGAAGTAATTATGACCGATAAAAGAAATAACACTTACGAAGTTGAAAATAAAGAATGGCTTGATTCCATTGATTACATCATTAAGAATGAAAGTAGTGAACGGGTTGAAGAATTGATGGAGCTTCTAAAAAGACGAATTTATGAAAAGGGAATTCGCTTGCGGTCACATCTAAATACGCCATATATTAATACAATTCCGGAGGACAAGGAAGAAAGCTATCCCGGCGAACGCGAACTGGAGCGAAAAATTAAAAGTATTATTCGTTGGAACGCAATGGCAATGGTTGTTCAGGCCAATAAAAAGAAAGATGGCATTGGTGGCCATATTTCTACTTATGCCTCGTCAGCCACTTTGTACGAGGTGGGCTTCAATCATTTTTTCAAAGGTGGCGATAACGGTTCACCTGCCGACATTATTTATTTTCAGGGGCATGCTTCTCCCGGCATATATGCCCGTTCTTTTTTAGAAGGACGATTTTCGGAAGACCAATTGGAAAATTTTCGCAGAGAGATGGATCCAAAAGGTGGCTTAACTTCTTATCCTCACCCCCGCTTAATGCCCGACTATTGGCAGTTTCCGACTGTTTCAATGGGACTTGGGCCAATCATGGCTATTTACCAGGCACGTTTTAATCAATACATACAAGATAAAGGACTATTGGATGCTCCGGAGCAAAAGGTGTGGGCTTTCTTGGGAGATGGTGAAATGGATGAGCCGGAATCGATGGGAGCGTTAACATTGGCTTCGAGAGAGGAACTGGATAACCTTATTTTTGTGATTAACTGTAACCTCCAACGACTGGATGGGCCGGTGAGAGGGAATTCATCCATCATACAGGAACTGGAAGCAGCATTTAGAGGAGCCGGCTGGAATGTCATCAAGGTTATCTTGGGTGAAATGTGGGATCCGATCCTGAAAAAAGATAAAAACGGTTTGTTAGTCAAACGATTGGGAGAATTGGTTGACGGCGAACGTCAGAAGTTCTCAATCTCCGATGGCGACTACATTCGAAAAGAATTTTTTGGGAAAAGCGAGGAATTGTTGAAGCTGGTGGAAGATTTGAGTGATGATGAGTTAAAAAAATTGCGTCGCGGCGGACACGATCCAGTTAAGGTATACAATGCATTTAAGTCGGCTACCGAAACAAAAGGTATGCCGACTGTGGTTTTAACTCAAACTGTAAAAGGATATGGTTTGGGTGAAGCAGGAGAAGGGCGCAACATTACCCACCAGCAAAAGAAATTAAATGAAGAAGAATTGATGCATTTTCGCGATCGATTTGATATTCCTGTTTCAGATGATGAATTGGCCAGTGCTCCATTTTATAAACCGGACGATAGTAGTGACGAGATTAAATATTTAAAAAAGCAACGCGAAAAACTGAATGGTTTTTTGCCTACCCGAAATCAAGATGCTGTTGATTTTAAAATGCCGGAATCCGAGGTTTTTGATGAGTTTTTAAAGGGCTCCGGTAAACGCGAGGTTGCGACTACCATGGCCGCTGTTCAGTTATTGTCGAAGCTATTGAAAGACAAAAATATTGGAAAATTGGTGGTTCCTATTGTGCCCGATGAGTCACGTACTTTTGGTATGGATGCGCTTTTTCGTCAGTCGTCAATCTATGCACATAAAGGGCAGTTATATGAACCGGTTGATCGAGATAGTTTATTGTATTACAAAGAGGCAAAAGATGGTGCTATTTTGGAAGAAGGAATTACTGAAGCTGGTTCCATGTCGTCATTTATAGCTGCAGGAACTGCTTATTCAACGCATCAAATCGCCTGCATCCCGTTTTACGTTTTCTATTCTATGTTCGGGTTTCAGCGCGTTGGCGACTTTATTTGGGCCGCTGCAGACGCCCGAGCCAAAGGTTTTATGTTGGGGGGTACTTCCGGTCGTACGACATTGGCAGGCGAAGGACTTCAGCATCAAGATGGACAAAGTCACCTGACGGCTCTTACCGTTCCGTCTGTGCAAGCTTACGATCCGGCTTTTGCATATGAATTAGCCGTCATCATCAATGATGGTATGAAAAGAATGTATGAAGACGGAGAAGATATTTTTTACTATATCTCCATTATGAATGAGAAGTACAAAATGCCCTCAATGCCCTCGCGAAAGGGAATTGAACAGGAGATCATAAACGGCATGTACAAATTTAAAAGCAGCCAGAAAAACGAGCATAACCTGCACCTGCTAGGAAGCGGATCGATATTGAATGAGACATTGAAGGCTGCAGAAATCTTAAAAAAAGACTACAATATTTATCCCGAGGTATGGAGTGTAACTAGTTATAAAAAGCTTTACGACGATGCTATAGAAAGCGACCGTTTGAATCGTATACAAGAAGAGACGAATCAAAAGACATACATCGAAAAGGCTGTGGGAGAAAAAGATGGAATTTTTATAGCTGCTACTGACTATGTGAAAGCGCTTCCATTGGCTGTATCCAAATGGTTTCCTGGATCGTTTGAAGCGTTGGGGACTGACGGTTACGGTTTTAGTGAGCATCGCGAGGAGTTGAGGGAGTTCTTTGAAGTGAGTGCGGAACATATTGTATGGAACGCTTTGGTCGCGCTCAATCGAAAAGGAAAAGTAACCAACAAAATACTGAATAAAGCACGTAAACAACTTAATATCGATGATGAAAAGAAATCACCAACCGGAAAATAGCTCCATCAGTTGAAGCTGATTGAATAGAACTTGCGATTCGAATTAAAATTCAGAACCATGAAAAAAGAAATAAAAGTACCAGATATAGCCGAAAATGTAGAAACAGGCCTGATCGCCGGAATTCTAGTTTCAAAAGGAGATAAAGTAGTAGAAGATCAATCGGTTGTTGAGATCGAGACAGACAAGGCGACGACCGATATTCCCTCACCATTTGTAGGAACTGTAAATGAAATTAAAGTGAGTGAAGGAGATGAAGTGGAAGTCAATCAAGTGATCATGATCATTGAGACTGAAGGAGAGGAGAGCCAGGATAATGAAGAAGATGAGAGTGATGATGAAGCTTCCGACCAGGATAAAGAAAATAAGAAATCAGCCGAAAAAGAAGAGCAAGTAGACGATTCGGATTCAGATTCGGAAGAAGAAGAGACCGATGAGGAGGAAGATGGCTTAAAGGAAAAGTCATCCGGGAAAGAAAAGAATGATCAGAGCGACATTCCGGCTTCTCCTTCTGTGCGGCGTTTAGCTCGTGAAAAAGATATCGATTTAGACCAGGTTGAAGGCACCGGCCCATCGGGTAGAATAACGACAGAAGATGTTGAGCAATTTGCTGGAAAATCGGATTCAGACCAGGCGAATGACGATGACAAAAAAGCAAATAAGACGAAAGAATCGAAAAGGGAAAAGGAGCTATCAACCGACTTTGCAAAGTGGGGATTGATTTCGATGGAACCCATGAATAACATCCGTAAGGAAACAGCTAAAAATGTTCAGCAAGCCTGGCAGACTGTACCACATGTGACCCAGTTTGATGAAGCTGATATTACCAATTTGGAAAACTTCAGAAAGCAGAATCAGGATAAAATTGCTAAAAGTGGTGGAAAACTTACCGTGACAGCTTTATTATTAAAAATTGCGAGTTTGGCATTACAGCGTTTTCCCCGGTTCAATGCAAGTTTGGATGAAGAAAATAACCAGATTGTTTATAAGCACTATTACCATATTGGTATTGCTGTAGATACGTCGCAAGGTTTATTGGTTCCGGTGATTCGTGATGTCAATAAAAAATCGTTGAGTGAATTGGCGGCCGAATTGAGCGAAATGGCTGAAAAAGCTCGCGATAAAAAAATATCATCTGACGAAATGCAGGGGGGAAGTTTCACCATTTCCAATTTGGGAGGAATTGGAGGAACGCAATTTACACCAATTGTTTACTCGCCTCAGGTGGCAATTTTAGGTGTTTCTCGTAGTCAATACAAGCAAGTATTGGTGAACGACGAATTTGAACAACGATTGGTTATACCGCTTTCACTGTCTTACGATCATCGTGTGATTGATGGAGCTGATGGAGCGCGGTTTTTACGTTGGATATGCGATGTGATTGAAGATCCGTTTTCTATTCTGCAATAAAAAAGGAAACGAATATGAAAGATAATAAAATACACGAATTAGTAATTATTGGCGCTGGCCCCGGAGGTTACCGTGCAGCTTTCATGGCTGCAGATCTTGGGCTGAAAGTTACCCTGGTTGATCCTGAAATCAACCCGGGAGGAGTTTGCCTGTACCGCGGTTGTATCCCAACCAAAGCGTTGTTGCACTTATCGAAGATTAAAAAGGAAGCAGCTGATGCAGAAGAGATGGGGCTAAAGTTTAGCTCTCCGGAAATTGATCTGAAAAAAATAGCTTCCTGGAAAAACGACGTAGTGAAGAAATTAACTGGTGGGCTGGGACAGTTGGTGAAAGCGAGAAAGATAAATTACGTGAAAGCATACGCCAAATTCATCGATTCAAAGAATTTGGAGCTGAAATTTAAAAATGGTGATATTGAAAAAATCACGTTTGAACATGCTATCGTTGCTACTGGATCCCAACCAATTGAAATACCTGAGATTGAGTTTGATCAATCAGGAATTTGGAATTCAGCTGAAGCCTTGGAATTGAAAGGGATTCCGGATAAACTGTTAATCGTTGGCGGTGGATATATCGGCCTGGAAATGGCTACTATTTATCAGGCTTTAGGTGCTAAGGTGTCGATTGTTGAGTTAACCGACGACTTTATGCCCGGTATGGATAAAGACTTGGTTGCAGCGTATAAGAAACTTTCGAAGGGAACATTTTCGGACGTGTTTTTGGAAACCAAAGTCACGAAGGTGGATAAACACGGTAAAAAGAAACAGGTCACATTTGAATCGAAGAAAAAGGAAACCTTTCGCAAGCAATTTGATCGGGTGCTGGTAGCTGTTGGTCAAAAACCAAATACCAAAGGTTTAGGACTAAATAAAATCGCTGCGGAGCTGGATGATAAGGGCTTTATCAAAGTAAACGATAAACAGGAAACAACAGCAAAAGATGTATTTGCGATAGGCGATGTGGTTGGTGCACCTTTACTGGCGCATAAAGCAAGCTACGAAGGCATGGTTGCCGCAGAAGTAATTGCAGGGGAAAAGTCGACTAACGATGCTAAAGTAATTCCGGCGGTGATTTACACCGAGCCTGAAATTGCAACCTGTGGACTGAGTGAAAAAGAAGCAAAAGAAAAAGGTGTTAAATACAAAGCCGTAAAATTTCCGTGGACTGCATCAGGCAGGGCGGTAGCGATGCATGCTGCCGGAGGATTTACCAAGCTTTTAATTAATCCGGAAAATGAACGGATTCTTGGTGCAGGCATCGTTGGGAAAAACGCCGGCGACATGATTTCGGAATTGGCCTTGGCCATAGAAATGGCAGCCACCGCACAAGACGTGGCTTTAACCATTCATCCGCACCCAACGCTTAGCGAAACTATTATGGAAACTGCCGAAATATTTTACGGAAATCCTGCGCACACCTTTGTGAAAAAGAAAAAATAATTGATCAGAATACAAACCAAAAAAAAACAGAACGATGCAAAACTATCATGAACCACCTCAGGATTTAACTGATGAAACACGCGACTATGTTCGTGCATTGGTTTCGTTGAAAGAAGAAATTGAAGCTATCGATTGGTATCAACAGCGACTATCGGTCACAAAGGATCAACAACTTAAAAAAATATTAGAGCATAACCGCGACGAAGAAATGGAGCATGCCTGTATGGCTTTAGAATGGCTCCGAAGAAACATGAAAGGCTGGGATGACCATTTGAGAACCTACCTTTTTACAGAAAAAGATATTGTGAAACTTGAAGATGACTAAAAAGAAAAACATCATGAATATTTTAAAAAAATCAATTGCTCCAATAACTGATAAAGCCTGGGAAGAAATATCCGACAGGACCAATGAAATATTGAAGACCTATCTTACAGGACGAAAATTTATAGATATCGATGGCCCGAACGGACTGGAAATGGGAGGAGTATCAACCGGGCGTCTAGTAACACCAGAAAAACAAACCAGTGAAGGTATTAACTATGGAATCCGGGAAGTTCTTCCTTTTGTTGAAAATCGCAAACCATTTGAATTGGATGTTTGGGAACTGGATAATATTGAACGTGGGGCTAAAGATGTAGACCTTTCGCCACTGGAAGATGCTGTGAAAGAAGTGGCCTTTTTTGAAGAAAAGGTGATTTATAAAGGATTTTCTCCAATTAAAATAAAAGGTTTGGAGCCTTCAGCAAAAAGTGATCCGGTAGATATACCTGACAATACAAATGCTTTTTTAAAAGAGCTCGGACGACAAGTATTGAAACTGAGTCAAAATGGAGTAGAAGGTCCTTACTCTTTAGTTATCAATGCCGAACAGTGGCTCAACTTGATTAAACTATCCGAAGGTTATCCCATTTCGATGCAACTCAAAGAAATATTGGGTGGAAATGTGATTGTCAATCAGTCCAATGAACACTCCTTTTTAGTTTCAGAAAGAGGTGGAGATTATGAATTGATTCAAGGACAGGATATTACCTTGGGATATGATAGTCACGATACCGAAAAGGTAAAACTGTATCTCACTGCTTCATTTACGTTTCGGGTAATTAGCCCCGAAGCAATCGTTGTCTTTAAAAGTAAGAAAAAAGAGTAATTGATTTTAAGAAGATTGAATCTGATTTCGCTAGCAATTTTAAAAAAGAAAGGAACAATACAATGTTTGAGGTATTGAATTTGACAGAAAAAAATCTCATTGCCATAAGAATAAATGGCGAGGTTAAAAAGGTAGACTATGATATGATTACCCCCTTGATCGACGGGAGAGTAAAAGACTATGGTAAAATTAAAATGTACATCGAAATTGAAAGTATTGATGGAATTAAACCATCTGCTTTCAAGGAAGACCTGAAAACGTACATCAGGCATTTTAATCATATTGAGAAAATTGCTGTTGTCGGAAGAAGCAAATGGGAAAAGTTATGGTCAAACCTGGCTAGCCCTTTTGTTTCCGGGCAGATCAAGTATTATGACCATGCCGAAGTTTCAGATGCAGTGAAATGGATTCTGGAATAACGCCTTGTGCGAATTTTAGAAGGAAGTAAAATTCTTTATATCCGTACAGGAAAATGAAAGACTAGAATGATGAATTTGAAAAGGATATGTAATGAAAATAACGATTATAAGCGATATTAGAGGAAAAGCAAAAAGTGTTATTCCTTATGGTTTAAAGTTGGCGAAAGATCTTGAAGCTGAAGTTGATGTAATTCATATGATTGATACGCGAATGCAGCAAGGGGTTACCAGCATGTATTCTGATTCGCAAAGTGTAACCCCCGGGAACAAATTTTCGCATGAGGAAATCATGCAACGGGAGAAGAAACAGGTGGAAGTTGATTTAGATAAGCTCTTAAGTAGTGAGGTGTCGAGGTTAAATTATCCATTGAAAATAAATGTCAAAGTAGACGTAGGTAGTATTCGAAATAGAACGAGTACCGTTTTGAATTCTGATCCTACCACCTTGTTGATCATGAATAATGAACCGGATGAGTACATTTTTGATGATCAAAAGGAAATTGTAGATACGTGCAAGAATTTTAATGGAATTAGCGTTATTGTTCCACCTGGATACGATTATCAGAAAATATCAAATGTTGTTTTACCGACTGATTTTGACCTGAACGAACTACAGTCATTCCGAAATATTACAGATGTCATCAATAAATTTAACCCTGTGATAAGTGCTTTTGGACAATCGAACGACATTAAGCCTCTGGCGGTAGAACGCTGGGAAAAAGAAGTGGGAAGTGTTTTCGAACGTTCGCAGATAAGCTCAAAAATTATCGGTAAACGCATTTCTAATCAGGAGTTTATCGATTTTGAAGAAATGATTGAACCTGACATGACTTTGCTGTTTGAGCAGCCAAAGGGAATATTGGAAAGCATATTTAAAAAAGATTTGTTCGAACAGGTTTTAAAGGAAACAAAATTCCCTGTTCTCTTTTACTCTATGAAGAAGTAATGAATTTGCATTATTTGTCCTTTTAGAGTCGTTTCTGAAATTGTTTTCACCATCGTAATGAAAACCTTAAATAGGAACGAAGGAAACCGTGAAGTTTATCCCTGGTTTTATTTTTGAGGTACTTTATACCATTTATTGACCGGTGCAGGAGGAGAGTAACTTTTTAGGTAATTGATGGCTTCTTCACTAGTCGCTGCAATATGGTAGAGCTCGCGGTAGCTGTGCTTGGCGAAGTTTTCTTCGAAAGATCGTTCAAATTGCTTGAATAAATCATCATAAAATCCGTTTGTGTTGACAAATACAATAGCTTTATTATGGTAGTCTAATTGTTTGAGGGTAATCACCTCCAATATTTCTTCCAGCGTTCCAAAGCCTCCGGGAAGAGCGACAAAGGCGTTGGCTATTTCGCGCATAATCGATTTACGATCCACCATGTCTTTCGAAATAATTAGCTTCTTGGCAAATTTTGAGGCAAGCTTATGCCCGTTTAGCTTTTTAGGTAAAATGCCAATGGTGTCTCCTCCGGCGTTTACCACTTCTTTCAAAACGGTTTCCATCAATCCTACATTGGCTCCTCCGTTTATTAAGGTCATTTTTTCGTGGCCAATTAGTTGAGAGAGATGAATCGCTTCATTAATATAAACAGGATCGATCGCATTACTGGAGGACGAAAATACACATACTTTCATTTCGGAAAAAGATTGAATTAAAAAAGAATGCCAACTATAAGCTGGCATTCGGTATTATTTATTAAGCATCAATATTTGCATAAACTGCGTGGTCTTCAATGAACTTCCTTCGTGGTGGCACCTCGTCGCCCATTAGCATGCTGAAAATGTGATCAGCATCAGCGGCGTTTTCGATAGTCACCTGGCGTAAGGTTCTACGTTCCGGATCCATCGTGGTCGACCATAGCTGTTCGGCGTTCATCTCTCCAAGACCTTTGTAACGCTGGGTGTGTACTAATGATTCTTTTCCATCAGCCCATTCGTTAATTAATTGAAGGCGTTGCTGGTCATTCCATGCATACGATTCACGTTTTCCTTTTTTAATTAAATATAAAGGAGGAGTCGCAATGTACAGATAGCCTGCTTTAATCAGATCTTTCATAAAGCGGAAAAAGAAAGTCATAATGAGTGTGGCAATGTGGCTTCCGTCCACATCGGCATCGGTCATGATGATGATTTTGTGATAACGAATCTTATCCATGTTCAGTGCTTTGGAATCATCCTCGGTTCCAATGCTTACGCCCAATGCCGTAAAAATATTTCTAATCTCTTCGTTTTCAAATACTTTGTGCTGCATGGCTTTTTCCACGTTCAGGATCTTACCACGTAATGGCAAAATAGCTTGAAAACGACGGTTACGGCCTTGTTTTGCTGTTCCACCTGCTGAATCTCCCTCAACCAGGTAAATCTCGCACTGTGAGGCATCTTTGTCCGAGCAGTCAGCCAGTTTTCCTGGAAGTCCGCCACCTGACATTACATTTTTACGCTGAACGAGCTCACGTGCTTTACGCGCAGCATGTCGAGCCTGAGCAGCTAGAATAACCTTATTGACAATTGCTTTTGCCGATTTGGGATTTTCTTCCAAATAGTTGGAGAGCATTTCACTAACAGCTTGATCAACAGGTAGACTGATCTCCGAGTTTCCCAGTTTCGTTTTGGTCTGGCCTTCAAACTGTGGTTCCTGAACTTTTACAGAAACAACGGCTGTTAACCCTTCACGGAAATCATCTCCATTAATGTCGAATTTTAGTTTCGAGAGCATGCCCGAAGTTTCGGCATAACCTTTCAATGTTCTGGTTAATCCACGACGGAATCCTGTTAAGTGTGTTCCTCCTTCAATGGTGTTAATATTATTTACATACGAATGAATATTTTCGGAAAACGAAGTATTATAATGTAATGCAATTTCTACTGGAACACCTGCTTTTTCAGATGAAATATGTATGGTTTCATCAATCAATCGTTCCCTTGCATCATCCAGAAATTCGACAAATTCTTTCAGTCCTTCGACTGATAAATAATTGTCAGTTTTATAATTTCCCTCATCGTCCTGTACGCGCTTGTCAATTAGCGAAAGCTTGATTCCTGCATTCAGGAATGCTAATTCGCGCAAGCGTGCCGACAAAATTTCATATTTATAAGTGGTTGTTAAGAAAATGGTATCGTCGGGTTTAAACGTAACAATGGTACCTGTTTTATCCGAGTCTCCAATTACCTTAACTTCTTCTTGAGGAACGCCACGGTGGTATTCCTGGAAGAAAACTTTTCCGTCGCGATGAATCTCAGCAGTTAATACAGCTGAAAGCGCATTCACACAGGATACACCAACACCGTGCAAACCACCAGATACTTTATAACTATCCTTATTGAATTTACCTCCGGCATGGAGCACTGTCATTACTACTTCCAAGGCTGATTTATTTTCCTTGGTCATCTTTTCAGTAGGAATTCCACGTCCATCATCAGCTACCGAGATCGAATTATCTTCATTAATGATGACATCAATACTACTACAATAACCAGCTAATGCTTCATCGATGGAGTTGTCAACAACTTCATAAACCAAATGGTGAAGCCCTTTTTCATTTACATCTCCGATGTACATCGCCGGACGCTTACGTACTGCTTCCAAACCTTCCAGTACTTGAATACTGTCAGCCGAATAATTCCCGTTTCCGGTATTCTGCTTATTTTCTAATTCGCTCATTTATTGTATGTTTGGTTTAATCCTATTTCTTCCTGTTTGTTTAAAAAAACAGACAAACAGAAAATTGAATCCGAAGCAATTTTCGGATATTAAATTTGTTATTTAATAATTTGGGCTGATATAAAAAAGGTGTTTAATTCTTAATTGATTAACAATCATTCTTCGCCTCATTTTCATAACACGCAAATATAGTAAAAATATGCTGATTAAAGGCTTATTTTAAGGACTTAAAACAGGCAAAGTTTTCAATAGAATGTCAAGAGTTAAGGTTCTGTATATTATTGAGTTAGGTGTTTGAGCTTAACGCGTTGACTTTTGTCATTTTTAAGTGTAATGAAATGAACATGATCAAAATTTTGCTCACAACGGAGGATGATTATTTAGAACTACCATGCGTTGGTGCACGATATATAAAAACATGATAATGTCTCATGGAAATTATGTGAACTTAAAATGAAAAAAATAAATACATGACATCGCTCGTTTTAAAACGAAAAGCTTGCACCTACCAACAGGTTAAAACTCTGTTGGGTGTATCCTAGCCATTTCTCGTATTTTTGAAATGCAAAGTTGTTTGCTCTACCAAAAAAACTGAGTAGTGGACTGTACTGATATTCAACTCCAAAGTTTAAATCGATGTATGAAGAGAGCGTGTAAATCGTGTTAACCGGAACTGCAGGGGTGTTACTGGAGATATCAAAATATTCGACTCGCTCTAGCGCTTTCCGTTCGCCCACGAAGAAAATATCGGCGTTAAATTTCAACGGTCCTTCAGGATTTAAAATTGTAGAAATCGTTAGTTCAAACTCTGGTCTGTTCCATGCTTCTTCAAGTGAGTCTAACGCATAAGAGTGCATTTTTCCGTCTAAATGGAAATTAACCAAATCAGAGGCTGTGTAGTAGAGTTCGGCACCAAGTGTAAATTGTTGTACATCGTCATATAGAACTTCAAAGGTATTTGAGTTGGGTTTAATAGCAGGGTCAGGAATTGGAGATAGATCGATCAAGTAATATTTTGAATTAAAAATGTAAAAGTGCTCGTCTTTAATGTTGTAATAATCAGCTTGGAAGCGATAATTTAAGCGGGGAGAAAACTTCCCTTTTATTCCTCCTGAAAGAATATATTGGTAATTCGAGTTTTTGATATCCTGGTAGGGGTTGACAAATCGATTTTCGGCAGCAATTGCGGAATAGTGGTTTTGCTGTAAGCGACCATCTGCGCCAACGAAAAGGGTCATGATATTTTCAACAGGTGACCACTGCGCCTTTATATTAGGAGTGATTAAAAAACTGGCATCTTCATCATCGTCCAAAAAGGTGAATGTATGAACTCCAAGTTGCAGTTTGGCCATATCGCCTTCAAATAGAATGGCAGGATTTAAATCCAACAGGATTTGCTGCTTTTGTCCATAATCGAGCGATGTTCGATTGAAGATGCTATCTGTCTTCAGATAACCGACAGAGGCTCCCAGAAGGCCGTAGAACTCATCAAACTCGCGACGAAAAGAGGTTCCTAGATTTAGTAGATTTTCTGTTTGTCCGGTTTTGGTGCCGAAATAGTGATAGTATAAATTTAGGTCGTAGTTTAAGTCAGCTCGCTTATCTTCTTCATTCGACAATTGAACTTGCAGCCCTCCTTTTGAAAAAGCTTGCTTGTCGTTCCAGTTTGTAAGCAGTATTTCCTTGTCCGAATCAGAAAGCTGCTGACCAACGTATCCATAATAGCTGTGTGCGTCTCGCTCGTAGAACAGCTTGGTATTTAAGGTTGACCGTCTGAAAAAATGCTTGGTGAACAACTCGGCAACATTTTCACTTCGTGGAGCGTCAACTTTATCATCGTTAGCCAGTTTAACCGATCCATGCGACGACAGATGTTTAAAGTGCATTCCTAAAACAGCATGCTTGCCGGTTTTCGTATTGTAAAAAAGCTCCCCGTAAGGTGTCTGATAATTTCCAACTCCGGCTTTTAACAGTCCTTTGCCAAGCTTTGCTTGAGGTTCTCCAACCATTTGTGCCGCTTGTACCGGTTCTACTTCAAACGTGCTAAAAACCGGCTGTGAGTTGATTTTATAATCGAAGGTCGGTTTTTCCCTTTTGTCATCCTTAATTTGAGGGATGTCATTGATTTTAAAAGCATCGGATACGCTGGGTTGATAAGCTTTAACAACTTCAACTTCCTGGCGTAACTTGGTGCTGTCTTTTTGTGCTGAAGCCGAGTTAACCAAAATAAAGGTTAACAAGAGCAGTGAAGTATGATAGAAATATGATCGATTCATGTTGCTGATTTTTACTGTTCGTTAATGTTGATTTTCATCGGATTTTCTGTTTGTTTTTGCTCTTGCTCCAAACTTTCCAGATGTTGCAATTTAGCTTGAGCGGTTTCGATGATTCCATCATCGGTCTCCGGATAATTTTCAACAATACTTTTTATGGTGTGCTTCGCCTGAAACTGATCTCCCTGGCTGAGGTAAACATCAGAAAGAAGGATGAAACTTTTGGCCAGCCAATATTGGTGAGGCGTGTTTTTCGAAATAAAATCCATCACCTGCTCTTCAGCTTCCTGCAATTTATTTTGATTGTAAAGAATTTCGGTGAGCAGGTATTTGGCTTCAGCTCCTTCAGCTGACTTGGTGTCTTCTGCCAGGTCGCCCAAAATAGGAAGTGCCTTATTAAATTGTTTGGTTTCGTAATACGACTTGGCCAATTTGTAGTTTGCTTCCCGCTTCAAAATATCGGTTAATTTGTCGGAGCTTAGCAGCATTTTGGCTGCATCAATACACTCCTTGTAGTTTGCAAGCTTATAGTTGCACCGCATTTTCCCGGCGCGTGCTTTCAAAATATTCCAATTGGTATTCGAAATGCTTTCGAAATGTTGGTAATAACTTAAAGCCTTTTGGTAATTGGCAGCATTATATTGTAGTTCAGCAGCCTTTTCAAGCGCCGGCTCAGTAAAAATATTATCTTCTTTACTCAGTACATACTCGTAATCTTTGAGCGCCAAAGCATATTCTTTTTCGGCATATCGCTGTTCACCCAAATAAAAGTGAGCGTTTAAACTAAAACTGCCATTCGGATATTGGCGCAAGTATTTTTCCAGTTGTGCCTTGGCTTTGGAGTCTCTCGCCATGTAAAGTTTTTCGGCTGAAAGGTATGTCAGCGAATCTTGCTCCGAAGCAGTAACCTGAACGCCTGATCCGAGACGTTGAGTGTATGCAAAGTAGGCATCAATATTATTCAGTTCGATGTAATTATTTTTTACTCCAATTAATGCTGATTGAGCTGCCGGGCTGTTGGGATATTCATTGATGACCTGCTTGTATGTTTCCAGCGACTGTTTGAAGTTAGACTGGTTGTACTGCACCAGCCCGAGTTGAAGAATTGCCTTTGGGCGGTAACTGCTTTGGGGATAATCGTTGATGATATCGCGATAATATCCTTCGGCTACTTTGGGTTGTCCGGTGCGGTCAAATGACCTTCCCAGTTCAAACAAAGCATCATCCATAAAAGCAGATTTTGGAAATGTTTGTACTAGTGTGCGCAGCAAACTGATTTTTTGGCTCTGATCGCGCTGAATACCAACACAAATTGCTTTTTGAAAAAGGGCGTAATCGGCATCGTACTGCTTGAGCCAATAAGCTTTTTCATAATTATTAATGGCATTGCGGTAGTCGCGACCAACAAAGTAACAATCTCCTAAACGGTTGAAAGCATCGGCAACCTTTTCATCTTCATCGGTACTGTTTTTATCTAAAAACTGCTGAAAGTATTTACTGGCCTGATCATAATCTTGCAGTTTGAAATAAGCATAAGCCAGGTTGTAGCGAGCTGTTTGATACTCGGGCCGGCTGTCAGCACCAGAGGTATTCAAAAATTGACTAAACCCACTAATTGCTTTTTCGTAGTTCTTAAGTCTGTAATTGGCTTCGGCTTTCCAAAACAAAGCACCGGCTTTCAGTTCACGGCTGGCTGACGCATTTTGTAAAGACTGTTCAAACAGGTCGATCGCCGAGTCGTAATACAGATTATTAAACAGTTCCAATCCGCGATAAAAAGTAACTCGCTGAGAGGCTTTTTTAACTGCTGTGCTTTTTACCTCGATCTTTTCGATAGACTCAATGGCTTCTTTGTAGTTGCTGGTACTCATGTACACATTTACCAAATAGTCGTAAGCAGCATCATTGCGTTCCGAGTTGGGGTAAAGCGAAATGTATTTATCGAATGCCTTAATTGTTTCGTTGAATGGGGAGTACGATAATTCGTAAGTGATTTTTGCATAATTGAACAAGGCATCTTCTTTAATATCCGGATTAAAATCCAGTTCTGATGCTGATTCAAAAGCCACTCGCGCTTTGTCTTTTTGGTCGGTTTCCACATAACAGTCAGCAAGGTGGTAGTAAGCGTTTTGCGCCAACTCGTCTTTTCCGCGTGACGCATTTTCTAATGGCTCAATCGCCTTGTCGTATTGACCACTGACGTAGTAGCAATAGCCAAGCATATAATTTTCGTCTCTGGCTTTACTGTTAGTTGCTTCAAAATAAGATTCAAAATAGGGAATGGCCTTTTGAAAGTCTTTGCCTTGGAAGTAACTGTTCCCAACGATTTTAGCAAGTTCAGGCTTCTTGTCATCCGAAACTTCGTTCATCAAAGGAATAGTGAACTCAATCACTTTGTCATATTGACCTTTCTTGTAATAAATCTGACTCATATAAAACGGAATCACCTCGGCAAAAGCCGGGTTGTTTCTCAATTTATCAAATTCAGTGAGTGCTGCATCGTAGTCATCTTTTAAATATTGAATATGTGCCCAGTAATATTTTGCCGGGGCTGCATATAAATTATTTGTATCCTTAATTTTTTCAAACTCATTTTCGGCTAGCTGATATTTTTCTGTTTGAAAGTAGGCGTATCCTTTCTGATAGTGCACTTTGATTTGCTCTTCCTTATTCAGAATACTTGGCTTTAAATTTCGGTACGAACGAAGCATGGGAGCATATTTGCCGTTATTAAATTGGTCACTACCCAATTCAAACCAAGCTTTGTTGGTATAAGGGCTTTCCGGATTTTCATCAATAAATTTTTCAATCAATTCTTCTCCGTTTTTATTTTCCAGACGAAGAGCACACAATGCCTTGTAAAACAGGGCTTCCGATTGAATCTCAGATCCTTCTTCGGACTTTCGAACGATAGAAGAAAACTGTTGTTGGGCTACAATGAATTTATTTTTGGAAAAAAGCTCTTTCGCTTGATGGATGTCTGCTTCGAGAGATGAATAATAAGTGGTTTCCTGTCCGTAACCGGAAAAAGTGAAGCCACTCAATAAAATGATGAACAGTAAGATTCTTGTTCTCATAGACTCTGTTTTATTTTTGCATAAAAATAGCGATTCTGTTTTCGTTAGAAGCGGAATAGTGAATAGACTTCTTCACAAAAAACTGTTTATTTCCTTGCTTTATTATCTGATTGGTCAAAAAAAATTAGTTTTGTATCAGCCTTTAAAAATAGCTTTATGAGCAAAGAATCTATTATTTCGCTTCAGGGAGTTGATATTTTTCAACAGGATCAATTAATATTAGCCCAAATCAACCTCCGTATTGAGGAGGGAGAATTCGTTTATTTAATCGGAAAGGTTGGGAGCGGAAAGTCGAGCCTGATAAAAGTTTTAAATGCTGAATTGGATTTGTTTACAGGCGAAGCGCTGGTTGCCGGGTACGATCTTCGAAAGATAAAAAGCTCTGAGATCCCATATTTACGTAGAAATCTTGGGGTTGTTTTTCAGGATTTTCGCTTGCTAACTGATCGTAATGTGCATGATAATCTTTCGTTTGTACTGAAAGCGACAGGGTGGAAAATAGAGAAGGCCATAGAAGACCAAATCAATGAAGTGATGGAGCGGGTAGGGATGAAAGCGAAATTGGGAAGTATGCCGCATGAACTTTCGGGCGGCGAACAGCAACGAATTGTTATTGCCCGTGCTATCTTAAATGATCCTGATATTATTTTAGCCGATGAACCAACAGGAAATCTTGACCCGGAGACATCAGATGAACTTATGATAATTTTAAAGGAATTGAATGATGAGGGAAAAACCATTCTGATGGCTACCCATGATTACCATATTTTAAATCGATATCCGGGACGAACGCTTGTATGTGCCGAGCAAAAAGTTAGTGATTCTTCAAAAGCGAAAGATGAAGTTGATTTTTCGGAGTTGTTGGAAGAGGATTAGCTTGTTTGTTGTGATTCTTTTTTATTCCCCTGGCTTTTTTTTAGTGGGGTGAAAATATCAATAAGTATTTTTTCCTCTTTTTCCCAACACAGTTCTTCTGCTGCCTGTGGGAGGTTTTCAATCCAATGCTCACGAAGGTGCATATCAAATAAGGCTTCGTGAAGTTGGTGAGCCATTTGTTCCGGATCGTGACTTTTTAAAATCATACCAACCTGATAGCGATTAACAATTTTACTCATCTCAGGCAAGTTGCTTACTAAAACCGGTACCTGATGCTGGATGTAGTCAAATAATTTATTTGGAAGGGCGTAGCGGTAGTTCAACCCAAGATCCTCTTCTATTGATAAACCCAGGTTAGCTTGAGCTGTGATGTATTTCATTTCGGACAGTGGGATTTTTCCCAAAAAGGTTACGCGGTCTGCTAGTTCTAAATCAGCCACCAAGTGCATCAATGCCTTGGTAATGTCTCCATCTCCGGCAATGAGCAGTCGCGCATTATCGATGTATTGCATGGCTTTGATGGCAAATTCCAATCCTCGACCAATATTTAAAGCCCCCTGATAAAGTATGATTTTCCGATCGTCAGCAAGTAGCACTTTTTCGGGCGGCACCATTAATAGCTCTTCGCGATGTGGCAGGTTGCGAATAACCTGAAAAGAAGTACTGTACTTTTTGTTATAAAACGTAGCGATCGATTCGCAAACCGTGTAAGCATGCTCTAACTGGGGCAGTATCCAACTTTCGATTCGCTCCCAAATGGCTTGGGTACGCCTGCGATTAATTAATTCCGGTACTTGGGTAAACAGTTCATGACTATCGTAAACGAGCGGTCTTTTCTTTCGTTTTGATGCGATAAAATTGGCTGGCAGGCTATCCAGGTCATTCGCCAGTATGATGTCAACCTTCCGTTGAAGGATAAAAAATAACAGCCTGACATTGTATTCAAGATAAAACAGAGGTCCTTTTTTGAAAAAGAGTTTCAGCCGTTTGGTCTTATAACTGCGTCGATCTAACTTTTTACTATTGGGTAATTTTCGACCAACTAAAGTTACTTTAAACCCCATTTTTTGTAGGCTTAGTGCAACCTTATGTACTCGGTTGTCGGTAACCAGGTCGTTAGTGACTGAGATAATAACTTTTTTCAAGGCTATTTTTACTTTATGACAAAATAAACGAATTTGAAACAGCTTCTATTATCTTTGCGAAAAAAAACGATGATCCGCTTTTCTGAAAACTACTCTCTTAAGAACTACAATACGTTTGGTATTGAAGCCAAAGCCAGCTTTTTTTTCGAATTTACTGAACTGGATGATTTAACGGAATTTCTTCAATCGAACAGTTCCTGGAAGGAAGAGCAAATTTTTTTATTGGGGGGAGGAAGCAACTTGCTTTTCGTTGATGATTATAAAGGGTTGATTATTCACCCAAATGTGCCGGGAGTTGAAGTTATTCGGGAAAATAGGAATCAGGTTTGGGTGGAAGTTGGAGCAGGAGAGGACTGGGATCGGTTTGTAGATTACTGCGTGAAGTCTCAATATTACGGATTGGAAAACTTGTCGTTGATACCGGGAACTGTGGGTGCAGCGCCCGTTCAAAATATAGGTGCATATGGCGTGGAGGTACAGAGTTTTATTGATACAGTGAATGGTTTTGACCTGAAGACAATGACCACTTACAGTGTGCCCGCGGAGCAATGTCAATTTGAATACCGAAATAGCATCTTCAAAAATGAGTTGAAAAACCGTTTTATCGTCACGTCAGTTGTTTTTCGGCTGGAGAAGTTCCCAGATTTCAAACTAGACTATGGGACACTGAAAGCCGAAGTGGAAAAACGAGGAGAGCTTAATCCGCATAATGTGCGTGAAGCAGTTGTTGCTATTCGCCAATCGAAATTGCCTGATCCGTTAGAGCTGGGCAACGCCGGTAGTTTTTTTAAAAACCCAGTTGTCGATCATGATTTTGCAGAAAAGTTGAAAGCCGAGAATCCGGAAATGCCAAACTACCCGACTGCAGAAGGAAAGATTAAACTAGCTGCCGGCTGGTTGATTGATCAATGCGGCTGGAAGGGCTATCGAAAAGGTGATGCCGGGGTGCATAAAGATCAAGCATTGGTATTGGTAAATTATGGTAACGCTTCAGGAAAAGAGCTTTATTTGTTGTCTCAAGAAATACGGCAATCTATAAAAGATAAGTTTGCTGTTGAGTTAGAGCCCGAAGCTAATATTTTGGGTGTCTAATTTTCTTAATCGATATTTTTGTATTTGAGCAGCTGTGCGTGTAGTTCTTTGATTGCGGATTCTTGCGTATTGACTTGTTCTTTTGTATTGATCAAATCGGTGATGTCGTCAATAATCATGATGATGTAGCGCTCTTCTTGAAATTTAAAGCTTCGGGTTGAAAATTGGAGGTGTTTCAATTCCTTTGTTCCTTTTGAATTATAAAATCCACGTGTTATTTTCTCCTTGAAAATAGGCTTGTTCTCGTAATATGAAATAATTGCAGATTCTCTTAACGAGCATGATTTACAATAATTGGTTTCACCGCATCTTTGCATTTCTTCTACATTGTGCGCGCAACCTATTGCTTCTCCACAACGAATATACAGCAAATCTTCATTCTCCCTGTTCGAAAAAATAGAACGCAGTGAATCATTAAAAGCTTGAAGTTCCATATTCTTATCAAGTAATAAGATGCAACTGCTAACGTTGTTCAAAGTCAGATTTAGAAACTCGGTGGAACCTTTTAAGAAATCAAAGCTCGTGTTGTTATGGCTGATTACATTTTTCATTGCATGGTGACTTTCGTCCATTAAAGTTATAACGATTGTCAAAAAACTGCAACCTTGTTAAGCTTTACTTTAATGATACAATCCAATTTAAAACAAGTATAGATAACTATTATTTATGTGCGTGTTGTAAAGAGAAGTTGTTTCTCTGATTTGTTAAATTATTATACTGAGAACAGACCTGTTTATTACTACCAACGAGAAATATTACATCGACTATTTCTTCCGCTTAGGAGTTTGGCAACGATCCATTCGCCCGGCAAAGTCAGTTAAAAACTCCTTCCGCTGCTTGTTTACGGTTTTGGCTCCAATGTGATCACCTTCCATAAATTCTGAGTTAGTATTGTCAGTCCACCAGTTTGGATACCTATCTGAAACTTGGTTGGCTAATTCTGCTGATGGGATGATAGCACTTACTTTTCCGGTTTTACCATTTAAATCATGGATATTACTTTTGATTTCAAATGCAAAGGTTTTGCACTTTTAGGCGAAAAACGGAAACGAACAGTTCCGTCTTCAGTAAAATATCCACTTAAAGACTGATTATCAACGTTGAGAAAAACTTCCGGTTTCTCGGGTAAGTCAGCACCAATAGGTGGCGCAATATCAAGAATTGCAAACTCTTGAGTACTGTCTCTTTCAGTAGGCATCTTCGTAAACAAGTAGTAAAGGCGATCCCACGCTTTTGTATATTATCCTCCCCAATTGGGGGTTGTTGGGTCTTCCGGATTGGCGTTATTCAATACCCAGGCTAGGCTAGCGAAGGCGTATCACTCATTTTTATGGTGCCACCCAGTTGTGTCATAAAGAAGTTTCCCATGGCACCGTGATCTTCAATGTATTTCTCTGCAAAACCATCGTTACTCCACTCAGCCGATTGATCACCTCCTGTAAACCATCCGCGGTAAGTGGCATTCGATTCAATAATCCAAAGATTTGGGTGGTTGTCAGCTGGCATCGGGCCGCCATTTTTTGTTCGGGCCGCCAATGTAATACACCCGAAGTTTTGGTAAAATATCAGGCGCATCGTGTTGTGCTTGTGCTACGTCATCAATGCCGCCCCAAACCAATACATAGAGTGGACGAGGATCATCATGTCGGGCACATCTTACGATCCATTCAGAACCTTCCATCGGACTACTAACTCCAGTATAGTCGGCCACTTTGGTTGCTCCTTGTTTGGTGATGCTGCGCAATGAGCCGGCTGTTGGATATTTGTTGGAATAACTGACCAAATTTGGATAGTCTTTTTCGTATTGATCAATTACGTTCAGAATATTCTTTTTACCTCCCATTCCCAATGGCGAACAGATTAAGCCTTCAATATCAAGCGTGTCGGCATAAAGAAATAAATGGATCATGGATTGAAAGTCGTCCGGATCAGTTCCTCCAATCTCGGAAGAAACGATTACGTGACGAGGCTGAGGAACTGCTCTGTTCTGAGTATTCGAGTTTTTATTACTCATCGAGCTGCAGGAACTGAATAAGAGAAAGAATGCAAGCACGCGTCGTTTGAACCATCAAACCCAAAGATCTTTATTTCATCCGCTTTACCCGCAGCTAAAACTGCTTGGTAAGCACCCAGAGCCATGGTATCATTTCCGCAAAATACGGCGTCAATATTTGGTTGAGCTTGCATGATGGTTTCCATTACATTCATGGCTTTATTTGGATCGAAATCAGCACTTTGCTGCGCTACCATTTTCAACTCAGGGAATTCATCTACCAAGCTGTGAAAACCATTGGATCGGTTTCAGGTATTGTTGTCTCCCACCAGACCGAGAATCTCAACATAGTTGCCCTTTTTGTTTATTTGCCTGACGAAATATTCGCCCAGTTTAACGCAGCCGGTAAAGCTATCAGAAAGTAACTGGGAGGCAGCTGCATCTTGAGAATTGATCTCACGATCCATGCAAAAGGTAGGGATGCCGATAGCTTTGGCTCGCTTAACATTTAAAACGAACCATCGGTGTCTGTTGGGTTAAAAAGAATTGCATCGTAACCCATGGCGATGATGTTGTCGAGGTGCTCAGCTTCTTTGGACGAGTTGTTTTGAGAATCAAAAATTTGAGTTTCATAGCCTAATTCTTGTGCTCGTTTAGCCGCTGATTCACCCAAGACAACAAACCATGGATTGTTCAGTGTAGATATAACAACTGCTATCTTTTTCTGCTTATTTTCTTGAGTTGTAGAAGAACAACCTAGAACGCCACATAAAAAGATAAGCAGTAGAATTTGTTTAGTTAGGTTCGATTTGTATGTCATTTAGTTAAGTTATTGTTTTCATTCCAGTAATTTTAGGGTGGTTTCTTTCAATCCTTCAGCTGTAATTCCATAGTGCTTAAAAGTATCTCCTTGCGAACCAGTTACGGAATCTTCATCCGGAATTCCAACTATTTTAAAAGGCTTAACTATTTGTTGCTGCATTAAAACCGAGGCACACGCTTCGCCCAAGCCTCCATGGATACTATGCTCTTCAGTAATTTTAGGGTGGTTTCTTGCAATCCTTCAGCTGTAATTCCATAGTGCTTAAAAATATCTCCTTGCGAACCAGTTACGGTATCTTCATCCGGAATTCCAACTATTTTAAAAGGCTTAACTATTTGTTCCTGCATTAAGACCGAGGCACACGCTTCGCCCAAGCCTCCATGGATACTATGCTCTTCTATCGTAATAACCGCTTTAGATTTTTTAGCCGTATCAATTATAGCCTGTTTGTCCAACGGATTAATGGTATGCATGCTGATGACTTCGGCGCTAATGCCTTCCTTCTCTAATAGTTGTGCTGCTTCGTAGGATGGGGCAACGGTTTCGCCGCAAGCAATGAAAGCTACATCGCTTCCCTCGCAAATGGTTGATGCTTTACCAATTTCAAATTCATGTTTAACACGAGGAAGCGTTGGCATTGCTTTCTTACCAAATTTCAGAAAAATTGGTTTTTCAGATTTGGCTGCTGCAATAATGACCTCCCGAGTTTCAAAATTATCGGCAGGTACCACAATTTGTATGTTATTAATAGCCCTTAGTGCGGCAACATCGTGTAATGAATGATGGGTTGTTCCCAGAGCACCGTAGCTTACTCCGGCACTAATTCCAACCAATGTAACCGGCTGATTGGAGTATGCGACATCATTTTTTATTTGTTCCAGTGATCGGGTTGCCAGGAAGCAAGCCGGAGAAACTGCAAATACGCTTTTATCGGCGGAAGCCAATCCTGCGGATACTCCAACCAGGTTTTGCTCGGCAATACCTACTTCAACAATTTGGTCGGGTAGTTTTTCAGCAAAAGGGCCCAATTTGCCGGAACCTCTTGAGTCGCTGGTGACAGCCAAAATGTTTTTGCTTTTCTGTCCCAGTTCAATTAGCGTTGCCGAAAACTCTTCTAAATTGGCACGCCCCATATTTAATGCTTTTAAAGTCATTTTTTTTGTTCTAAATTTTGTATAAAAAGAGTTGTTCAAATTAGTCTGTGACGAGCTGTTTTGTTAACTCTTCTTCTTCTTTGCTCAACTCTTGTATAGCTCGTTCGTATTCGTCATCTGACGGAACACCGTGGTGCCATTTCTTTTCATTTTCCATATAGCTTACGCCTTTTCCTTTAACGGTATTGGCAATAATAAAAGTTGGCTTTCCTTCTTCAGCCGGAATGTTATTCAGCGTTTCACGAAGTTCTGAAATATTGTTTCCGTCAATTGAAATAACATGCCATCCAAAGGCTTTCCACTTTTCATCAATGGGGTAAGGGCTACAGACTTCCCGGTTTGGACCTGTAATTTGCAAGGCATTGTGATCCAGTATAGCCACCAGGTTATCCAATTTATAATGAGCTGCCATCATCGCAGCTTCATAGTTTGATCCTTCCGCTAATTCTCCGTCGCCAACTAAGGTGAAAACTTTGTAGGGAGCTTTATCTTTTTTTCCTGCCAATGCAATTCCTGCACTGATCGGCAAGCCATGTCCAAGAGCTCCTGTGTTAAACTCAATGCCATTTACTTTTCGTGTTGGATGTCCCACGTATTTAGATTGATACTGACACATGGTTTCCAGATCACTTTCAGGATAAAATCCCCGATCAGCAAGCACGGCATAAAGCGCTTCAACTGAATGTCCTTTACTCTGAATGTAACGATCTCTGTTTTTGTCAGAGAAATTCTCAGGAGAAACATTCAGCACATCATTGTACAGCACATTTAGAATGTCGGTACATGATAAACTTCCGCCGGTATGACCGGCTTTAGCTAGTTTTATATATTTAAGGAGCATTCTTCTGTACTTAACAGATTTTAATTTTAGCTCCAGATTTGTGAATTTTTGCATCTTATTTTCTTTTCTAATCAATTAAAACGCTCTTATTCGTGTTTGTATATATCCCATCCCAGATAGTTGCCAATTGCTTCTTCCAAAATTTCAGAAACATGTCCGCGGACCATCGCTACGTGGTGTTCAAACCCATTCTTACACATATATTTCATCAGGTTTTGCAGGTTTGGAATATCACAAACTGCAATTCCACCATCCATTCCGTAAGGATCGTCGGTCATTGTACCTTCACCTAAGTAGGTTTTAATTAATCCCTTATTGTCATCGGTTGAAATACGGAAATAAGTCATGTCTCCGGCTGCTACTTTTCCTTTTACAGCGCCAAAAGTATCTTCGCTGCCAAGCACAGTGCCGAGTACGTCAAGGCTGCCAATTTCAATGTCGTTTTGGAAGAATGATTTCGGATAGTTGCTACAGTGCGTGCAAACAACCTTGTTGCGGTCTTCGGCAAAATTGTTGTTCCAGTCGAGGATGGCTGAAGGTGTCTGAGCCGCCAAAGCCAGCGCATACATAGAGATGGTTCCTGCAACATCCACTTCACAAGCCGATGGCATCAGTTTTTCACCCATCATGCTCATGGTGACGCAGGCAGCACAGCCGTAATTTTTTTCGATTGACTCCCAGCATTGAAGAGCCGAAATGTCAATATCGTTTTCGTTGATCCAGTTTTCAACAGCCAAACCAAAACGAGCTTGTTTTGCAATCTTCTTTTGTGCCGTGATCGCACAGCTTCCGTAAGCTTGAATTGCTTTCACTTTTTCCACGACTGCCGGATCATTTTCATCAATCTTGTTGGCTGCGGCAATAATTTCAGACATATCAACAGGAACAACCGTAATGCCAAATTTCTGCAACAGCTTTTCGCTGAAACGCATGGTTTGGAAACCAATAGGGCGGGTGCCAATTGCTCCGACACGTAAATTACTCAGTCCTTTTACCACGCGGCAAATACCAGCAAACTTAACCAGATCTTTGGTGAACTCTGCGCTATCGATACTATAAGTATGGTAAATGGTATCTGTAAATTTTACATCGTATTGGTAGAAGTTGTTGCAAACTGACAATTTTCCACAAAATGCATCACGGCGGCTTTTTACGTCAACTTTGTCGTTTTCGTCGTCGCAAGCTTGCACCAAAACAGGAACCTTTAATCCTGATAGTTTTATGGAATTTACAACTCCCAATTCATCACCGAAGTTTGGCAGAACAACAACAATACCTTCGATAATGTCGCTGTTCTTTTTGAATAGGTCAGCGCATTTTACAGCGTCTGCATATCCTTCAATATTTCCGGTAGGGGTTTCTGACTCGGGAAGGATTACTGTTCCAAAGCCCATCTTGTCCAATTTCTCCAATACTTTTTTGCGAGCATCAACAGCCAACTGAGCATTGAAAATGTTGCGTGTGGCGATGATTACGCCAAATGTTTGTTTCTTTTGATTCATTGTATAACGTTTTTAATTTTTTCTGATTGTTAATTTAATCGGGCTCTTTCAACTGCTTTTTTCCACCCGGCATAATTGGTTGTTATTTTATCTTGATCCATTGCTGGCTCAAAAAGCTTTCCAGCCTCACGAAGCGATTGGATCTCCTCCAGGTCCTTCCAGAATCCGACCGCTAGTCCCGCCATAAATGTGGCTCCGAGTGCCGAAACTTCTTCAATTTCGGAGCGGGCAACATATCGGTTCAAAATGCCGGACTGAAATTCCATTAAGAAATCATTTCGGGTTGGTCCGCCATCGGCTCGTAATTCCTTTAATTGAATACCACCTTTTTCTTCCATTAAGCTGATGAGGTCTTTTACTTGATATCCGATGCTTTCTAAGGCTGCCCGAACAATGTGAGCTTTGGTTGTATTTCGTGGCATCCCTGATAGACAGGCTCGAGCTTGATTATCCCAGTACGGAGCGCCCAGCCCAACAAAGGCAGGAACCAGGTAAACTCCATTGTTATTTTCTACTGACGTTGCCAGAGCTTCTGTTTCTGACGCATCGCTGATCAGTTGAATCTCGTTCTTCAGCCAGTTGAGTGTATCTCCGGTGCAGTGAATATTTCCCTCGAAAACATAGTAAATAGATTGGTCGATTCCATAACCAATGGAGGTGACCAGTCCTTCAGGAGATTCCAATGGCTCCAGTCCAATGTTCATCATGATTGAAGATCCTGTTCCGTAAGTTGCTTTTGCCATTCCCTGACTAAAACAATTTTGTCCAAATAGGGCAGCGTGCGAATCGCCCAATAATCCGGCAATTGGAATCGGATTCTCAAAAATGACAGAGGAGTCAGTTTCACCAAAAATCTCATTGCTGAACCGAACCTTCGGAAACATATTTTTATGGAGATCAAATAGTTCAATCAGTTCTTCATCCCATTCGAGGGTGTGAATATTGAAAAGCATCGTTCGGCAGGCGTTCGAATAGTCTGTTGCATGGACTTTGCCATTGGTTAGTTTCCACAAAAGCCAGGTGTCCATGGTTCCCATCAAGAGCTCACCTTTTTGAGCTTTTTCCTGCAAGCCTTCTACATTATTCATGATCCAGTGCAGGCGGCTGGCCGAAAAATACGGATCAATAATTAATCCGGTTTTTTGCTGAATGAGCTTGCTGTATCCTTTTGCTTTTAGTTCATCACAATAAGGTGTGCCGCGTTGGCATTGCCACACCGTAGCGTTATAAACCGGTTTTCCGGTGGTTTTGTCCCAAATCATCACCGTCTCCCGTTGATTTGTAACTGCTAAACAAGCAATTTCATCTTCGGTAGAATTAGCTGCCGCAAGAGTTTCTTTGATTGCATTTATTGTGTTGTTGAAAATCTCAATGGGATCGTGTTCTACAAATCCGGGCTGAGGGTAATATTGTTGGTGTGGTATGGTACTTCGGAATTCAAGTTTTCCTTTTTTGTTGAAAAGGATTGTTTTTGTAGCTGAAGTACTTTGGTCAATGGCTAAAATGTACTTTTTCGACTTATCCATTTAAGTTTAAGAATTTAGAGCCTCCGCGAGTCAAACACGAACAGGAGGATTTTCATTAATTTTCAAAAACAAAAATAAAAGAAAATAATCGAAAATAAAAGAAAGAACGAGGAAATGTCTTGAAATCGAAAAATCTTCTTGTTTAGTTTAAGTTACTTAAATATAATTCGTTAGTAATCTTGCCGATTAAAGGCAATTTTCTAAGCCATGATCATTTTAATATCGTTTCGTTGGAGCATTTCTATTTCATCCTGGCTAATTTTTGAATCTGTAATCAAATAGTCAATTAGCGAAAGTGCTCCAAGGCTGGCAAAGGAACTTTTCCCAATCTTGCTGGAGTCGGCAACGAGGTATACTGCGTTGGCTGATTCAATCATGGATCGTTTTACGCAGATGTCGCTAATGCTGGGATAGGTGAGTCCTGACTTTAAGGTTATTCCGGCAGTAGCCAGGAATAACTTGTCAACATGAAGGTCGTTGAAGAAATCGGCCGCTTTCTGTCCTGTTAATGAAAGTGTTGGTGCTTTAAATTCACCGCCGGTAAGTACCAGATTAACTTCGGGGTCGGCACCAAGGATTAGTGCAATGTTGAGTGAATTTGTAATTACGGTTAGGTTTTTAAACCCACTGATGAGTTTTGCGATCTCCGTTGTTGTGGAGCCGGAATCCAGAATAATGGTGTCTCCGTCATTAATATGCGCCAAAGCTTTTTTTGCAATGGCAGCTTTCTCTGTCAGAAATTCCTGGTTTTGAAGGGCGATGTTTTTTACATTTAATCCAATGTCTTTCAAATATGCACCTCCATGCTCCCGTTCAATGTACCCGTCCTTTTCAAGTTTTTCCAGATCCTGACGAATCGTTACTTCGGTTACTTTAAAGATTTTGCTAAGTTGAAGAACCTTGGCGTGTCCGTCTTCTCGGATCATTTCCAGTATTTTCTCGCGACGTTGATTTGGTAGCATGATATTTAGGGGATTTTAAATTCGTATTATTCGCTAATTAATTTCAAGTATTTAATCAGGTTTTTAATCGTAATTAATTTGAGGCCTAGCTTTTCTGAAAGCTTCAGCAAGTCTGGGTAACGTGCCATTGTTCCATCCGGATTCATAATCTCAACCAATGCCCCGACCGGTTTTAATCCGGCAAGTTTGGGGAGCTCTACCGATGCTTCGGTGTGCCCTGGCCTTGCAAGAAGTCCATTTGGGTGTGCTTTAATTGGAAAAATGTGTCCGGGACGTCCGAGTTCTTCCGGCTGAGTTGATTCATTGGCCAGCACATTGAGAGTTTTAGCACGATCGTGTGCCGAAATGCCGGTCGTACATCCCTGTCCGAGTAAGTCAACTGAAACCGTGAAATTGGTATTATGCGACGCCGTGTTTTTAGTTACCATCATATCAAGTTCCAGTTCGTTGCATCGTTTTTCAGTTACCGCAGCACAAATAAGTCCTCTGCCGTTTTTAGCCATGAAATTGACAATCTCGGGTGTTACTAATTCTGCAGCTGCAATAAAATCACCTTCGTTTTCGCGATGTTCGTCATCAGTAACAATAATTACTTTCCCTTGACGAATATCTTCAATTGCTTCCTCTATCTCGTGACGTTGAAACTTACTCATTTAAATAATATAGGTTGGAAACGCAAATATAGATAAATAAAAAGGAAGCAAAAAGAAAGAAGACGTAAATAGTGTCTACTCGCAGGATAATGAGAGAATTGTATGCTTTGTAGTTCAGGTGGGGCTTTTCATTAATTTTCGTTTCTATTTGTTTTTCTGTTTTTTTCTATATCTTGATCCATTATTTACAACTTCATATTTAACACATCGTAACGAGCCTTTTTATGAAAAAGATTGCTATTCTGCTACTCCTTTTCGTTCAAATAACTTCTTTATTTGCAGCTGATCCCGTGAGTCTCTATCGCCTTTTTGAAACTTCTGTCGTTAATAATGAAGTTTATCAGAATCGATTTACTGATGTTGAGCTCCTTGTGCAATATCAAGCACCATCAGGAAGATTATTTGATTTTCGCGGATTCTTTGATGGTGATGGTAAAGGCGGTGGAGACATGAATGAAGGTAATGTTTGGAAAATGCGATTTATGCCCAACGAAACAGGAATATGGAAATATGTTTATCGTTGGTCGGATGGCACTCCGGGAGGAGATGGTCGTTTTGAATGCACTTCAGAAGGTTCCGGGAAGGGAATTTTAAAACCCTACGATAAAAACCCGCACTGGTTTGCGTACAACGGAACCGAGCCCGTTTGGTTGAAATCGTACTACGAAACCGGGCATGGCTCAATAGCTCAGGATTTCGACTGGATTATAGAAAATGTGTATGGAAAGTTGGTGGAGCATGGATACAATCATGTTCAGGTAAACTGGTTGCTTTCACTTTGTTGTTTCGAGCAATACTACAATGATGGCCCAAAGCCGGCAACATTAGATTTGGCTCTTTACGAGGAAGGGAACGTTGACGAAACAATGAAGCTTGACGTTTGGCATAGGATGGAAAGACACCTTGGATGGTTTAATCAACAGGATATTGGCGTGCACATGTTTTTAGGGGTGGATGGAAGTAAAAACGATGCTCCAGCCTGGAAGAAATTGAGCTTGACGCAAAAGGATTTTTTTGTACGTTACATGGTTGCCCGGCTGGCTCCCTTTGCTAATCTTGCCGGCTGGAATTACGTGTGGGAAATCCCGGGAAACCGCGAAGACGAGGAGTTGGGTTTTACCCGCCTAATCAATCAATACGACATATTTGAGCATCTGTGTACTTATGAGGATGAGTTTCCACGAGAAAATTTTTTTCATTTGCCGGAATATACTTTTGCTGCTGTCGAGAATCATGAGATAGCAGCTCCTGATAAAAACGAAGAGCGACATCTTTGGAAAGAACCCTGGACGCATCACATGGCATGTTTGCTGGGCTACGTAGGAAAGCCGGTTTATATGATTGAAGGAAATGCTTTGTGGCGCCGATTTTGGCAGGAGCGAACCGGAGCAACACAGGATGATCTTCGGCGTTCGGTTTGGGCTTGTGCTACTGCCGGGGCTTCGTTTACTTGGTGTGGTCATGCCAGTGAGTACGAATTGATGGCTAAGGGGCCGGAAGGGCTTCCGTTTTATGATGAGAATCCCTACAAGCTGTCAGAAAAATACATTTCTATTTTAAGTGATTTGATGACAAATGAGTTGGCTTTCTATCGGATGACCCCAAGTGATCAGTTGCTGTCGAATCATTCTGCACTACAGGTTTATGCACTAGCTGAGCCGGGTGAACAATATTTGGTTTTTGCTCCCGATGGTGAGCCTTTTTCGTTGAAATTGGAATCAGGAACCTACTCCAATAACTTTTGGCTAAACACAGAGACTGGGGATAAAAAGACGTTGAAAGAGATTATTAAGGCAAATGGAGATGAGCCGGTGGATTTCAAAGCTCCTGACCAGTCCGTTGATTGGGCGCTGGTGATCAGAAAATAATCACCAGCTTTTGTTGGGCTTTTAATTCGTTTTCTTGGTAAACTTGGTCAGGATCACAATTTGCTGACCATTTACGCGGCCTTCAATATGTTCGGGGTTATCGTGCACCAACGAAATGCCGCGAACAGCTGTTCCGCGTTTGGCAACAAAGCTCGTTCCCTTAACATTCAAGTCTTTAATCAGTACGACGGTGTCGCCGGCTTCAATGGGTACTCCATTGCTGTCGATGTGTTTCGGACCGCTGGTTTCTGTAACTACCGGTTCGCCCGATTTTGCCCATGCCAGCACATCTTCTTCCAGGTAAAGCATATCGATTAGGTTTTGAGCCCAGCCTTCGCCGCGCAACTTATTTAGCATACGCCAAGCCATTACCTGCACAGCAGGAACCTGACTCCACATGCTGTCATTCAGGCAATGCCAGTGGTTTACATCGATCTTCTCAGCATCTTCAATTTGCTCCAGACACTTGCTACACAGGAGTGTATTTTCGTTAGCAGTAGCACTTGTTTTTGGTGGTACTTGGTAAACACTTAGTTCGATGTTTGATCCACACAATTCGCAGGTTGAACCGCTGCGCTCCATTAATTCGTTCTCCAGACTCATCTGTTGTTATTTATTAAAATTATTGATTGGCTATACTTTTAAGGGCGGCAAAGATACTTTTATCAATTGAAATCGGGTAATAATCATTAAGACTTTTTAGTCAGATACTTACAAATATTTAATGCATTTATAAATGCATTAAATATATTTTGAAGATAATTCGGTCTAAATTATATCGTTTCTTTTCTGATTATTCGATTGCGTTAATTTCTTTAAGAAAAGACAAGGATTCCTGTATTTTTCTATTTGGAAATTTCTTCAGAATAAAGACAATAATTAACGCAACAATTAGACTGGCAGCAGTTTGAAGGACTACCCAATTGCTGTATTGGTATAAATCGATATTAAGAATGCTTTGTGACATGACGATTAAAAAAGCTGTTGAAAAAAGTGGAATAATAACGTACAGTAGGTTTTTCTCCATCTGTTCATAATATTTCAATTTTTCAATGCTTTTTTGAGTTTCAACCAGTGACTGGCTGGCATGAATGCGACGATAGTACAGATAGAGCTTATGGCCGCTGAAAGTCAGACTAAATAACGAAATAAGAAGCAGTAAAAATGCCGGACCTGAGTATTTTATGACCGTGAACTGATCGATGACATACAAAATAAGAAAGAGAGCAAATGGAATATTAAAAGCGATTTCGATCCAGCTACTGAGTTTCAACTCATACAATTTCGATTTTATTTTTTGCATACTTACTTCTTTAAACATGGCTTTGTTGATTTTTAGATTGGTTTCCAGACTTTCGTCTGCACGATTCCAAATGTTATTTAATTCTTGAAAATCCATTTCTTTATGTTTTTAAGTTTGAACTTATTTTCTTTTTTATCCGATTTATTTTAGTGGCGACATTCGTTTCGGAAATGCCTACAATACTCGATATTTCATTGTTTTTGTGACCTTCGAGATAAAGAATGATAATGGCTTTGTCGAATGGTTTCAGCTGATTGATAATCTGGTAAACCTGTGTTAGTCGTTCGTCTTCTTTTTGGGTATCCCAATTGAGCAAACTTTGATCTGACTGATAGCTGTCGACTGTCTTTTTTCGTGTTTTTTCTTTTCGCATAAACGAAATCGACACATTCAGTGCAATTCGGTACATCCAGGTCGAAACAGCATATCGACTATCGTAATTCGGAAACGCCTTCCAAAGCTGAAGGATGATTTCCTGGCTCAGGTCTTTTCGGTCGTCGGGATGCTCCCCGTAAAGGTTGGAGACCTTATAAATGATCTTCTTGTTCTTTTCCAGAAGGTCGATAAATTGCTCTTCGAGTGATGATGACGTTTTCAATGTTCTTCGTTTTTAAACTTCTTTACTTCATTATTCGCATGAACCATCAAAAATTCACACTTGCGTGATTTTTTTATAATTACCCAACAATTAGCTGAGTATAAATATAAATACAATCATTTTGTTGCGAAATGTTCAAGAACAAAGAAGGAGGCCAATTGGCCTCCTTTAGTAGAATTGGTATGAAATGCTTATTTTGTTTTGTCCGGTGCTTCCGGAATTGCAGGCAGTGGTTTATATTCAGTTTTAATTTTTTCTTTAATGACTTCAATGGCTTTTTGCAATTGAGCATCATTTCCCAAGTACTCTTGATACGGATTATTATCCAATACAATATCAGGTTCAACACCATGCCCTTCAATTATCCATTCACTTTTCTCGGAAGAGTAGGAGGCAAATTCCGGCTTGCGAAGCTCTGCTCCGTCTATAAATGGCAGAGAACCACTGATGCCTACTACGCCTCCCCAGCTGCGGGTTCCGATGACTGTGCCCAGTTTATAGTGTTTAAACGCATAAGGGAAAAGATCGCCATCTGATGCTGAATACTTGTCGATCAGCAACACCTTGGGGCCGAGTAGCATTTGATTGGGTACAGGAGTTGGGTGCGGGTAGTTTCGGCGTGTGTTGGCGCGTTGCGCTACTCGCTGCAAGCGTTCAATAAGCATGGGTGAAACATTGCCGCCTCCATTTCCGCGGTCGTCAATTACTAAGCCTTTTTTGTTGAGTTGTGGATAGAACAACTTCGAAAATTGATTCAGTCCATTTGGACCCATGTCGGGGACGTGAATGTAACCAACTTCTCCGTTTGTTGCTTCATTTACTTTGCGGATATTATCCTGAACCCAGTTGTAATAATACAGGCTCGACTCGTCAGCAATTGGAGTAATTAAAACGCTACGAGCACCTTCCTTTGTTGGCTTATTGTTAAGAGTTATCTCAACCTCTTTGTTGGCTTTTCCTACGAGCAATGCAAAAAGATTTCCTTCATTCTTTGTGCTTTGGCCATTTATCGCGATAATGAAGTCGCCTTCCTGAGCATTAACTCCAATTTCCTGTAATGGAGAGCGGAGTTGCTTGCTCCAGTTGGCTCCATCCAGTATTCGATCAATTTTAAAATAGCCAGAGGGATCAGTACTAATTTTGGCTCCCAACAGTCCTGTCTTTATTCGTATGGGTTCGGGACGGTCGCCACTTTGCACATAGGCGTGACCTACGTTTAATTCGCCAATTAATTCGCCAATCAGGTAAGTTAAATCGTCGCGATGGCGAGCATAAGGAATTAAAACTGCGTACTTGTCGTGCATGGCTTGCCAGTCTAGTCCGTGCATGCTTTCAACATAGAAAAAGTCACGCATTTGTCGCCAGCTTTCATCGTAAATCTGTTTCCACTCTGCCTGATAGTCGACCCAAACTTTCATGTTCGAGAGTTCGATGGTTTTATCAAGCGAAACGTTGGATGAAGGAAGGTCGATAACAGCCCATTTTTTATCTTTAACAACAAGCATTTTTTTGTGGTTGGCCGAAATGCCATAGTTGAAGTTGCCAAGTATTGTTTCTTTCTTTTCTTTCAGATCATATAGTTTCGCATTTCGCTCGTTACCATAATTATAGTAGTATACTTTGTTCCCGACACAAGCTACATTGTAATAGTTTGATGCTGCAATTGGAAGCGAAATGATTCGATTCGCAAGTCCATCGAAATCGATTTTCACAGTTTGGTCAACTTTCTTGTCTTCCGATTTGTCATCAGTTTTCTTTTTCTCATCCTTGTTTTCGTTTTCAACTTTTACAGTGTCGTTTTCAAGAGCAAAAGGCGAAGGAGTATCTTTTGATAGAATAGCCAGATATATCCGGCTCATGTTTTCGTAGGCGTGATTCCACTCTGTATTGCTGTATGTTGGGTTAAAATCGCGTGCTGAAACAAAGGTGATGTATTTGCCATCGCTTGAAAAAGATGGTGAACCGGAATCGTACCAATTATCGGTAATGTCGTGTAGTTTTTTATCATCTAGATTATAAACTACAATTTTCGAGAATTGATTATCTGTTGGTAAACTAAAGGTAATCCATTTGCTGTCGGGCGACCAGTTGTAGGCACTTATTACACCGTATTCAGCCTGTTTAACGGTTGTTATTTTTTTGCTGTCGATATCAACATATCGTAATCGTAGTTTTCGGTCCGACCACATAATTTTCTTGCTATCAGGCGACCATTCCAGACTGAATTTGTAGGTATCTGCATTTTTCGTCAGCTGAATTAGTTCGGTATTGCCTTTTTGGTCTTCGATGTATACTTCAAATTCACCTGATTTATCAGAAAGGTAAGCGATGTACTTCCCATCGGGAGACCAAACTGCAGTTCGTTCGTGCGCCCCCGGAGTTTTCGTGAGATTGTAAGTAATTCCTTTTTCAGAAGGGACACTAAAAACGTCGCCACGAGCTGAAAAGACTACTCGCTCCCCGTTTGGCGAAATATCGCCATCGGTAATGTGTTTCGCTGCATCTTTCCATTCGTTTCGTGCATAAATAAAATCATTCTCAATTTGTACAGGAACTTTAACAGGCGTTTTGTCTTTAACGCTCATTTTGTAGATGTAACCGCCATTTTCAAAAACAATGTAATCGTCACCAATCGATGGAAACTTAATGTCGTATTCAGTAAAATTGGTGACTTTTTCTACCGCCTTAGTTGTGATGTTATAAACGAAAAGGTTCATCGTGCGGTCGCGATCCGAGAGAAAGAAAATCTCGTCGCCAGCCCACATTGGAAAGATATCCTGTGCATCATTGTCGGTAATTTGGCTGACTTCCTTCGTGTCGAAATCAAAAGTCCAAACATCGTCGGCCATTCCACCTTTGTAGTATTTCCAGGTTCTGAATTCACGAAAAACCCGGTTGAAAGCCAATTTTTTGCCATCAGGTGAGTAGCTGCAAAAGCCTCCTTCTGACAAAGGAAGTTCTGTTGACAATCCACCTTCGGCTGGTATTTTAAACAGTTGCCCTTTAAAGGAGTTGAAACTTTGCTTGCGTGATCGGTAAATAATGTTTTTACCATCGGGAGTCCAACTCATTACAATATTGTTTGGCCCCATCCGATCCGATATTTTATCGCGATTCAACGTTGCCGTGTAGGTTAACCTGCGAGGCGATCCGCCAGATGCCGGCATTACAAAAACTTCGGTGTTACCATCGTATTGACCAGTAAAGGCCAGCTGGCTGCCGTCGGGTGAAAAGTGGGCAAACATCTCAAACCCAATGTCGTTGGTTAGCTTTCGGGCTGTTCCGCCATTAGCCGGCACCGTGTATAAATCGCCAGCGTAGGTAAATGCGATTTGATTGCCAGAAATGGTTGGAAATCGCAAAAGTCTTGCTTCTTCGGGTTGTGCCGAAATACTACTCGAACCGAGTAGAAGGATAAAAATCAATGCATAAAAATTTCTAATCATACTTTTCACTTTTAATTTTCTTTAATATAGTTGTTGTGTTTCAGTATTTAGTATTGGTGTTATTTCTGTCATATCATTACAGAAAAATACGTCAATATTAATATTGTTAACAGGTAGTATTGCCAAAAAGTTATTTCTTTTTGAGATGAAGGGGTTTTGTTAAAAGCCTGAACATAAATTCCGAATCATTGTCCTATTTTGTGAGCACCAATTTTAATCAGTTTTTATTGAATAGTCAACAGATATCATGATTCACCTCTTACTTATTCGTCACGGAGAAACCATTGAGAATGCTAACAATATTTGTCAGGGACAACAACACGGTCAATTGTCCGATTTGGGAGTTCAGCAAGCAAAGAATCTAGCGCTGAAACTACGGGGTGAACCGTTGGATTGTATTATCTCAAGCGACTTGAAACGAACAGTTGACACATCCAATGAAATTTTAAAGTTCCATCCTGACTTAAAACTGGAAACAGATCCATTGTTGCGAGAGCGATCATTACCCCTGTGGGAAGGCAAGCCATTTCCGAAAAACTGGAGGTGGGAGTATTTGCCTGAAGGTTCGGAAACCAATGAAGATATGATGGCACGAGCTTCCGGTTTTATTCAGAAACTACTGAAGCATTACGACGGTAAACGTGTGGCTGCCGTTACTCATGGTGGCTTACTACGCGCGTTTCGCACCGTAATTGAAAATAAGCCGGCCTCCGATTATTTTTCATGGGATGCCAGTAAAAACACTTCGCTTAGTCGGATTGAACTGCACCCTGATGACAATCATCGTTTCCTTGAAATTAACAACACCGACCATTTGGACATCGACACGCCTCAAACGAATCAGTCGTTTTCATAAATAAGGTGCCGGAATCTTGTGTTGCACTTCTCCTTAATTTGGAACAGTATTGAGTTCAAAATAAATACTCGGCATTGAGATTAAAATTAAATGTTAATACGAGCACGATCTCCGATCGATCTCGAAGATTTTGACGCGAGAAGTTGAGAAATTCAATTAACGAAGTTCCCCGGGGAATAGATGAATTCTTTTTTTGCTGTTGATTAAAATTAATTCATTTTTAAATTATGGGTAATGTTGTTCCTAAATGGATAGTATTCCTTTGATCCTTGAAAAAATATGTAATTTCGATCAAAATTAGAAAGGGAAACTACCATGAAGCTTGATAAACATCCGGATGCAGAGGCGTTAATTTTTGATTTAGACGGCACTTTGTCCGATTCGCTCCCGGTACATATTGCCACTTGGGAGATTGTTTGCAAAAAGTACAATTGTAAGTTTGATCCGGCAATTGTATACGAACTAACCGGAATGCCAACTATTCAGTTTGCGTATCGAATTATAAAAGACAACCAGTTGGAAGGTGCTGATCCGGAAGAAATGGTAAAAATGAAGCAACAAACATTTTGGGAAATGCTTGAAGGTCTTCGAGCACACGAGTTGGTGGTGAGCTTGGTACATAAATACCATGGCAAAATTCCGATGGCTGTTGGTACTGGTGCAAATCGAAAAAGTGCTGAACTACAATTGCAGGCCTTGGGTATTTACGACAAGTTTGATGCGATTGTAACAGCCGACGATGTAACCGAGCATAAACCGGAGCCTCATACTTTTTTAAAATGTGCGGAGCTAATCAATATAAGTCCTGCAAAATGCCATGTTTACGAAGATGGAGTGTTAGGAATGCAGGCTGCAAAAACGGCAGGTATGTTTTTAACTGACGTTCGCCCTTATCTTGAAAATTAGTTTTACATTCAAAATAAGAACTGACATCTTTTTGAGCTTTTTTACCTTTTCCCAGCTCTAATTCTATGCAAAACTATTTACTATCGTTTGTTACCGTATTACCCTTGTTCTTAGCGGTTCTGGCAGGACTTTTATTTAGTCGAACCAAATCGTTTAAAAAGGAATGGATTGACGTTTTAAATGACTACGCGCTCTGGATTGGCTTTCCCGCGCTCATTTTGGTTGCGCTGTTCAAACTGGACGTGCCGTTAAGCGCATATTTGGGATTTATTGGATGGAACTCTGCCTATATTGTATTTAGCATGTTATTGGCTTTTCCAGTTGCTAAAGTATTTCGGTTGTCTACCAACACGTTGCGAACATTGGTTTTGGCCTTTTCATTTGGTAACGTATCCTATCTGGGGATCCCGGTTCTTGTAAATGTATATGGCGAATCAATTTTAGCAGAGTCCACCTTAATTTCTGCAATTTATCTGTTTTGGCTATTTACCTTGGGGATCGTTTTGGTTGAATTGAAAGGGGAGGAGACCGTGAAAGTATCGCAGGTAGCGAAACGGCTATTGACCAATCCACTACTGATTGCTGTTTTTCTCGGTTTATTTGTGTCTGTTTTTAATATTGAAATGCCGCAAGTTCTTATTGAAAGTCTCGATTTATTTGCGATGTCAGTTACTGCGGTGGTGTTATTTTCGTTGGGCTTATTTTTAGGATCTCACCCTCTGGGTAAACTAAAAGAGTGGCTTCCTGTAGCGGCTTTTTCGGTGGCGATTTTGTTTTTGCTGCCAGTGCTTTTTTTGGCTGTCGTAAAATTAGCCGGTGTTTCTTTTGATATGCGGTCAAGTGTATTGGAAGCTGCCATGCCAATGGGATTAACTCCCTATGTTTTGTCGGTGAAATATAATTTGAATGCGTCTTTTGCTTCGAAAGTAGTTGTTTTAAGTACCGTTTTATCTGTACTTACTCTTCCTTTATGGATTCAAATCCTTGGTTAAATATTCGTTGAGTTCATAGCCGATTCGTTCAAAATCAACTTCCTTCCCAATGAAAACGATCCGGTTTATAGGAGCTTCGCCGGGCATGATCATACTTCCTTCAGTATAATTCACCGCTCCACCAACTGACTGAACCACTATTTTATTTGGGTTGTCTTGGGTGAAAAGGATTCCTTTAATTCTGAAAATCTCTAGTTGGTTGATAGAGGCAAAGTAATCGAACCAATATTTAAAGCGATCAAATTTGATGAATCCGGAAAACTCGTGTGTAAAGGTGGTGTACTTTTTCGATTCAATCAGGCGAAATATCAATGGTTCGGCCATTTTATGCTCTATTTCACCCCGTACTTGTTCTGCAAATTCAGCTAATTGAAATTGATCTGTTTGCCCATATTCAGCAGAAATAAGCCGGGCTGTTCCATTCCACGCTTTCAACTTCTTCATGATGTCTTGCTGTGTTTGCTCTTCCGCAATGGTGTCGGTTTTATTAATAACCAACAAGTCGCTCAATATAATTTGCATTTGCTGCTCGCGTTCGCTCATTTGCTGTTCGAAGTTTTGGGCATCAACTAAGCAAACACTTCCGCTAAGCGTGTATTTTTCTTTCAGCTCCCTGTCGTCGTAAAATGGTTTTATCACATTCGACAAATCAGCAATCCCGGTGGTTTCAATTAGCAAATAGTCTATTTCACCGGCTTTATCTGCTAAATCGAGCAAGGTGAGCGAAAACTCATTGGAAATAGAACAACAGATGCATCCGTTGCTCAAATCAAAAATGTTTTCACTGCGCATACCAACAATCAAATCCTGATCGATTGACTGCTGGCCAAATTCGTTTTCAACAAGCGCCAATTTCAGGTGCTGATGTTTGCGAATTACTTCGTTGATAAAGGTAGTTTTGCCGGCTCCTAAAAAGCCGGTTGCCAAAACAACCGGTATTTTTGCGTTCGTTTCCAAATTCTAAGTTTTAGATTTTAAGAACTAATTGACGGATGGTCGTTCAATAAAGATCAACTTCTAATCGTTAATGCTCATGCGTGCAAAAGGGATGACATCTTGCTCGGCAAACTGATTCTTTTGAAATTTATAGTAGCCCGTAATGGCAATCATAGCAGCGTTGTCCATGGTAAAGGCAAATTTTGGAATGTAGATATTCCAATGTCGTTTTTGTGCTTCCGTTTTCATGGCGTTTTGTAATCCCGAATTCGCTGAAACTCCACCGCCAATCGTAATTTCTGAAATCCCTGTTTGCTTGGCTGCTTTAACCAATTTGTTCATCAAAATATCGATGATTGTTTTTTGCAGTGAAGCACACAGATCTCGCTGATTCTCTTCAATGAAGTTTTCATTTTCTTTAAGTCGGTCACGCAGAAAGTATAAAAAACTGGTTTTTAGTCCGCTAAAACTGTAATCCAAATCTTTAATTCGTGGTTTGGCAAACTCAAAAGCGTTCGGATTTCCTTCTTTAGCCAGCTTGTCAATCAGCGGACCGCCGGGGTAGGGCATTCCCATTACTTTGGCGCACTTGTCAAACGCTTCTCCGGCAGCATCGTCAATGGTTTGGCCAATGACTTCCATTTTTAAATGGTCTTTCACCAAAATGATTTGCGAGTTTCCGCCCGACACCAACAAGCAAAGATGTGGAAACTTTGGCTCACGAAACTCAACTCCTTCTTCTTGAATATAATGAGCCAATACATGTCCTTGCAAATGGTTAATTTCAATTAACGGGATGCCGCATGCCAACGAAAAACCTTTGGCAAACGAAGTTCCAACAAGCAGTGAGCCAAGGAGCCCCGGCCCGCGCGTAAAAGCAACTGCTGAAATTTCATCCCGGTTAATGTTAGCTTGCTTTAATGCCTGATCGACAACAGGAACAATATTTTGCTGGTGGGCACGCGAAGCCAATTCGGGTACAACACCGCCGTAAGCTTCGTGAACTTTTTGACTGGCTATAATATTAGACAATAAAACACCGTTTTTAATGACAGCGGCAGATGTGTCATCGCATGATGACTCGATTCCTAAAATGATGATATCTTTTTTGTTATTCATGAATCAACTTTCAAGGTAGATTTCAATTATTTTATCTGTTGAACCTAACGATTTACAAGGAATTTAGTTTATTTTGTTTCTGAAACTTAAAGGCTCAAAATTATTAAAAAATCTTTCAAAATAGCACTCTGGCTTTTCGGGATCATAGCGATCCTGTTTTTTGCTGCTTATCTGGCTTTTCAAACCAGTACGGTCCAGACTTTTTTGGTTAAGCAAATTGCAAATCGGCTTTCAGAAAAACTGAACACGCACATTACATTGAAGAGTATTGATATCCGTTTTTTTAATAAAGTGATATTGAATGAATTTTTAATAGAAGATCAGCAGGAAGATACCCTTTTTTATGTGGATAAAATGGTTGCTTCAATCGATCAGTTCACCTATAAACGACGGCTTATTAACCTGTCTTCGCTTGAAATGATAAAAACCAGGTTGTTTGTTTCATTCTCTGAAGATCAGGTTCCAAATTACAAATTTGTACTCGACGCTTTGCGATCGGATAAACCAACAACCAATAGTTGGAGTTTTGAGTGTCAGAATTTCTTGTTCAGTGATACTCGCCTTGGGTACTCGTATTCCAATATGGAATTGTCGAATGCAATTGACCTGCATAATGTGCAGCTTGATGTAACTGATTTTGTGCTGAACCAAGATTCGTTGGCTTTTCAAATCAACAAGCTTTCGCTGGACGATAACAAGTCTTTCTTATTGAGTTCCTTAAGTACTCGGGTGGTTTCGTCAAACCATGTGGTTAAACTGAATGATTTAAAAGTGTTAACTCCTCATTCGGTCATTGCTGATGCAGATATTTCACTGGATCAATCAGAGATGCATGAAGAGAAAGATTTTTCATTTTTAAAACTCGATGTTGACCTGAAAAAATCGGTCTTGGATTTTGTAGATGTTGGACAGTTTGTTCCGGCTTTACGCGGAATGGATTTGCGAATAAATTTATCAGGTCATGTTTATGGCACGATAGCTGACTTAAAAGCCAAAGACTTGGAAATGAAGATCGGACAAAATACAAGTCTGGTTTGCGATTTCTACACTAATGGCTTACCCAACCTTGATCAAACCTATATTCTCCTCGATCTGAAAAAGTCAACAGCAGATTTTAACGACTTGAGTGAAATCCGGCTGCCGTATTCTGAAAAGGCTGATTATCTAACCTTTTCGCCATTGCTTCATGATGCAGGAATTGTGCATTATGAAGGTAATTTCACCGGTTTTTTAAGTGATTTTGTAGCCTATGGGACGGTACGTTCCAATTTTGGTCAAATAAAAATGGACTTGTCTTTTTTACCTTCGGAAAGCGATTTGCTAAAAGTTAACGGACATTTAAAATCCGTGAATTTTAAATTAGGAAAATTTACACAATCAAAGCGTTTTGGAGAATTAACCTTTAACGGACAAGTAGACGGTTCGTACGACAAAGCAAATCGGGCATTTGATGTTGCGCTGGATGGAGTTGTTGATAGTCTGATATTTAATGCCTATAAATTTAAAAACCTAAGTTTGGATGGAACGATTCAGGATGAAAAATTCGAAGGAGATTTTACAATAAAAGATCCGAATTTGGATGCCAATTTTGCAGGAAAGCTTGATTTTAATGCGCCAATTCCAGCTTTCGATTTTGAAATGGTACTGGATCAGGCAAATCTTAAAGCATTAAATCTTGACACGAAGCATGAAAAGTCGATCTTGTCAATGGCTTTGAGTGCTAATTTTAAGGGAAACAATATCGACAACCTAGATGGTAATATTTGGGTAGATGAAGGACGGTATCTCAATGAGAATGATACGATAAAGCTAAGTAGTTTAAGTGTTCGAACATTTTATGAGGGGAGGCCACATCTACAGATTCGGTCAGATTTTGCTGATGTGGATATTGCTGGAAACTATTCTTTTCTTACGATTTCGAAAAGCTTTAAAAACCTGCTAGCGCAGTATTTACCTTCAGCAGGGCTAAAAGTTGATGAAGATTTGCATGCCAATCAATTCGACTTTGATGTGACGATAAAGAACACTGAGCCGCTAACCAAAACATTCATGCCGAACCTTTTTATAGGCCCTTCGGAGATTAGTGGACGTTTTGATGATCTTGAAATGTCACTCGATTTTGTGGCTGATATTCCGCGCATTGAATACCGCAACTTTATTCTTAATAACTATACGTTATCTGTTCATTCAGGGGAAAAGCTAGAACTGAAAAATCGTTTGGAGGAATTACAGCTCAATGAAAATAAACGTCTTTATAATCTGGCTATTCTGGCCGATGCTTCGGACGATCGCTTAAATTCTAAATTGGTTTGGAATAATTTTCACCTAAAAACATATAGCGGAGAGTTGGAAACGCAGGTTGACTTCACTAAAACGGATTATGATAAAACACATGTTGAAATTGACGTAAACCCGTCGAAAATATACATTGCTGATACGCTATGGCAAATTCATCCGGCTATGATTACGATAGATTCAAGTCGAATAGCGGTTGATGGTTTCGAAATATCTAATCAGTCGCAACGGCTCTCTGTTAATGGTTCAATTTCGGAAGATAAGGATGCCCGGCTAAATGTGAAACTTAACGATTTGAATTTAAACAATATTAATTTGCTTACAACTAAGGATGTTGAGCTAAAAGGAACAATCAATGGTTCGGCAAGTGTATTTGATATATACGAGCGGGCGTTGTTTCTGTCGGATTTAACGATAAGCGATCTTAGTTATCGGCAACATGATATCGGCAATGTGAGTGTGGTGAGTAAGTGGGACCGGAATTCAGAAGAAATAAATTCGGAGTTGACAATTGACACAAAAAGCCATCAGTCTCTATATGCATCTGGCGCTTACACTCCAAATACCGATTCACTTGACTTTACAGTAAGTTTGAATGATTTATCTCTGACGATTCTTCAGCCGGTGCTTCAAAACACATTTCAAAATATTCAGGGACGAGGCACGGGGGATGTTTGGATACACGGGACACCAGAAAAGATATTGATGGATGGCGATGTGCTTGGACTGGATGCAGGGCTGTCAATAAATGCCATTCAGGTTTATTACTATTTCAGTGACACTGTTAAATTTCGTTCTGATTCAATTATTTTCGACCGGATAAAAATAGCTGATTATCAAGGGAACACTGGACTGTTTGATGGTTTTATACGACATGATAATTTCAAGAATATGGATTATGATTTGTCGCTTAGCTCGCCAAGAATTTTAGCCATGAATACCACGGTGAAAGATAATGAGCGATTTTATGGGAAGGTGTTTGGGAATGGTGATTTCGAAATTACCGGTCATGGAAGGGATGTCTTGTTGTCGGCTAACGCAGCTACTTTAAGTGGAACCGCTATAAATATATCACTGGACTATAATCAGGAAGCTCAGGAGTATGACTTTATCAGGTTTGTTAATAAAAGCAATATTGAAAACGAGAAAGTCGAACGTCGTGTAAAGCAAGATAAGTCGAATTTAAATATGAAATTTGATATTGATATCACGCCTGAAGCACAGGTTCAACTGATTTATAATTCGCAAATTGGTGATGTTATCCGCTCCAGAGGAAGTGGTGATTTGCAGGTTCGTATTGATCCTGACTTTAATATTGTCATGTTTGGCGAATACCGCGTAGAACAAGGAGACTATCTGTTTACATTACAAAATGTGATTAATAAGAGATTCGAAATAGCTCGTGGTGGCACCATTCTTTGGAATGGTGATCCGTACAACGCAACAATCGATTTAAATGCCATTTATCGACTAAAAGCATCGTTGACTGAATTGTTCCCAAACTCGGTTGAGAATATTGATTACTCTCAGCGAATTCCTGTTTCCTGTGAAATTTATTTAACCGAAAACCTAACCGATCCGAAAATAGCGTTTGATATTAAATTCCCCACTGCCGAAGACCGTATAAGAGATCAGGTTCAACAGTTTTTTAGTACCGAAGAAGAGATGAATAAGCAGATATTATCGTTGTTGGTTTTGGGACGTTTTTATACCCCCGACTACCTGCGGGACTCATATAAAGCCTCAAATACCAATGTTGTTGGTAGTACTGCCAGCGAACTATTTTCGAACCAGTTGAGTAATTGGCTTTCACAAATAAGCAATGATTGGGACATTGGTGTTAATTATCGCCCGGGAAATCAGATTACGAATGATGAAATTGAATTGGCTTTAAGTACCCAAATGTTTAACGATCGGGTTACGATTAATGGGAATATTGGAAATAATACATCTACTATGAACCGGTCCACCAACAATAACATTGTTGGTGATTTTGATTTGAACGTAAAGCTGACTAATAACGGGAAACTACAACTCAAAGCATACAACCGATCAAATGACAACCTGATCTACGAAACGTCACCTTATACCCAGGGGATAGGTCTTTCGTATCGTGAAAACTATAATAGCTGGAACGAGCTTTGGCAAAAGTTTAAACGCCTGTGGGAAAAAAAGGAGAAGATTAACGAATAATCCTGTTATCGTTTTTCAAACAACATAATATCTCAATAGACAAAAAATGATTAAAAGCAATTTTTTTTCGACATCACTCTGTTAAATTTATTATATGCATTTGCTTTTTTTTTTTTTAATTAAGCTGTATTATCAGTGGACCTTTACCTTTGTGCGAAATTTTTTATCTAATTTCTAAAAACTATTCCCATGTTTATTTTAATGGTTGTTGTTTTTGTGCTTGGTTACATTGCCATTGCATTAGAACATTCGCTCAAAGTTGACAAAGCAGCTTCAGCATTAATTATCGGGACGCTTTGTTGGGTTATTTATGCTATTGGCGCTGAAGATATCTTAGCTATGGGCTTCAGCCCGTCATGGGCAAATTTTGCACATGGTCACATTGGCTTGCTGGAGGCTTCTGTACACGAGTTTATTGTTGATTCCGAAATCGTCTACCATTTGGGCGAAATTAGTGAAATCCTATTCTTTCTCCTTGGAGCAATGACCATTGTTGAAGTAGTCGATCAACATGAAGGATTTAAAGTAGTAACTGATAAAATCAAGACAACCAATAAAATAAAGTTGTTGTGGATTTTGAGTTTTCTAACTTTTTTTATGTCTGCCCTGCTTGACAACCTGACGACAACAATTGTGTTGGTCGCCTTGCTTCGCAAGTTGATTGATGATAAAGAAACACGTTGGTTTTTTTCTAGTATGGTTGTGTTGGCTGCTAATGCCGGTGGAGCCTGGTCTCCAATTGGAGACGTAACCACAATTATGCTTTGGATTGGAGGCCAAGTAACAGCCGCACGAATTATTGAAGGTGTTCTTCTTCCCAGTTTAGTCTGTATGGTTGTTCCTCTTGGGATTTTGTCACTTACGATGAAAGGGAAGGTACAACGACCAATTGTTGAGAATGATGAAATTGATTTAACGACCGAATTCGAACGAGTTTTTATGCTCATTCTCGGTGTTCTGGGATTGCTTTTTGTTCCTGTGTTTAAAACAATAACGCATTTACCTCCATACATGGGTATGTTATTGTCGCTAGGTATCTTGTGGGTCGTTTCTGAAATAATGCATAAAGACAAATCTGATGAAATAAAACATCGGTTGAAGGTTGCTGCTGTACTTCGCAAAGTAGACGTACCTACAGTTCTTTTCTTTCTGGGGATACTTTCCGCAGTTGCCTCACTTCAGTCGGCGGGGCACCTGCACCTCCTCTCTCAGTATCTGGACGAGAAACTAGGTAATATTTATTTGATTGATTTAGCAGTTGGGGTACTTTCATCGGTAGTTGATAATGTACCACTTGTTGCTGGTGCAATGGGTATGTATCCTACTGCAGATCCTGCTGCAACCGGCTATTTAGCTAGTTTTGTTCAGGATGGTGCTTTCTGGGAATTTCTGGCCTATACGGCTGGTACTGGCGGTAGTATCTTAATTATTGGGTCGGCCGCCGGAGTTGCTGCCATGGGTTTAGAGAAAATCGATTTTATCTGGTATCTGAAGAAGATTTCCTTGCTCGCAATTATTGGGTATTTGTCAGGTGCGACAGTCTATTATATGATGTTCGGATTATAAGTAGATACTTTGTAAATAATCATTATTTTTGCGCGGTATAATAATTACAATTGTACCGCGTTTTTTATGTGTTCTTCTAAATGAAAACTTATGTTTGGATATATTTTTTTACAAGTTTCTAATGCAGCCGGCGAAGGTGCCGAAGCTCTTGCAGAATCAACTCAACAAGATGGGATTGTAACTCGATTCTTTGATATTGCAATTAAAGGTGGGTGGATCATGATTCCAATTATAGCCCTTTCGTTAGTTGCTGTATTTATCTTTTTTGACCGGTATTTTGCCATAAAAAAAGCTGGTAAAGTTGATAAAACCATGCTCGACAGAGTGAAAGCATACATCACCGAAGGGAAAGTTGATGCTGCCTTGGCGCTTACTCGTTCGCAGGAAACGCCAACTGCACGCATGATTGAAAAAGGAATTAGCCGAATTGGGCGACCAATGTCCGATGTTAATTCCGCTATTGAAACGATCGGGAACCTTGAGATATCGAAATTGGAAAAAGGCTTGCCTGTATTAGCCAGCGTCGCCGGAGGTGCTCCAATGATTGGTTTTCTGGGAACTGTAATTGGAATGATTCAGGCGTTTTACGATATGGCTAATGCCGGGAACAACATTGATGTAACCTTGCTTTCTTCGGGTATTTATCAAGCAATGGTGACAACTGTTGCCGGTTTGACGGTTGGTATTATCGCCTATTTTGCGTACAATATTTTGGTTGCCAATGTCGAAAAAGTAATCTTTAAAATGGAAGCAGCAACATCTGAATTTCTTGATTTATTGAATGAACCAGCTAAATAAACGCAATGGCATTAAAACGTAGAAATAAAGTCAATGCAAGTTTCAGCATGTCTTCAATGACTGATATTGTATTTTTATTGCTGATCTTTTTTATGGTGACATCAACTTTGATTGCGCCCAACGCATTAAAATTGCTCTTACCTCAGAGCAATAATCAAACAGCGGCTAAACCAATGACTACTGTATCGATTACTGCTGATCTGAAGTACTACGTAAATACAGGAGAAAATGTGGATCGTGTTGCGTTTCATGAAATTGAACCTGCGTTGCAAAAAGCTATTGGAGACAACCCCGAGGCTTATGTATCTTTACACGCTGACAAGTCAGTGCCTATTGAACAGGTTGTAAAGGTAATGAATATTGCTAAACGCAATAAGTATAAAATGATTTTGGCTACCGCACCGGAAGGACGTTAATGAGTTATTTTTCAAAACATAAAAGAGGTTTTATAGGGACAATTGTTGTTCACGCCATTGTTCTAATCTTGTTACTTCTGTTTGGCTTTTTTACACCACTACCATTGCCAGGAGAAGAAGGAATATTGGTGAATTTTGGAAATTCGGAACAGGGAAGTGGAATTAAAGAACCGGCACCTAGTCGTAAATCATCTCCGCCTGTCGTTCGGCAAGAAAAAAAGAAAGTAACACCACCACCTCCTCAGCCACAACCTAAAGTTTCACAACCTGAGGCTAAAGAGGAAGTAATGACTCAGGATTACGAAAAAACTGTAGCTATTGAATCTGCTAAAAAGAAAAAAGAAGAGGAACTTAAGCTTCAGCAAGAGCAAGCAGAAAAACGCAAACAAGAAAAACTTCGTAAGCAGCGGGAAAAAGAACTAGAGATAGAACGCCAGCGTCAGGAGAAATTAGAGCAGCAACGATTGGCTGAAGAAGCCGAAAAAAGGCGAAAAGAAGAAGAAGAACGGAAGCGGAAAGAAGCTGAGCAGCAAAAAATTAATGAAATAAACAACCGGGCTTCCAGTGCTTTTGGCTCTGGTGGAGTAGGGGCAGATGATTCGAAAAGTACCGGGCAAGGAGTTTCTTTCCCCGGAGGCAATCAAGGATCTCCACAAGGATCAGCTAATTCAGATAATTATGGAGAAGGTGGCGGACAAGGAGATGGTATTTCATATAGTCTTGCCGGACGTTCTGCTCAATCTCTTCCCAAACCTTATTATCCGGGTAATGAAGAAGGAGTTATTGTGGTACAAGTTACAGTTGATAAATATGGCAAAGTGACTAGTGCTGAGCCTGGCGTACGTGGTTCGACAACCTATAACTCACAATTGCTTAACGCAGCAAAACAAGCAGCTTTAAAAGCTCGCTTTAACGTTGACGACAAAGCACCTGCTTTTCAGCAGGGTACCATTACTTACCGATTTGTATTAGACTAAAAAACCAGAGGGGATTTAATAATTAAATCCCCTCTGGTTTTTAATAATTTTTGTCGTGAAATGGGTTATACTGTTTTCGGTGAGTTTTGAAGTTTGTTTAGTTTTTTGATAACCTTGTTTCCCAGGTTTGTTTTCCGTTCAATGTGATTTAGGATTTCTTTTACAAAGTCATTACTCTCGAATTTTCCTCGTACATTTTCAAAGTCAAGCTGTTTGACCTTTTGGTCTCCATCAATTCCAAAGCCGGTCATTGATTCGAGCCTAAATTCTTTCTTTGCATCGGAGTATAGCATCTTGTCAATTTCAACAACACTCCGAATCCATTCTTTAATGATATTGATAATATCGTTGATCTCCATTTTTTCAATCGGTTTCCCAAGATACGACGCAATAAAATCAACAGTCCAGTTCCACTCCATATTATAGTAATTATCATGCAGTGAGTAGAATACTTCGTCTATTTCTTCCAGTTGGCTGATCGATTTGTTTTCAATTTGATCAACCATTTCTTTTATCACGCTTTTGGGAGCAATAAGCCCTGCTAAGTCAATCCAGTCGCCTTGTCCTGCTGATAAATCGGCTTTAAGACAAGCTTTCATTGCTTCAGGAGTATCAATGGTGCAGGAATTTAAACGAGTGATAATTGAGTTTCCCACGAATTTCATGATCGCCATATGGTAGAGTTCGAGACCCCTTTTTAAAGCTCTATGCGTAATCTTAGTATTATTGTATGAGAAAACTTCAGAAGTTTCGCCTGAAATCCGTTGTATTTCCTTTAATTTTTGAATACCCAGTGCCATCTTTTTTATGGTGAAAGGGCTCAGTAAGTTAAAGTTAACGCAGTCCATTTTTTTAGGATCTGTTCGTGTATCTCGTCTGGGCCATTTCATCGCATCGCGTATCGTTCCCACACTTTTGAGGTTCATCCCCGGTGACAACCAGCTATCGTCTTTGTTTTCAATTAAATAAGAAAAAGGCATTTCAGAGGTATCGCTATTTTTATAGTGACGACCCATAACCATGGTAAAAGGTCCGATTTTGGCCGGCCATAAAATATAGGAATCGCTGGTTGTTTTTGAACCACGCTCGACAACTCCATGATGGATAGGCCCTAATTTATACATGTGGTTACTTTGGTTTGATCCGCTTCCTGCGTTACAAAACGAAAACATACCGGCAATAAGTAAGGTTGATTTGTGGTGAGTGACCGTGTACGGGCCAGCAAACAATGAACAAGCCTCCCCGTGAAACCCCTGACAGTTTGCAAAAAACAACGAATTTTCAGCCGAGTATTGGGATCCCAGTTTACATCCCTGTCCAATAAAGCAGTTCGATACAATGGTGCCATCAATAACTTCGGAGCCGGATGAAATGATGAAATTTTTTAGAATGACATCGTGACCAATTTTTACTGGTGCGGCTTCGTTGCTATTTATAGAACCATTAATGATCTTACTGGCACCTACAATCTGCGTGTAAGCACCAATTCTTACGTTTCTGATTTCTTTACAATTTGAAATTCGGGCGTATTGTCCAATAATACCAAAATCTGATGTAATACTTTCGGTGTAGTTATCAATCAGTTTTTCAATCTTGTCAATCGACGGTTGTCGGTGTTTATAAAAAGCTACGATGTATGCTAAGTGAGCCGAAAGATTGTCGTAAATGGGTACGTGTCGTCCGCCCGTTTCATCCAATACAGCAACGTGAATTCCATTGCCAAAAGTTGATTTACCTTCTGTTGCTATAAGATCAGTATTGTCGATAACAACATGATCTTCGATAATATAATTGGCAACGTAGTTTTTGACATGGCTGATAAAAACATTATTGCCTAAGGTACAGTTGTGGATATGGGTGTTATAAAGTCCGCATGCTTTTTCTATGTTCCCATAGAATGTAATAGCCTGATTGAATTGTCCTATACGCACTCTCCCTGAAAAGTGGCAATGTTCGACTCTTTTGGGATCAAAACCATCTTTTACCTCAATGTTTGACCAATTGTCGGCCTTAGAATTATTTTTCTCAAGTTGTAGTATTTCGGATTCTGTAAGTTTTCGGTAGTTGTTTTCCTGCATAACGTGTTGTTTAATAGGTGATTTTTGCGAGATAGTCAAAATGATCTCCTTTGAAAATATGAGAAACTTTTAACTGACTATTTTTGACATATTCTTTTAGTAAGTCCTGATCAATATAAAGCCAGGGAAAAGTTGCACTTTTTTGATTTTTATACTCTGTTTGAAACGTCAGTTCTCCATAATATTTGTCTGCTGCAATATCAATAACGGCTGAACCGTCTTCTTCAGTATATAAAAAAATAAGATCGGATGAATCAATCAATATTTGCCCATTTGGATTGAGTAAACTGCGCAGCTTTTTAAAAAAAAGATTTAAATTGTTAAGCGTTCCGGCAATCCCGGTCCCATTCATCAAAAGAAGAATTGTATCAAACTTTTCATTTTCGAGATGAAATAGGTTTGTATTCCTTATTTTTGTTATTCCTCGGTCGTTCATCACCTGACAACATATTTGCGACTGCTCCAACGCGGTTACATCAAATCCTTTGTCTTGCAAATAAATAGAATGACAACCAGCGCAAGCTCCAGCATCTAACACCCGGCCAAATGCTAAATCAAGTGATTTTTGCTCTAGTTTAGGCATTTGCTTATAACTTCTGAAAAAATATGAGGGGAGTACTTCATCGGTATCAAATCCATCGGAATGAATCAAAACTGGAGAATTGTCACGATGATAATGATAATTAAAAACACCTTGAGAAATAGGATCTTGCATGTGAGAAATCATAAGAAATTTAAGCTGTTAATTAATAAGATAATTCAGCTTCAAATTTAAAACAAGTTTCTTGTTTTTGGGAATAAATATAGAAACCTTCGGATTCGCCTTCTCCAATAATGAAAATTTTTAAATCGGGGTAGTTACTTGAGATTGTTTTTATCTCATACAAATTGATATTTTCTTTCTGCAACCACTGCGAAGTCGTGAAATCGCCTAGTCGTAAACGCTTACCAGAATGGTCTGCTTGTCTGAATAGATTGAGAGACTCTTGGTAGTTTATTTCCTTAAATTTCACCATCTTTTTCTTTTGATTGCTTAGTTCAATTTACGACATTTTAATCTTCTATACCTAATTTGGCAACGTGTTTTTATAAACAATTATAGGGCGATATTGATAAGTAGACTAGTTGCTTTATAAAAAAACGCCGGAATTGCCGGCGTTTGAATTACTTATGATTTTTGTTAAAACCTGAATCCGAAACTCATGATTAATTTCTGATTGGTGAAATCTATAGGAAGATTTGAATAATTAGGTTGCACATCATTAACCATAGTACTAGCTGTAGAGTACTTGTAAGCGGTGTCAAAATAGAAGCTCTTATTGGAATACCCGATTCCTACAGAAATTGAACTCAACTCATTTTTTAAAGACCCTCCATTTAATGTGGCATCACTTTTAAATGGATTGGCATATAGTTCATACCCCGCTTGTAGACTCAATGCTTTTGAAACACGAACCTCTCCACCCAATCTGTAATTGAAAACTTGATTATAGGAGTTGTCAATGTCTGTATTAACATCCGTCATCGGATCATTATTACTACCATCCCTGTATCTCATAGCACTATAATCAACATATTCAGCATCAAAACTAAGTATCGCAGCTTTACTTATGACAAATGCTCCACTAAAGATGGCTTTTAATGGGGTGTAGAAATTATAGCTGAATAGATTTGTGCCTGAAGAATAATAATTTTTACTTAGATTTGATTCCATAGACAAATTAGATTCTTCATCCAAAACATAGTATGTGGGAGTGTGAAATGCTAATCCGAAACGGATAGATGAGATTGGCTTATATATTGCTCCAAGCTTAAAGACGTAACCAGTTCCCGACAAGTCATAGTCATCAACGTATGAAAATGAGTCGGAATCATCACTAAATTTTTCAGAGTAATAGGATGTCCGGTTGTAATAGAGATCGTGAATGCCTATAGTTGCACCTAGATAAAATTTATGGTTAAAATTAAGCCCACCAGAGATTAAATACTCATTTATTCCACCATTGCTTTCCCATGATTTGTGCTGGTTCACTGTTTCTCCTTCATATAGAATACTTACATATTCTCCGTCTATCTCATCTCCATTTCCATCTTTAATAGGATCAATCAGATAAGTGTCCCATGCCAGTTTAGAGTTCCAATCACGGTATTCAACCTGATTAAATGATTGACCTAAATATGACTTTGAAAGGGATTCATTAGTAGAATAGTTTGCAATACCATCCAGAAATGAAGAACTTGATTCTCCATAGGATCCCATTGATACTTGATTAAAATCAGCTAACCGATTAAATCCTACGCCAAAGTTAAAACGGACTATGCTAGACGTATTTGCAAGTGACGATGAACTTACATATCCTAGTTGCCCAAAGTTAAATTTAAAATTATTATCAGAAAAACTACTTTTATCAATGTTTAACTCCGATTTATTGAAGTTAAAAGTTGGTGTAAAAGTAAATTCGTTAGTCTGATAAACAGCAATTCCTGCAGGATTTATTGAAAGTGATGTAAAATCACCTCCAATTGCTCCAATTGCATTGCCCATTGCCATTGAGTGGGCTGTTCCTTGAATTTGATAATTTGATAAGCGCAGGGCTTCTGAAAAATTTTGTCCCATTGCCATTGTGCTCATTAAAAGCATGGCAATAAATATATATCGTGTTTTTTTCATGACTGAATCAAATTTGATAAACAATGATGACTGAATTAGATTTTTTTTAACGTCTTCCTCCGCTGCTAGATCTTGAACTGGATCCAGAGCTTGAAGATCGGCTGCTACCACTACTTCCGCTACTGCTACTTCTTGAAGGGCTACTATAGCTGCTTCTGGATGAAGAGCTTCCACTTGAACGATAACTGCTTCCACTATTACTACTTCTTGAAGGTGCTGAGCGATAAGTAGAGCTACTACTTTTGCTGGTGCTTGACCCTCTGTTATAAGTTGAACTCGACCGATAAGTTTTCTTGTAGCTGCTTGAACTGCTAGGAGTGCTAGTACTCCTTCTTGAACTACTACTTGTACTTGGTTTACTGTAGGTAGATGTTCTTGGTTTAATATAGTTGTTGCTATTGTAACTTGATCGGGTCACAGTTCGTGGTTTACTGTAACTGGGAGTATATTCTCTACTTTGTGAAGAATTGACTCGAGGTTGATAAGTACGTTGGTTGCTTGAACTACTCCTTACTGAATTTGTAGTTGAGCTACCGGCTGACGTACTTCTTCGTCCAGAGTTGCTGATTTGACCTGAAGAAGTTGTTCTTCTTTTTTCTAAAATGGTGGCACTCTTTGTCGTATTTAATCCGTCAGAGGTTGTTCTTCGTCCATTACTAATCGATGAAGAGCTTGATCTTCTTGATGCATTACGATCTTGAAGCGATGTGCTTTTAATATTTGTATTTGTCGTTGTCCTAGAAACCGATCGAGACACACCTCCACTATTGTAACTGTAATTAGGTGTATTTCTTCTTCCAATTCTTACGTCATCTCTATAATTATTATATCCATGTCCCCAATAATTATTATATCCACCATAATAAGCAGGGTACCCCCAACCGTAATAAGGGCTGTGCCAGTTGTATCCAATTGAGTAATAGGGGCTGTACCAACTTGATCCCCAAGGATTATAATATCCTCCATAGTAACCACCTCCATAATATCCAATTCCGTAGTATCCTCCATAGTAGTATGGATCGTAATAAAACGGATCATACATCCAGCTGTGGCTATAAAACGAACCATAGAAAAATGGACGGTGGAAACGATTAATCCGATAAGCGTAATCCAACTCATCAGCGTCGTAATAATTATTAATTACATAGTCGATGTCTCCATCATTTTCATAAATCGTTGTGTCAGAATCCATCAACTCCATGTTATCCATGTCGTAAACCAATTCATCAGCGTATTGGTTATCACTTTCAAAAATGTGATTCTTCAAGGTTTTGGATCCTTCTCCACTTTCCTCCAACTCCGTAATTACCTGTTGCCTCGAGACCACTTCTGATCTATTCTGTTGTTGTGCAGGGCTTTCAATAACTGCGGGAGGTGGAACATCACCGGGTGTAAAATAGATGTCATCGTACCTGTCGGTTACGTATGTTCCGGTAGAACATGCACCTAGCAACACGACTAATGCTGAGATGAGTGTAACTTTTGCTTTCATAACTAGACCTCCTGTATCTTTAAAAATAAATTATTTACTTTGTAGCTTTTAAAATCAATACAAAAGAAGCAAATACCATACCAAAACAAAAGATATGGCTAAAGAATTAACCCCCAGAAGTGAAAATTATTCTCAATGGTATAACGAATTGGTTGTAAAGGCTGATTTGGCGGAAAATTCCGCTGTGCGTGGATGCATGGTAATCAAACCCTATGGTTACGCCATTTGGGAAAAAATGCAGGCTGAATTGGATCGCATGTTTAAGGAAACAGGGCATGTAAATGCTTACTTTCCGTTGTTTATACCGAAATCGTTTTTTAGTAAAGAAGCCAGTCATGTTGAAGGCTTTGCCAAAGAGTGTGCCGTAGTTACGCATTACCGATTAAAAAATGATCCGGATGGGAATGGAATTATTGTTGACCCGGATGCGAAACTGGAAGAAGAATTAATTGTTCGTCCCACTTCGGAAACTATTATCTGGAATACCTACAAAAACTGGATCCAATCGTATCGCGATTTGCCAATTCTTTGTAATCAGTGGGCCAATGTTGTGCGTTGGGAGATGCGTACGCGTTTATTCCTGCGTACGGCAGAATTCCTGTGGCAAGAAGGGCATACCGCACACGCAACCGAAGCCGAGGCGTTGGAAGAGACTGAAAAAATGGTCAATGTTTATGGCGATTTTGCGGAGCAGTTTATGGCTATGCCGGTAATCAAGGGAGCCAAATCGGAAAATGAGCGTTTTGCCGGAGCTTTGGAAACCTATACCATCGAAGCCTTAATGCAAGATGGAAAAGCGTTACAGTCGGGCACTTCGCATTTTTTAGGCCAGAATTTCGCAAAGGCTTTTGATGTTAAATTTGCCAATCGCGATGGAAAAGACGATTATGTTTGGGCAACTTCCTGGGGAGTTTCAACTCGTTTAATGGGGGCTTTGGTTATGGCTCACTCCGACGATAATGGCTTGGTGTTACCTCCAAAGTTAGCTCCATTTCAGGTGGTTATTGTACCAATTTATCGTAAAGATGAACAGCTTGCTGCCATTAACGAAAAGGTTGATGAAATTATCACGAAACTAAAAGCCAAAGGCATTACTGTGAAATACGATAATGCGGACACTAAAAAGCCGGGCTGGAAATTTGCCGAATATGAATTGAAAGGAGTCCCTGTTCGTTTGGGAATAGGGCCGCGTGATCTAGAGAACGGAACAGTAGAAGTTGCACGACGTGACACCCTTGAGAAAAATGTAGTTGAACTCGATAATATAGATCAACATGTAGCCGATTTGTTAGAGGAAATCCAACAAAACATCTACCAAAAAGCTTTTGATTATAGAACAACTCATACCACTAAGGTAGATACTTATGAGGAGTTTAAAGAAGTCTTGAATGGCAAGGGCGGTTTTATTCTGGCGCATTGGGATGGAACTCCTGAAACGGAGCAGAAAATTAAAGATGAAACAAAAGCAACTATTCGTTGTATTCCTTTTGAGGGTGAAAAGGAGGAAGGAAAGTGTATTTACACAGGAAAACCATCATCTCAGCGTGTATTATTTGCCCTGGCATATTAGATTTTTTTGCATAACATGATAAAAGGAAGCAGTCAGTCTTGGCTGCTTTTCTTATTTTTATGAAAAATCTAAGCGATGAAGAAAAGTGCTGGAAAAAAGTTACCATACGAATCGATTGTTAATAAGTCGAATGTCAAACAATTGGCTTATAGCAATACACTGACGTCATTCAGCTTACTTAAAGAAGTTTTGAAAGAATTGGTTAGCGAATATCAGTTGGCTTTGGAAGGGAGAGTTGATAAGTATATTTTGCCGGCATTTAATGAGAAAGGGCCTTTTGAAGCTGAGTTTCGTTTAGCTGGTGATTTATTAGTTTTTAGTATGCATTCTAATGTTTTTATTTTCAACCGGGAACATCCGATATGGAAAGTTGATTACGTTAAAAATCATCCGATGAATGGTTATTGTGGTGTCATTTATATTTACAACTTTTTGTCCGATTCGTTTAAATATAATCGCTTGCAGGATCTTGGTTATTTAATAGCCCGGGTTTTTATTAATCAGGAAAACCACTTCTTCGTTGAAGGGAAACGACAGTCAGGAGAATTGGTAAAGGACTTCGAAAATGATGTAGTAACTCGTGATATGTTCAAACAAATATTAGAAACAGCAATAAAATATGCAGTTGATTTCGATCTTCTTGTTCCTCCTTACGATCAGGTGAAGATTGCTTCGGTTGAACAAATGAAGGAAGAAATCAGTCATTCAAAAATAAAGACCGGCAAACGTGTTGGTTTCAAGTTTAACTCAGATGATGTTTAAAATATGGAAAAAGTAATTGATCGATTTATCCGGTACGCCAAAGAGTATACAACTTCCGATTCTGCTAGTAAAACATTTCCAAGTACAACGCGGCAGTTGGAGTTTGCAGATAAGCTCGTTGCAGAATTGGAAGCCATTGGAATGGAGGAGGTTGAAAAAGATGAATATGGATATGTGATGGCAACTTTGCCTTCGAATACTACTGAAAAATGTCCGGTTATTGGCTTCGTTGCTCATATGGATACCAGCCCAGACTTTTCAGGAGAAAATGTGAACCCTCAGATTCGAAAGTATGAAGGTGGCGATATTCAATTGAATGATAAAATCGTGTTATCGCCTGATCGGTTTCCTGATTTATTGAATTACATTGGACATGAAATCATCACTACCGATGGAACGACTTTATTGGGAGCTGATGATAAAGCTGGAGTAGCCGAAATTATGACCGCTGTGGCTTATATGAATGGTCATCCAGAAATAAAACATGGAAAAGTACGAATTTGCTTTACTCCGGATGAGGAGATTGGCAAAGGAGCTGACTATTTTGACGTAGAAAAATTTGGTGCCGAATTTGCCTATACGCTCGATGGGGGTGAAATTGGTGAGCTAGAGTATGAAAATTTCAATGCAGCAATGGCCTCAATAACCATAAATGGACGAAGTGTTCACCCTGGAGCAGCCAAAAATAAAATGATCAATGCCATTGAAGTTGGAAATCGATTAATGTCGATGCTGCCTGCTCAGGAACGTCCGGAGTATACCGAGCAGTACGAAGGGTTCTATCACTGTGTTTCCTTTCAGGGAAGTACGGAGAAATCCAGTTTGGTATACATCATCCGGGATCATGACAAAAAACTATTCGATTATCGTAAAAGCACAATTACACAGGCTTGCAGCTATCTGAATCAAATTTATGGAGAGGGAACAGTGGACCTTGAAATGGTTGATCAGTATTACAACATGCGCGAAAAGGTAGAGCCGGTAAAGTATATCGTTGACTTGGCCGAGGATGCTATGACCGAAATTGGTATTGACCCCAAAATTAAAGCAATTCGTGGTGGAACCGATGGATCTCGTTTGTCTTATATGGGATTGCCTTGTCCAAATATTTTTGCCGGAGGTCATAACTTTCATGGACCCTACGAATATGTCCCTGTTAAATCAATGGTGAAAGCGGTTGAAGTGATTATTCGTATCTGTGAGAAAGTTGTTCGTTTAGGAGATGCTCAAAAATCTTAAAAACTATATTGTTGCAGAAGGATTGCTTGCTTCTGACAGTAAGTTAATTCTTGCTGTTAGCGGAGGTTGTGATTCCATGGTTATGCTCGATTTGTTTAGGCAGATCGAGCATGACTTTGTTGTTGCTCATTGCAACTTTAACCTTCGTGGTGCGGAGTCTGACAACGACGAAATTTTTCTACGTGATTACTGTGGCGAACATGGTTTGGAGTTGTATGTAAAAACCTTTGAAACTCGGGAGTTTGCTTTGCAGGAAGGTATTTCAATTGAGATGGCTGCGCGTGAAATGCGCTACCAATGGTTTTACGAGTTAATAGACTCGTTAAAATACGACTTCCTTCTGACTGCGCATCATCAGGATGATTTGGTGGAAACCATACTCATTAATTTGAGTCGCGGAACGGGAATTAGAGGCTTGTCCGGTATTCATCCAAAGAAAGGACGGTTAGTTCGTCCGTTGTTATTTGCTTCGCGAGAGCAAATACGGGAATATGCTCAGACCAATCAAGTGCCTTTTCGCGAGGATTCTTCAAACAAAGAATTAGTACACCTGCGTAACTTGGTGCGGCATCAGATCATTCCATTGTTGGAACAAATTAATCCGGCTTTTAAGTTGAACGCTTCCAAAACAGCGGGTATTTTAAAACAAACCGAGCAGGTTTATCAGGCTAAAATTGATGAAGAAAAAGCTAGCTTCATAAGATGGGAGGGGATTAATCTGCATTTAAATATTGCATACTTACAACAATCATCTTTTGCAGAGAGCGTGCTTTTTGAAGTACTTCATCCTTTTGGGTTTAATGCTGATCAGATACTGGAAATCAGCCAATCGTCGCACGCAGAAGCCGGTAAAATATTTTATTCCGAAACTCATCGGTTAGTAAAAGATCGTGAGGTTTTTATTCTGACCCCCAGAGCAGAAGATCAACAGCAACGCTTTTATATTGAAAAGGATTGTCCGTCAATAGCTGTCCCCTTTGAGATGCAGTTTTCAAAACTTGAAAAAGATGAGCAGTTTCAGTTTTCAAGAGAAAAAAATATTGCTGATCTCGACTTTGATAAACTAGACTTTCCATTGATGCTAAAAAAATGGGAGCAGGGTGAATATTTTCAACCGCTCGGGATGACCGGTTTTAAAAAGCTAAGCGACTTTTTTATTGATGAAAAATTCTCTATTCCTGAAAAGGAAAATACTTGGATGCTGTATAGCGGTGGCAAAGTGGTTTGGGTTGTGGGACATCGCATTGATAATCGCTTTAAAATCAGCAAAAATACCAATACTGTATATCGAATTCAATTTTCTCTCTAATTCCTCTAAAACCACTGATTCTTCGGTTGCCTTTTGATGATATAAGTTTTCAACTTCGATTCACTTCTCCGCAAATATCCGAACATCTTGATATTGTCAGGTTTTCCATCTAAATCTAGATTTGCAGATGTGAAAATTTTCACACACCCGAACCTGGCTGCAAAGTTTGATTATTTATGGAGTCCCCAGACTGAATAATGCTGGTCAATACAAAGCTTTTACAGGAAAAAAATTTGGGAAGCCAGCTGTTCGGTTACTATCTGGAAGCCGGATATGATTTATTGAACTCGAAGAACACGGATCAGAAATTGGTTCCATTTGCACGATACGAAAAGTACAACACGCATCAGGAGTTGAAGGGATTACGCAAAATCTGGCTTACGATCGTACCGATGTAACTTCCGGTATTGGCTGGTGGATGTCACATGAAGCAGTATTGAAAGCCGATATGCAATGGTTTAGTAACGAAGCTTCTGATGATGCCAAAACGCAATTGAATTTAGGAATTGGAATATGGTTCTAAGAAAATTTTTCATAGCCATCGACTGCCTGCTTGTTTTCACAAGTGGGCAGACTTATCTTTCCGCAGCAGGATTGAGCGGAAAGGAGTTTAAGAAGCTGCTAAAACTGCTGTCGAAAGAATTTGATGTCGATCAGTCATACTTGGAGTTGACTCACTTGACACCCCCCGGATTAAAGAGCGACTATATTGAAGGGGTTCCTCGATTAGCGAGAAAAAGAGAGCCTTTGGGATAGGTCGTTTCAGCAGTTGGAATGGGACGTTATGATTGTTTTTATTACCTTGTGTATTATAATGAAGATCAGGAAGTAGAGTTCGTTCGGGTGACGAAGTACTATTCCGATCATGGTGGCGAAGTCCAGTGGAAGCGTTGGTTAGAGCAGTTTGTTGGCTATGAGGGTGGAGACCTCGATTACGGCGAAGAAGTGCAGGCTATCTCTGGCGCAAGCCCGTCTGGCAGGTCTAATAACGAAAGGGATTCGCGAAATCACAATTCGATTAAAGAGTTCTATGTTTATAGAATGGTAAAGGTGAATTGGCGTTAAGAAATCGTGATTGGAAGCCGGAATATCCACCCTCCAATTGATTCAAAAATCAGTTGTAAACTCTAACTTTTCGTATTACAAAAAGCAATTAAGGTGTTATTAACGAATAGCACTTGGGTTCAAAATGCTGTTTTTATGATTGGGCTGTTTGAAACAATCTGATAGTCATGTTGTTGTATAAAACAAAAAAAGTTATGAAACGTCGTGATTTTATTAGAAATACAGCAGCAACTGTGGCCGGAATGTCTATGGTTGGATTATTATCATCGTTTAAAAAGGATGGAATTCCTTACCGGACATTGGGAAAAACCAATCTCGATGTTTCATTGATAGGAGTGGGAGGTTATCATATTGGCGATCGTCATATTAGTGACGAAACATCTGTAAAGCTAATTCGTGAAGCTCTCGACAGCGGCGTCAACTTTCTTGATAATGCGTGGCATTATAACAGTGGGCGTAGTGAAGAGCTGATGGGTAAAGCACTGTTGGATGGTTATCGTAAGAAAGCCATTTTGATGACCAAACATCATGGTCGTGATGTAAAAACGGCACAGGAGCATTTGGAAACCAGCCTCAGAAGATTGCAAACAGATTACCTCGATTTATGGCAATTTCATGAAATTGAAAGTCTTGAAGCGGTAGATAAAATCTACTCAAGCGGTGTACTCGACTTTGTGCAAAAGAAAAAGCAAGACGGTGTTATCCGCCATATTGGTTTTACTGGGCATAGTCGGCCTGACATACATAAGGCCATGCTTGACAAAGGCTTTGAATGGGAAACAGTACAAATGCCGATCAACGTGTTGGATCATCATTACTTGAGCTTTTCGCAAGAAATTATACCGATTCTTCAAGGAAAAAACATTGGAATTATTGGCATGAAATCAGTCGCTTCGGGAGCTATTGTTAACGAAAAGATTGCTTCAATTGAAGAGTGTTTGCGCTTTACAATGACACTGCCTGTTTCGACACTCGTCTCAGGAATGAACAATCTTGAACATTTGCGACACAACTTGGATATTACACGTAATTTTGAACCCATGACTGAGAAAGAAATCGAAGTCTTATTAAACAAGACTTATGACTATGCTCAAGGTGGAAAACATGAATGGTATAAGGATAAAGTATAAATTTATCGTGTGAATTCTCGATTCGCTCTTTCAAACTTCGAATCTGTAATCTTGCCGATTTAATATCGTACAATCCTCCTGTTTCAGCTCCCATGATTTTTACAGTTGAAAGGGGCGTCTCATTCACTGAACATTTAGCTTCAACTGACTGTCGGTGCTCATCGTCTTCAGGGATTAATATGAGACTCAACTTACGACATCGATAATTTCGTTTCCTTTCTTATAAATGGGTAACTCAATTATTTTATTTCTATAAAATTCTTCCTTCGTTTTCAAAATTGATTGTCTAGTTTGAGTTAGATCATCTCGGCAATAAAATATCAGGCCATCATCCCAGAAGCAATTAGTTTTAATAGGGTGCCTATTAAAAATCCAATAAATGTTCCCAAACCAGATCGAAATGCTTCTTTGGATTGTTTGCCGTCACTTAGCTCTCCAATTACTGCTCCGGCAAATGGCCCAACAATAATACCGATAGGAGGAAAAACGAACATGCCGATCATTAAGCCAATTATACTCCCCCAGATACCGCGTTTACTGCCACCAAATCTCTTGGTTCCCCAGATCGGAATCAGGTAGTCTAATAAATACACAATAATGGTAACGACAGCCCAGCCAATTAAAAAATTGGAAGAAAACTGATATTTTTCGGAGAAGTGAAGTAGCAGCATGCCAATATAACTTAATGGAGGCCCCGGTAAAACTGGTAGCATGCAACCCAACAGGCCGGCTATCATCATTACGATTCCCAGAAAAATTAAGAGATAATCCATCGATCGTTTGTTAAGTAGTATGTTTGCGGCTAAAAGTGGCGAGCAATCCAATAAACACCACACTAATCGCGGCTACCAGATAGCTTATGTGCAGTTGTTCTTTTTGACCCAGTAAGAAAAAAGAAAACTCTCGAATTTCTTCCCAATATTCAATTGACAACAGAACCAATAAATTATTTATGGAGTGCCCGAGTATACAAGCAAAAATGTTGCGGGTAATTACCATCACCCAGCCAAGCAGCAGTCCCAATAAAAAGGTAGCCGGAAATTGCCAGGGGTTTAAATGAAACAAGGCAAAAAACAGAGCTGATACAAAAATGGCTATAATTTTGGGGTAGTTACGCATTAATCCATGCATGATCACTCCTCTAAAGATGAGTTCTTCAACGACAGGAGCAATTACAGCGACTTTCAAAACAGCACCCAAAAAACCATAATCATTCTCAAAGATCCGATTGAAGAGCTCCCAAAACCATGGAGGGGCGGGTATGAGCTGCTCTACCTCGCGATTGATCTCCCCCAGAAAAACATGAGCTGCTGCCAGAAACGTAATCATTGGGATAAAGATCAGCGGATTGAACCATTTCAGCGGGAATAAATTTTTGAGTTTGGTTTTGGCTTTTCGATAGGCAAAATACAGGATAAACAAAATAGAGCCTAATGAAAGGACAATCTTCTTAACTGGATTTGACAAAAACTCAGTGCCATGATAGTAATCCCAGATCGCCAGGGGAAAGTCGACGATTGTCTGGATAAAGATGTAAAGAATAACCAAGTGGGCTGCGCCTAGAATGGTTGGATAATATTTGTTCCCAGGAGAATTCATCAATTAATTTATGGTTGCTCTAAAAGTAGCTGACTTTTCGATAAAATAAAACAGGAAGCACGTATTTCGTACTTCCCGTTAAGTGAAATCTTGGTTTTAGCTATAAATCTCTTTTGGCCAGGTAAAAATCCATCATTTCATAATCTGATTTTTCCCGTGCTTCCATTTCTTCAACTGTTTTTGGTGGTGGCACAATTACTTTTTCACCGGGTACCCAGTTTAAAGGAAGTGCTACACCATGCTTGTCCGAAGTTTGAAGGGCTTTTAACGTACGCACGATCTCATTCATATTTCGACCAACATTTAATGGATAGTACATCATCAACCGCACCTTTCCGGTAGGGTCAATGATAAATACAGCACGCACGGCAGATGTTTCACTTTCGTTGGGCTGAAGCATGCCATAAAGCTTAGATACTTTCATATCGATGTCAGCAATAATCGGAAACTTGAAAAGCACTCCGCTATGCTTCTTTACATTGTTAACCCAGGCCACATGGGCATGAATACTGTCGATACTTAAGCCAATAAGCTTGGTGTTTAGTGCTTTAAATTCATCGCTGCGTACTGCGAATCCACTCATTTCAGTAGTGCAAACTGGTGTGAAATCTGCCGGGTGAGAAAACAAAATAACCCAACTTCCTTTGTTGTACTCCGAAAATTTAATTGGTCCAAAGGTGGTGTTTGCTTCGAAATCGGGAGCTATGTCACCAATTCTTGGCATTTGATTGATTTGTTCTTCCATGGTTTTATTTTTTATGATTTAGAAAATACTGAATATCATTTTACAACTAATAGCTTGTTCAATTAGTTCATGATATTACTGTTAAAATGACTACCTTTGTCCTCCCCAATCTAAGAGGCATCCTGAAAAATTAATTTCTTTTAAGTGTGGATGAAAAAACTTTTTGATTTTTAAACATTTACTTGTTAATAAAAGCGTAAAAAAGTTTTTAATCTATTTGATTTTCTCAGGAAAAAGCACTTATTTTGCGAACTGTTTGAAAAATGTGTGATTCTGAATAAAAAATAAGACAATGTCAAAAATTTGTCAAGTTACTGGAAAAAAAGTAGTGGTGGGAAACAATGTTTCACACTCTAAAAGAAGAACTAAGCGTCGGTTTTATCCGAATTTGTTCAAGAAGAAATTCTATCTTCCAGAAGAAGATCGTTGGATTTCATTAATAGTTTCGGCCGCAGGTATTCGTACAATCAATAAAAAAGGATTGACCAATGCCTTGAAAGAAGCTAAAGAAAAAGGATTCGTAACGAATATTTAAAAGCGTAGAAAATGGCTAAAAAAGGTAATAGGGTACAGGTTATTTTGGAATGCACTGAGCATAAAGACAGTGGCGTACCAGGAACATCTCGTTACATTTCAACTAAGAATAGGAAAAATTCTCCTGATCGCTTAGAGTTAAAGAAATACAACCCAGTTTTGAAAAAAGTAACTGTACACCGCGAAATTAAATAAATTGAGATATGGCTAAGAAAGCAGTTGCATCACTACAAAAAGGAGCCGGTAAAGGTTATGCCAAAGTAATTAAAATGGTGAAATCTGACAAAACCGGAGCGTATACATTTCAGGAAGATATCGTTCCTAACGAAATGGTTAAAGACTTTTTTAAAAAGTAAAGATATTTGTTTGCTAAACAGAAAAGCTTCTATCAGTTGATAGGAGCTTTTTTGTTTTAACCTCTTCCCCCTGATCGTCATTCGGAATCTGTTTTTAGTGATATTAAAGGCGCTAGACATAGGGATCTTAAAGCAGATTCAGGATAATATGGCATGTTAAGACCTCCAGAAGAAGCGTTACTGCTTTTCCGGCAAGAACTTCCAATACCTTCTCGGCATGTGTTGGCGTTGCAGTTTTAGGTTTTTACGAGCCTTTATGTTGATGGCGTTAAAGTAGTCCTTCCAGAGAGTTTGGTAGGCTAGTTCGTCTTCCTCTAAAAAATTGGAGTCAACTTTACCATCGGTTGTTGAAAACGACTTCTCTGATAATACAACTTCCTCTACCTTTTTCAAATTGTAGAAAAATCCATAGTCCCGTTTCAGATCATAAATCAACCATTGTTGGTCTGCAAATCGGTCTTTAAAATGTCGGATAACAAATGGAAGTACATCGTATGCCGGTTCAATGGGGGCGAAGAAGATGCCATCTTTAGTTTTCTGAAACCGAACAAACTGCAACATGCGGGCTGCTTCCTGCATAACTTTTCGCTCCAGTTTTTTAAGCTGTAGCACATTTTTGTCTCCATAGTCAGTTTCAATACTAAAGTTAGAATCAAGCAACCGGCGAATAAACCTGTAAAGTATTAATTCAATGTCTGTCTCTTCGGATAAAAAAGCTTTAAAGAGTAGTTGCTTGTTACGTTTGTGGAGCTTTTTTTGAATCGCTTTCCATACTCTTGTTGCATGCAGTTCATCTGTTGCAACAGTTTCCTTATCAGCAAAAAGAATATCCTGAAAATTGGTGTCTTTGCAAATATCGTTTGGTGTTACTTTACGCTGATAGCAATGAAAAACAACACTTAGCAACCCCTCAAAACTGCCATCGTACACGATATAAGCCATCGTCTCTAATTTTTAAAGTGGACTTGCTTGGGCTGCTGCTCAGTCATCAGAGATTGGGGCGGAAATAGCATCAGTTGGGTGTCACCGGCTTTTCTTTTCTTCATTTGGCTTTCAGCTACAATGTGGTTTTTTAAACGTGATGGTTCCCAATCGAGTGTCCGACCAGCAAGTTCATTACAGGTAATAAAATACTGGGCTCGTTTCATTACCACTCCAATTTTTTTGAGGTGATAGCTTGTTAGTCTTCGAAAGCGTCGGGCATCAATAATCATTTTGGCCGATTGAACACCAATGCCCGGCACCCGCAAAATCAACGGATAGTCGGCCCGGTTGATATCTACTGGGAATAGGTGAAGGTTTCTCAGCGCATAGGCTAACTTGGGGTCAACATCTAAATCCAAAAAAGGATGCTCTTCCGTTAGGATTTCGTCGGCAGAGAACTGATAAAAGCGCATCAGCCAGTCGCTCTGGTATAATCGGTTTTCGCGAACCAATGGTGGCGATTGCGTGGCTGGGAGGCGTTTGTCGTATTCGTTTACCGGAAGGTAACCTGAATAATAAACCCGCTTTAGCTGCTGCTGATTGTAAAAGTTGGAAGAGAGCTGAAGGATCTGTCGATCGCTTTCGGGGGTTGCCCCGATAATTAGTTGAGTGCTTTGTCCTGCTGGCGTGAATTTGGGAATTCGTCGGTATTTTTTTCTCTCTTCCTTATAAATTTGAATCCCTTCTTTAATTTGGTTCATTGGCTGTAAAACACTCTGGTAGTTCTTTTCCGGCGCCAGCTTCTTCAGTTGAAATTCAGTAGGGATTTCAATATTTACACTCATTCGGTCAGCATACCTCCCGGCCTGCTGAATAAGCTCCTGATCGGCTCCTGGAATAGCTTTCATATGAATATAGCCAAAGTAACTTTCTTCCAGTCTGAGTTTTTTAGCCACTAGCATCATTCGCTCCATTGTGTAATCCGGATTTTTAATTACACCAGAACTTAAAAACAGACCTTCTATATAG
>NZ_OY782775.1 GCF_963678245.1 uncultured Sunxiuqinia sp.
ATCTGGGAATTGATATATAAGACTAGGAGCTGGGCTCCCGTATATAATCCGGATGGTAATTTTTATACGTTTGAAGGTTTTGATAATCCGGCACAGGTTCTTGAAGAAGGAGGATTTTCAGAATATACCACCGGTAACTTTACATTCAACAACCAGTTGAACTGGCAGCCAATAGAGGGACTTAATCTAGTCGGACGTGCGATAGTCCGTAAAAGCGATCAGGACAAAAGCATTATAAATAAAATGATATACAGTCATAACTGGAATAATGTAAACCACAGAACTGCAAGAACTCCAAACAGTGCGGAACGCAATTACGGCAAGACTTTATATAAAAACTTCACATTATATGGTGAATATAAAAAATCACTGGAGAAACATGATATTGGCCTGATGGCAGGGGTTGCGAACGAATCCGCAGATTATGATTATTTCTCAGCAAGACGTATAAATTTTGATCAACAGGAAAGCATGTCGCTTCAATTAGGAAGCTCTGAAAATCAAACAGCATGGAGTGAAGGAAATGCGTGGACAATCAACTCGTTTTTTTCAAGATTAAATTATTCATTTGCTAATAAATATATTCTTGATGCTACATTACGGGCTGATGGGAGCTCTCGTTTCCATCAGGATTATCGCTGGGGTTATTTTCCGGGAGTATCGGCTGCCTGGCGTTTCAATGATGAAGAATTCATGAAAAACCTTAATATTTTTGATGATTTTAAATTCAAGGCTTCTTATGGCGAAATGGGCAATCAGTCGGGTGTCGGATTATATGATTATATACAATTGGTGCAGATTAGCAGTAGTTATTATCCTTTCGGAAACGGGCAGAAAGCACAAATGGCCAGTCCAGGAAATATCGTCTCTACATCACGAACATGGGAAACGATAAAGTCAACTAATGTGGGATTAGAGTTTGCAGCGCTGGAAAATAAATTATACGGATCCATGGATTATTTCTGGAAAAACAATGATAATATGTTGATACCGGTAACGTATCCATCAATGCTTGGTGCCGAAGCCCCGGAAACAAATAGTGGAAAACTGGAAATAAGAGGATGGGAAGTTGTTCTCGGATGGAGAGATCAGATTGGTGATTTCAAATATTCGATACAAGGAAGCTTAAGTGATGCCAAAAACAAACTTGTTGAAAGAATTGGCAGCAATTTGGTCGGTCTTGGATTAAATGCAACTCCTGCGGGGTATCCTCTCAGTTCATATTTTGGTTATGTTTTTGACGGAATCATTCAGAACGAACAGGAACTGGCAGAATATGAGGCCCGCTTTCCTGATGGGGGTATTCCTGGACATGGTGATTTATCTGTAGGGGATGCTAAATATAAAGATATGGATGGGGACGAAAAACTTTCTGTTCTTGGAGATGATTATGAAAACGGTACCGGAGATGTGGTTTATTTGGGAAATACAAATCCCCGGTATAATTATGGTTTCAACCTCAATATTGAATATAAAGGTTTTGATCTTTCCGCCTTTATTCAAGGAGTTGGAGAACGTACCATGTTTCTGGAAGGAGATGCCAACAAGCCTTTTGCCCAGCCATGGTTTCAGTCTGCAGGATACTGGTACGGAAAAACATGGACAGCAGACAGAACTGATGCAAAATATCCGGCAATAACAAATAAAGGCAAAAGAGGATATAACTACTATGTTTCATCAAACACGAAGCATAACGTGGCTTATGCGCGCCTTAAGAACTTGCAGGTTGGATATACTATTCCCGCAATGTATACACAAGATTTAAAACTGGAAAAAGTAAGAATATATTTCAGCGGGGAAGATTTATTCGAAATTCATAATGCACCCGGAGGATGGGATCCAGAAGATGGTGGAGGTTATCTTAGCTATCCGTTTGCCCGTAATTTCTCTTTTGGAGTAAACATTGTTTTCTAATCATTAAAATTGCAGGATTATGAAAAAAAAATATATTTACAGTTTCAGCTTTTATTATTAATTTGCTGATAGTTACTAGCTGTCAGGATATTGATTTATTGCCTAAAGATAATTTGCCTGATCCTTTATTCTGGAAAACTCCGGCTGATTATATGAAGGAAGTTAACCAGTTATACGACAGAACTGAAACCTTCGGCACAAAAGATACCGATAGTGATATAGGATTCGAACTTAACACCAACAGTGTTAGCAATGGGACTTTCAGTGCTCCTAATTCTGACGGGGATTGGTCTGATCGTTTTGTCGACTTACGCCAGTGCAATACCATCATTGAAAAAAGTGAATCTTATGAACGGGACTTTTCGGAAATAGAACGATATGTTGCCGAAGCACGCTTTTTCAGGGCATATACTCTTTGGCGCTTGATGAAAAAATTTAATGATGTTCCCATTCTGACAAAACCTCTGACTATTGAATCTCCCGAATTATACGGAAAAAGAGATCCGCAGAAGGAGGTAGAAGATTTTATACTCTCAGAACTTGAAGATATCTATACAATGTTGCCAAAACAAAGTGAATTGAGTTCAACTGAAATGGGCCGTGTTACACAAGGAACTGCATTGGCCTTGAAAGCGAGGGTGGCACTATTTTCCGGCACATGGGCCAAATACCACCAGCACCGTACGGATTATGGACAACTACTCGATCAGGCCATAGTAGCGGCTGAACGTGTAATTGATAGTAAGGAATATTCCTTATTCGAAGGCGAAGGTGAAGATAGCTATCGCTATTTGTTTATAGATGAAGGAGATAATACTAAAGAAGAAATCTTCGGCAGTCGTTATTTTGAGGATATACGGATGCATTCAACAGCACATTCTGTATTTTGGGGATGGAGGGGTACACCGACAAAAAAATTGGCAGATATGTATCTCTGTAAATCAACAGGATTGCCTATTGAACATGCTGGATCGGGTTTTCACGGTTATGAAACCATCGCAGATGAATTTGAAGACCGCGATCCACGAATGAATCAGACAATATTGATGCCGGGAACGCCATATCGCAATGCTCAACACGGAGATGATATCTGTTCCTCTAAATTCACCACGCGTCCTGAAACAAGAACCGGTTACAAACTATGGAAGTTTATGGGCGAAATATTCGGAAAAACTTCGACGAGTGACACTTATGATTATCATATTATTCGTTACGCGGAAGTGTTGTTGATATTGGCCGAAGCAACATTTGAAAAAGATGGGAACATTAGTGATGACGTTCTTAATAAATCAATCAATGTCGTTCGTTCAAGAAAAGGAGTTGAAATGCCTCCTCTTACAAACCAGTTCGTTCAGGTTAACGGGTTGAATATGCAGATGGAGATTCGCCGTGAACGAACCGTTGAACTTGCTTTCGAGGGGTTCAGGCGCGACGATTTAAGACGCTGGAAAACTGCTGAAACTGAAATGAAAGGCGCGATAATGGGAATAAAATATACAGGAACCGAATATGAAGAACAACAAGCCTTAAACAGTGGCTATTCCGGATTGATAGATGAGAGTGGATTCCTCGTTATTGAGCCGGAAGCAAACCGTTTCTTCACCACGCCAAAGCATTATTATTATTCCATTCCTTTGGATGAATTATACTTGAATACGAACCTGGCCCCGAATAATCCTGGCTGGTGATAAATTTCTAAGTGTATTTGTAAAAATAGCAGGGGTTTTCTCTGATTAATTATGCTTAAAGTCGGTTATTTATCAATACTGCAATTGATAAATAACCGACTAATTTATCTTTTAAATTTTAAATAGGTTATTTCATGAATTTTAAATACGTATATCATCTGTTTGTATTGTTGTGTTGCATAAGCAACATAAGTTGTAGCAATAATTCAAACGATATTGGAAACCCTGAGGAGCAAACATCAAATGGCCCAAAGGTAGTCAACATCATCAATTTCATTCGTTTGCTTGAGCCAAGAGATGCCAACATTACAGAGGATGTACTTTATCAAACGGTCGTAAAACAAACGGAGATCATGAGAGAGTACGAGCTTGGTGGTACGTTTCTGTTACAATATGATGCCTTGCTTGATTCCCGCTATCAGAAGCTGTTAAAAAGCCTTCCAGCTGATTCCTATGAAATTGGGGCTTGGTGGGAAGTCCCCCAGCCATTGGTTGAAAATGCAGGCATGGAATGGCGCGGGCGCTATCCCTGGGACTGGCATGCGGATGTAGGTTTTTCAACCGGCTACACGCCGGAAGAGCGGGAGAAGTTAGTGGATGTTTATATGGCGGATTTTAAAGAAATATTTGGTTATTATCCGAAATCCGTTGGCTCATGGTTTATAGATGCCCACACGTTAAATTATTTGTATGAAAAATACGGGATCATTGCCTCCTGCAATTGTAAGGACCAGATCGGGACTGATGGTTATAACCTTTGGGGAGGATACTGGAACCAGGCCTATTATCCCAGCAAGAAAAATGCATATATGCCTGCTCAAAATGAAGAAAACCAGATACCGGTTCCAATATTCAGAATGCTGGGTAGTGATCCGGTTCGTCAGTATGACAATGGAATTGGTCATACTCACCAGGGCGTTGTTTCTCTCGAACCTGTTTATCCCAAGTCCGGTGGTGACTCAGCATGGGTTAACTGGTATTTTTATGAGTTTGTTAATGGAGAATGTTTGGAATATGCCTACACACAGACAGGACAGGAAAATTCGTTTATTTGGAGTTCGGTGAAGAAAGGATTTGAAATACAGATGCCTTTAATTGCACGTTTACGCGATCAAAAGAAACTAAAAGTTGAAACCTTGGCCGAATCTGGACAATGGTTTAAGAAGAATTATCAAGTTACCCCCGCCACATCAGTTACTGTTAATAATGACTTGGAAAGAAGCGATGTGAAAACAGTTTGGTTTAATAGCCGGTTTTACCGGGCAAACTTGCTGTGGGATCAAGGCACTTTGCGGTTTCGCGACATTCACCTGTTCGACGAAAATCTTCAGTCAAAGTACCTGACTGAAAAAGTAAATTCAAATGAATGCTTCTTCTTTACTTTCCCCTTTGTTGATGGGCATGTATGGAGCTCGTCCGACGAAATAGCAGGATTAAGACTGAAAGCATTGGTTGATGAAGCAGAAGTATTGCTTAAAGGAGGGACCCCCATGATAACGAGCCCTCAAGAGGGCTCGTTACAAGTGGAATGGCCACTGGAATCCATTGACGGTACTTTTCTCATGTATTTTGATGAGCAGAAAATCGATATGAGAATCAAAGCGAAAGAAACAATTGACTGGTATTGGGATTTAACCACCAAGAACGACGCTGAATTGCCATTTCTAAAAATCAGTCCTTCGGTTGTTAATTGCGAATTTGATGAAATGAACTATGTTTTGAATGCTAAAAACGGTACATTTTCGAAACCAAATGACCAGGTAGTTCTTAGGATAAGTCCGGAGGATAACAAGATCATATTAGATATGGCTGATAGAACGGTCCAATAAATGATGTTTTTCTATTCGCTGGATTCATTGACTAAAAAGAAGCTGAAAGAAATGAAAACTCAAATCACAACAGTCCTTTTATTCCTCGTAATGAGCAATTTTATTTATGCTCAATCCAACGTGGTTTCTGTCAGAAACCTTCGTTGCGAGTATTTAACAAACCCACTGGGGGTGGATTCTCCGAATCCGCGTCTTTCGTGGATGATGACCGACCCAAGCCTTGATGCTAGGCAGCTTGCTTATCAAATCCTGGTTAGCACAGACTCTACTTTAATCACAAAAGGTGTCGGAGATGTCTGGGATTCGGGTAGAGTGGTATCTGATGCGATGCTTGCCCGCTATGCCGGAAATAAGCTAGAACCGTTCACCAAATATTTTGGGTCTGTTGCCATTTGGAACAGTAAAGATGAGAAAGCAAGGTCCTCCATCTTCAGTTTCGAAACCGGTATGATGGGAATGGGAAACTGGAGCGGGGCGTGGATCAGTGACAACAAAAGTATCGATGAAAAAGCTGCGCCTTATTTTCGAAAAGAATTTGAAACCGGCAAAAAGATAAAGTCAGCGAGGGTATACATCGCTGCAGCTGGGTTATATGAACTCTATATTAACGGAGAAAAAGTAGGTAACCACGTGCTTGATCCGACTTATACCCGCTTTGATCGTCGGAACCTGTATGTGACCTTTGATATAACCCATCAACTGCAAAAAGGAGAAAATGCGATTGGGGTATTGCTCGGCAATGGCTGGTACAACCATCAATCCACCGCTGTTTGGGATTTTCACAGAGCACCCTGGCGGAACCGTCCCGCTTTTTGTCTGGATTTGCGTGTTACCTACGATGATGGCCAGACCGAAATAATCACCTCAGGAAAAGATTGGAAAACCTCGCTTAGCCCGGTTATCTTCAATAGCATATATACGGCAGAACACCAGGATGCGCGGCTGGAGCAACCAGGCTGGAGCAAGCCGGGTTTCGACGCCTCCAAATGGAACGACGTGATCTACCGGTCGGCTCCTTCTGCAAATATTGTTTCACAACTAATGCACCCGATCCGCCATGTGAAAAAAATACCGGCAAAAAGCATCCGACAACTGAATGACACCACCTTTGTTTTTGATTTGGGCAGAAATATTGCCGGAGTGAGCCAAATTACGGTTGAAGGACCAGAGGGTACCGTTCTTCACCTGAAACATGGTGAACGGTTGTATGAAAACGGGCAAGTGGACCTCTCAAACATAGATGTTCATTACCGACCAACAGACGACTCAGATCCTTTCCAAACAGACATTTATATTCTGAATGGAAAAGGGAAAGAAACGTTTATCCCGTATTTCAACTACAAAGGATTCCAATATGTTGAAGTCACTTCGAGCAAGCCCGTTCAGCTGACGAAAGAAAGTTTGGTCGGCTATTTTATGCATAGTGATGTACCGTCAATCGGGAAGTTAAAGTCAACCAATCCGATCATCAATAAAATCTGGGAGGCCACCAACAACTCCTATCTGGCAAATCTATATGGTTATCCAACCGACTGTCCGCAACGCGAGAAGAATGGTTGGACGGGCGACGCTCACATCGCGATTGAAACTGGCCTATACAACTTTGATGCAATTACCATTTACGAAAAGTGGCTGGCCGACCATCGTGACGAACAGCAACCAAACGGCGTTTTGCCATCCATCATCCCCACCGGAGGATGGGGATATGAGTGGGGAAACGGCCCTGACTGGACCAGTACCATAGCGCTCATCCCGTGGAATATTTACCTGTTTTACGGCGATGAATCCTTGCTTGAAGCGTCGTACGAAGATATCAAACGTTATGTCGATCATATTACTGATATCAGCCCCTCCGGATTGACCACCTGGGGATTAGGTGACTGGGTGCCAGTGAAATCAAAATCGCCAGTTGAATTGACTTCTACCTGCTACTATTATGCAGATGCGATCATTTTATCGAAAGCTGCCAAACTGTTCGGGAAACGTGCTGATGCAGAAAAGTATTCAGCGTTGGCGAAGACTATAAAGAAAGCATTCAACGAAAAGTATTTTCACCCGAAAACCAAAACCTATGCGAGCGGGACGCAAACCGAGCTCAGCGCTCCACTGTATTGGGGCTTAGTTCCAGACAATGAAAAAAAAACGGTTGCGGCCAATCTTGCGAAACGGGTCGAAGCAGACCACTTCCATCTCGATGTTGGCCTACTGGGACAAAAAACAATACTCAATGCATTAAGCGAAAACGGCTATGCTGAAGTTGCCTATAAAGTAGCTGCACAGGAAACTTATCCATCGTGGGGTTGGTGGATGGTAAATGGAGCTACAACATTGTTAGAAAACTGGGACATTCATGCCACAAACGACATCTCTATGAATCACATCATGTTTGGAGAAATTGGTGCCTGGCTATACAAAGGTCTTGGAGGCTTATATCCCGATTCGGATAATCCGGGTTTCAAAAATGTGATCTTGAAGCCATCATTCGTATCTGCGCTTAATGGTATCGAAGTGTCACATCAATCGGCATACGGAGAACTAAAATCAGCTTGGTCACAAACAAAAAGATCTGTCATTTACTCGGTAACCATCCCTGCAAATTCAACCGCTGACTTTTATGTTCCGATGGGTTATGCTATTAAAAAAATCAGCGATGCCACATCAGGCAACAAAATCGAGCTTATAGCGAACGAAAATGAAAGCTGGAAGTTACTAGCTGGAGCCTATATCATCGAATTAATCAAATGACTACTCTAAACAACTATAATTTTGACAATCGTATGTATGCAATTTGAAATCTGCAAATAATAAAGAGTACATATCAGAAAAAAAATACTTGTGGTTTTCGCTGGAGCAGTCTTACTTCTAATTTTTTAAAATTTTGTCATTAGTGTTCACTAAATATTAAGTAACGTTCTTTGAAACATTTCTAATCAAAGGCTTTCATCGCTTTTTTGTTGCGTGACGATTTGATATGCTAAGTTCATGGATCCAGAAAAACCAGTCTGATGAACAAAGGCAAATATGTTTTCTCACAGTTAGTTGAGTTTTTACCTCGTCGTGTTTTTGAGAGATAGTCAAAAAATATGATGGAAATTATGAATACACAGCTTGAATTGGATTTGAAAAAGCGGGAAGAACTATTTCTCTATAAGCCATGGTATGTTTTGCCTGCCACCGTTTGGGGTCTTGTCTGATATACCTTTCTTCTTGTTCAAACCATCAATGATTTCTTCATAACAAAAAGCCCTGAAACTATTCAATTTCAAGGCTTTTGTTAAATTAAACATGAGTATAGAAGTCCCGGTTGACTTCCATTGTTAATCCTTATTCAATGAGTTGCAAATTTTTTGGTTGATTGCTTTTACCCTGTCTTCGTCAATTTTAATGACTTTTCGATCGTAGGTCATCAGTCCGTTAACTTCGCCTTCGACATCGGTTGTCTGGGTATAAACCGCTGCGGAAAATCCAGCTTTAATGAGGTTCAGTAATTGCTTGCCATACTTCACATATTCGTCGGTCACTTGGTTTTTGTTCTTAAATTGAACGTATCCCCAATTGCGGTCGGTTGCCCAAAGGTGCTCTTCCAGAGCTAAACCGATGCCGCCGTATTCGCCTAAAACAGTAGCTCGTTGCGCGTCATACAAATACATATCAGGATGCGGGTAGTTGTGCAGGTCAAGCATGTCGCCCACGGGATAGTGGTTACCACCGCTTGCCGGATTGACTAAACGGCTGGGATCATAAGCCTTTGTCCACTCTACTATTTCTTTGGTTTTAAATTGTCCCCAAGCTTCGTTAAACGGAACCCAGCAAACGATTGACGGATGGGAATATAGGAAGTCCATAATGGCTTTCCATTCCGCGCGATAGTTAGCTTCCGACTCTGTACTTCTTTTCAGTTCTGTTCCATCAAAATACTTCCGGTTTTGCCATTGTGGCGAATGGCCTCCGTTGGGCATGTCTTGCCAAACCAAAATTCCCAGTTGATCACAATGTGTGTACCAGCGAGCAGGCTCAACTTTCACGTGCTTGCGGATCATGTTATAGCCGAAATTCTTAGTTTTTACAATGTCGTATTTTAGTGCTTCGTCAGTTGCTGCTGTGTACAAGCCATCAGGCCACCATCCCTGATCTAACGGGCCAAACTGAAATACATCTTGGTTGTTCAATTGCAAACGGACAATACCGTGCTCGTCGCGTCGGGTAGATACTTTGCGCATGGCAAAATAGCTGTCCACCTGATCAATCACCTTGCCATCGCTGAATAAGCTAACTTTCAAATCGTAAAGAAATGGTGAGTCGGTATCCCATAGTTTGGCATCCGGAATGGAGATGTCGATCGATTGGTTGGTTGATGCTTTCACAGTCGCAATTTTTGTTGTACCATCAAATACTTCGACCTGATAAACGTCTGTGTAATTGGTTCCGTTTGAGAGTAATTCAACTGAAAGGCGATTTTTGTCGATGTCAGGTGCTGTGCGTATATACTCAATGTATTTTTCGGCTACAGGCTCCAGCCAAACGGTTTGCCAGATTCCGGTTACTGGCGTGTACCAGATACCTTCCGGGCGACTCACTTGTTTTCCGCGTGGCTGGTATCCCTTGTCCGAAGGATCCCAAACTTTTACCACCAACTTCTGCTTGCCTGATTTTGTCAGGAATGGAGTCACATCAAACGAAAATGGCGCATAACCTCCTTCGTGTGTTCCCACTTTGATGTCGTTAATCCAGATATCAGATCTCCAGTCGACCCCACCAAAGTGAAGTAGTACTTTTTTGTTTTTCCAGTTTGAAGGAACAGTGAATAAGCGTCTGTACCACAGTTCGTTGTCATCGCCCACACGTTTTTGAACGCCTGACAGACTTGATTCAACAGCAAATGGAACCAAAATTTCACCATCGAAACCGGAAGGTTCAGGCGACCCCACTTTTTTGATGGCATATTCCCATAGTCCGTTCAGGTTTTTCCAGTCTGCCCGTTCCATCATTGGACGTGGATATTCGGGCAGAACATTGTTAACATCAATTTCTTCGGCCCATTTGGTTTTAATTTTATCACCTGCCGGGCTCCATTGTGCATATGAATTTCCTAAGAATAAGCTTAGTGTAATGAATAGGATTGTTTTTCTCATTTTAGTAAAAAATTTGAATGAATATATGTTGATTTAATAAGTAATACTCGTTTTGATGTTCTGGTTCTTCTTCAATTGATACAAGTTAAAGCGTTGTTTTACTCATTGATTTGGTGTCATGCAGTGAAGACGCTCGTAATGCTCCATTACGCCAGACAAGGTGATTTCACATGAAGCGGAACAAGAATGTTTCCAGCCAATGCTCTTTTCCGGCAGGCAGCTCATTGTCCCCTTGCTCTTGTTGAAACTCCCACAACCTATTCAATTTAAGCCATTCCTTTCGGACCATTTGAGGACTGGTGTATTTCTACAGCGTATGGGGCACGTCTAAATCATGGGTACAGTCGGTCATTACAGGAATTTTCTTTCTTTATTCTGAAATTGGGTTATAGTCGACTTAGATACACGAAACGGGACTCCACTACTCATCGTTTGTGCGAAAATGAAGGAGAGAAAGGTACCAGTTTAAAAAGGCAGAGCACATAAATTGCTAGATTCTTGTTTTTTAGGATAAAACTCTATTTTTGGAGCTATGTGAGCTTTTCGTTTTGTTTCTTTCTCTAGATAAAAGTACTTGCGCTGAGCAAAATCAAAAAAAGTGTAGATATTGCGTGAGTATCTTTTTCTTTGGCGTTGTATGAAATACTGGTAAGGTTTACATAGTCCCTGAGGGAGCTCATTTTTTAATTCTTTTTTGATGAAGGTAATTTTTAGGTTTCTATGGCTTTTGGTTGGTTTGCTGCTTGCTAATAGTTGTGTTTTTGAAAAATCAGAAACTGCAATAAATCCTGTATTGCCGGGAGATAGCCCAAATCCTACAGTAACCAAGATTGGTGATAGCTATTATGCATCAGCTACCAGTAATGAATGGTCGCCGTTGTTCCCAATATATAAATCCGATGATTTGAATAACTGGGAACTTATCTCTTATGTTTTTCCGGGAGGAGCTCCAGACTGGGCACATCAGAATTTCTTCGCACCGGAGCTTTCGTATGATGAGGACCAAGATAAAATTTATGTGTATTATACTGGGCGAGATAAGTCGACTGGTAAAATTACCATTGCAATTGCGAGTGCTGATAATCCCGAGGGACCTTTTACAGATCATGGTCCACTGATCATATCTGATAACACTGAAACCATTGATGCGTTTGAGATTAGAGATCGGGATAATACGCTATACCTGATTTGGAAAGAGGTGTATGCGCCCGGAGAACCTTCTATTATTTATGCACAGCCCATATCAGAGGATCGAAAAACGGTGTATGGAGAAAAGCATGAGCTAATTCGAAATGATAAGGAATGGGAGAATGAAATTGTTGAAGGTCCCTGTATTTTTCAGCGCGACGACTATTTTTACCTATTGTATTCGGCGGGTAAATGTTGTGATATAACCTGTGACTATAAAATTGGGGTTGCCCGGTCGAAGGATTTATTGGGTTTATGGGAGAAGTATGAAGCAAATCCGATTGTGAAGGATAATGAAATCTGGAAATGCCCTGGAACAGGAGATGTATTCAGAGAGGGACGTGACTATTACTTACTGTTTCACTCCTACAAAGCAGTTGGGGGTGATTACATTGGGCGAGAAGGTTTGTTGGAAAAGCTCCATTGGACCGATGATGACTGGCCGTATTTTGAGCGTAGCTCAGAAATGACACTTGAAAATAATAGGATTGACTATTTCGATGATTTTTCGAAAGCACTCGAGCCTTGCTGGCAGTGGCGCGCCACACAAACACTGAGCTACGCAACAGGCGAAAATGGACTAATGTTGGCGGCATCGGCCGAAAACGACCTGCTTGGGAGTTTGCTGGCTCAACCTGTAAAATCTATGAATTTTGATGTGACAGCAACAATAGATTTGAATATGAGTGGACGGGACGTTGAAGGTGGAATCTTGTTAATTGGCGCAACCACAAATAGTTTTGGAGCACCCATGGCCGGATTGGGTATTACCGTGGGTCACGATTTGATTCAGGTGTGGATTACATCTGGGAAAGAAAAAAATGTATACGAGGCGGTATCGACTGCCGAATATGGTGATTTAATCAAATTGAAGATGAACATAAAAAACGGAGATCTTTTACAGTTTTCGGTGTCTGATGGTGATAAGTGGGACATCATTGCTGATTCTGTTGATGCTTCAGGCTACGTTCCTTGGGGGATGGGTTTCCGATGGGGCTTGGTTTCAAAAGGCGAAACCAATGAGTTTGTCAACATTCGAAATGTAGAACTAATTAACCGTTAGTTAATGCGAGAAGTGAGCGAGATGAATTTTTAAAGCGAGACGGAAAGTGCAACTATGAATAATAGAGTATCTGTACTTGCCTGAAAAGAGACAACAAGATTGACGACAGAATCTAAACATATCGACAAAAATCTGCTCCGCAAACTGAAGGACGGAGATCGGTACGCTTTTCAGGTGATATTTGATGCTTACAGTGAGCGTCTTTTCCATTTTGCTTATTCATATTTGAAAGATTCAAATAATAGCGAAGAGATTGTTCAGGATGTTTTTCTTCGTCTTTGGGAGATCAAGGCTGAAATTGACGAAGACAAGTCGTTCAAAAGCTTTTTGTATAAAATGACAGTGAATCGGGTATTTAACCACTTGAAACACCAAATTGTCCGACAAAAGTACGAGGAGCATTTGATGAATCTGACCCCGGCATATAGCGACACACCCGAAGAAGAGTTGCGTAGCAAAGAATTAAGTGATAAGGTTCAGGAAGTACTGATCAAGTTGCCTGAACAAAAACGAAGAATATTTATACTGAGTCGTCTCAAAGGATATTCAAATGCTGAGATTTCAGAAGAGCTTGGGTTGTCAGTGCGAACTGTTGAGAACCAGATCTATCGGGCAACCAAATTTTTAAAAGAACACTTAAAAGACGATTTCCTGCTTCTGCTGGGATGCTGTCTTTTTCTCTTTTAATCTGAAGCCGATGAATTTTTTAGAGAAAAAAAAGATTTTTTTTTTAGCGTGAGTAGCTTTTGAAAGCTACTTGTATATGATATTGAAGATGAAAGATAATCAAAACATAGAAAAACATTTTAAAAGGTTGCTTGAAAAATTTCAGGCAGTAGATTGTACAGCTTCCGAGCTCAAAGAGTTAGAGCAATTGGTTCAGGATGAATCCAGCGCCTCTGAAATTGAAAATACGATGTATGTGGAGCTGAAAGAGGAAGATTATCAGGAGCTAGTTGCTTTTGATAAAGCAAAGTTATCTCGGAGACTTGAATACAAAATAAATGAACGTATCGTTGATCCAGAACCTGTAATTCGAAAACTTCCACGTTTTTATCGCTTGTCGTCAGTGGCGGCTATTTTGGTGTTGCTGATTGTGGTTAGTGGGTTAGCAACTTATTTTGTCAGTGAGAGGCAAGCCGTGGAGCAACAACCCATTTCTTACAGCGAAATTGTAGCCCCGCTTGGGGCCAAAACACAGGTTGTTTTACCAGATGGTACTGTGGTGTGGTTGAATGCAGGAAGCAAACTCACCTACTCAACAAATTTCAACATGAGTAGTCGGTTAGTATATTTGGAAGGCGAAGGTTATTTTCAAGTGGCAAAGAATAAGGAAAAACCTTTTGTGGTTGATGCTTTCGGATTTTTGGTTGAGGGAGGCGAAACCGAGTTTAATGTGAAGGCCTACCAGGATGATCCAACAATAGAGGCTGTCTTGGTCGAAGGAAAAGTTTGGCTAAACCACAGGACTGAAACAATAACCAGTGATGTTTCGCTTGGACGAAAGTATAAAGCAACTTTTTATAAGCAGTCCAATGTGACAGCGTTAAGTCATGGGCGGCAGCCACGTTTGGTGATCAGTCCGAATGTTGACCCAAAGCCAATTATTTCGTGGAAGAATGACCGGCGCATCCCACTAAAAAGCGAATCGCTGGACAACATGCTGATTAAGCCGGGAAAGGATTTGGTTATTTGGTCTGATCTAAATCGAAAGGAGTTTCTTCGTTATGGAAAAACAGGGTGGATGAAAAAGCTAAATCCGGATTTCAGTTAAAACATGAGTTTGAGATATAGATAAAAAAACGAATAAGAAAGATAAAACCTAACAGAAAATAGAAAGGAAGCAGATTTTGCAGATCCGCCCCCTTTTGAAAAATAGTTAATCAGATTTGTGCTTCTTGAATTGGTCGTTCTAGCGAAAGCACTAGTCGAATAAACCTATAAAAATCCAAATTTATGAAAAAAACGAATGATCTAAATTCTTTTCAGAGGAAAACTTTCAATCGAGTGTTTTCAAGACAATGCAAATTCTTGCCTGATACAGAGACTTAATTATCTGTATCTAACCTTGGTTTATTTCAAAAAAGCAATGGCTTAATAAGAGTTCACGACTTTGCATTTGGTGTTGAAGTGGTGCTTCACTGTTGACATTAGTTGCATCATTGATAGTTGCCATTGGTCATCTGTTAGCATTCACACGTCTTCAAAAGTGAATAAGTTTTTTTTAAAATAGTGCCTTATATTTCTGTAAGATAGTCATTTGTGGTTGATTTGATGCAGTAATAATAAACCTATAATAATCTAAGTATGAACACGAACTTAAAAATCTAAAGTAAAACTTATGAAGAAAAACAAAAAACGTAACGATTCACCTGTTTTTGGTAAGGAAAATCAATCATTTTTTTTTGTAAAAAAATCGGTGAGTATAGGTGATATACAGTTAATCCCTTTTGGGATAAGTAAGTTAGAGGTTACGCACTTTTAAATTTGTTAACCTAAATGATTATGAAAATGAAAAAATTCATTACAACGGGTCGGAAGACCATTTATTGGGTGATGATGCTATTGTTGGCTCTTTTTTATGTGAGCTGTAGCGACGATGGCATCAAACCAACCGAGACTGTAATAAGCGCTGAACCTTATGACCCGTCTATGCCGGTTGAAATCACTGATTTTATACCCGGTTCCGGTGGCGTAGGTCAACGTCTGGTGATTTATGGAGAAAACTTTGGGAACGATCCCGAATTAATCCACGTGTATATCGGAGGGAAAGAGGCCGTCGTAATTGGAGTTAATAGCGAGAGTCTTTATTGTATAGTACCGGAAAAAGCTTATGCTGGTAATATAGAGATATATATGGGCGATGAACCAGATGCACTCGCTGTAGGATCAGAGGCTTTCGCATATGAGCGAAAAATGGTGGTAAGTACACTGGCGGGATATCGAAACGAACGGGACGATCAGGGTTGGCTTAATGGTCACTTCGATGATGTGGCCGGATTTCGGGAGCCAGCTTTCATGAAGTTTGATCCGCTAAATCCAAAACATCTTTATGTGTCGTACGATCATGGTCCTGGGATTTACTTAATTGATTTTGAAGATAGCACGGTTACCCAACACCTGACTTCCTCCGCAGGAAACTGGAACCGCCTTCGGAGTCTCGATTTTACTATAGATGGAGAGTATATGGTTGTGTCTCACGACCAGTGGGATCCGAATGGAATTAGCACCTCAATTATGTCAAGAAATAATAGATTTAAGGATCCCCAGATTCTGACAACATCGAGAGCAGCTAACGGAGCCTCTATTCACCCTGTGAATGGCGAAATGTACTTTAATGGCTACGAGAAGGGAGAGTTCTACCGCTTTGATGTCATGAATTCGAAACCAGTTATTGGCGATGCTGGACTGGGAACGAAGGACTATGAAACCCTATTCTTGGTTCAGGATAATGGATGGGAGTTCAACATTCAAATTCATCCTTCAGGAAACTATGCATATATCGTTGTGGTCAACCAGCATTACATTTTACGGACTGACTACAACTGGGATGAACAACGATTTAGCCAACCCTATTTGGTTTGTGGCGAACCAAGATCCGGAGGTTGGGAAGATGGCGTGGGCTCGAAAGTCCGCTTAAGAAATCCTTATCAAGGAGTGTTTGTGAAAAATGCTGAATATGCGGGAGCAGACGACGAATATGACTTCTACTTTACGGAGCAGCACAATCACGATATTCGTATTCTGACGCCACAGGGCAAGGTAACAACATTTGCTGGACGCGGGAGTTCCAGCATCAATCCAGACCCTTGGGGATATGTTAACGGGGATCTGCGTCAGGAAGCCCGCTTTGACCAACCGACAGGCTTAGCATATAATGAGACAGAAAAAGCATTCTACGTGATGGATCATCAGAATCGCCGTCTCCGCAAAATAGCCTTGGAGGATGAATAAACCAAAAAATAAACACACTGATTTTATGACTAAATATTTAATACTAGGTATGTTGTTTCTCGGTTTCTCCTTTGGCGTATTTGCTCAGGAGACCATTGAAGTAACGGGTGTCGTAAACGATGCCAATAATCAACCACTGCCAGGTGTAAGTGTCTATGTTGTTGATGTTCCGGGACTAGGAACCATTACCGACGGTGACGGAAATTATAAAATTAAAATGCCTGCATATAAAGAACTGACCTTTTCGTACATCGGCTTTGAAAAAGTAAATGTGCTGATCAAGGAGCAGCGGAATGTAAATATTACGATGGATGAGTCTGAAGATAGCGTATTGGATGAGATTGTCGTGACCGGTGCCGGAGTACAGAAAAAGATTGCCGTAACCGGAGCGATCACCACCATTGATATGAAAGACCTGAAGTCGAGTCCTTCGTCTAACCTTTCCAATGCGTTGGCGGGCAATGTGCCGGGAATCATGGCCATGACCACCTCGGGACAGCCGGGTAAAAACGTTTCGGAGTTTTGGATCCGTGGGATATCGACCTTTGGAGCCAGTTCGGGTGCATATGTGCTGGTTGATGGTTTTGAGCGTGACTTAAATGAGTTAAATATCGAAGATATCGAGTCGTTCACCGTACTCAAAGATGCATCAGCAACAGCCATTTATGGTTCAAAAGGTGCTAACGGCGTTGTTCTGATCACCACCAAAAGAGGCAAAGCCGGTAAGGTTAATATTGAGGTGAAAATCGAGAACTCGTACAATACCCGGACGATTACACCAGACTTTGTCGATGGTAATACTTATGCCAATTTGTTGAACGAATCGCGGATTACCCGTAACCAGGCGCCCATTTATCAGCCTGAGGAACTTGAAATCCTGCGTTTAGGACTGGATCCTGATTTATATCCCAATGTTGACTGGAAAGGCTTATTGCTTAAAGATGGTGCGATGAGTCGCCGGGCCAACCTGAATATCAATGGTGGTGGATCAACTGCTCGCTATTATGTTTCGGCCAGTTTTGTGGAAGAGGAAGGCATGTACAACACAGACAGCTCAATCCGTGATGACTATAACACCAATGCAAATTACATGAGGTGGAATTACCGCTTGAATACCGATCTGGATGTGACAAAAACAACTTTGCTGAAAGTTGGGGTTTCCGGCTCGCTGGCTAAACGTAATAGCCCGGGATTGGGGGACGATGACGTTTGGGGGCAGCTGTTTGGATACTCACCGATACGCACTCCAATTGAATATTCGAATGGATTTGTACCTGCTATTGGTACGGGGAACCAAACCAACCCATGGGTTGCAGCTACGCAAACCGGATTTAACGAAAATTGGGAGAATAAGATACAAACCAATGTTTCGCTAGAGCAAAATCTGGATTTTGTGACCGAAGGCCTTCGGTTTACAGGGCGTTTTGGGTATGACACCAATAACTACAATCACATCAATCGGCGGAAATGGCCTGAACAATGGAGGGCGGAACGGTCGCGTGATTCCGAAGGGAACCTCGTGTTTACACATGTTTCAGATCCACAGGTGATGATGCAGTCGAGTGGTTCAAGGGGTGACCGGAGGGAGTTCTTGGATTTGATGTTTAATTACGATCGTACCCTGGAGATGCATCACTTTAGCGGAACCGTTAAATATACGCAGGATGCTTTTGTTCGAACTCAGGATTTGGGAGATGACCTGAAAAATGGCGTTTCCAAGCGCAACCAAGGTATTGCCGGGCGTATAGCCTACCACTGGAATCTTCGCTATTTTGCCGATTTTAACTTTGGATACACCGGCTCGGAAAATTTTGCAACGGGTCAGCAGTTTGGATTCTTTCCGGCCTACTCATTTGCCTGGAACGTGGCTGAAGAAAATTTTGTGAAGAATAATTTCAAGTGGATCAACATGTTCAAAATTCGTTATTCGCACGGAAAAGTGGGAAACGATAAGCTGGGAGATTCCAATAACCCGGATCGTTTTCCATACCTCTATAACATAGGAGGTATTGAGGGATATGATGATGATGGTGATCCAATATATACCTCGGGCTACGAATGGGCTCATTATTCATTTGATAGAAATTACACCGGGCTGCGATACATGCAGGTAGCCTCACCCTATGTGACCTGGGAAGTGGCAACTAAAAGTGACCTTGGTTTAGACTTGTCGTTGTTCGACGATCGGGTGATTGCCAACGTAGACTATTTCGAAGAAAAGCGAGAGGGAATCTATATGGCACGTAATTTTCTGCCTCAAATGGTCGGGTTGGAAAGTTCTCCGAAGGCCAACGTAGGAGCAGTCAAGTCAGAAGGCTTTGATGGACGCATCGACTATAAACAAAAGATTGGATCGGTAGATTTAACTGTTAGGGGTAATATTACCTACAGCAAAAACGAAATCCTGGAACGAGATGAGGAAAATAATGTGTATGACTATCAAATGGAAAGAGGTTACCGCGTTGACCAAGCCCGCGGACTGATTGCCTTGGGATTATTTGAGGATTATGACGATATTCGTAATAGCCCGGAACAACAATTTGGTTCCTATCAGCCAGGAGATATCAAATATAAGGATGTTAACGGTGATGGTGTCATTAACGATGGAGACCGGACGGCGATCGGTGCGACTCGTCGGCCAAACATGATTTATGGTATCGGTACATCGGCCAGATGGAAGGGATTGGATATTAATGTTCACTTTCAGGGAGCTGGTAAATCAAGCTTTTTCATTTATGGTAAAACGGTTTATGCGTTCAGCGAAGGCGAATGGGGAACGGTGCTAAAAGACTT